>DATNMW010000173.1:0-105636 GCA_035602155.1 Bryobacteraceae bacterium | reverse complement strand
TGTTCCAGCGGTGGTACCGGAAAAGATATTGGATCCCCCCGGGGTGGTCCCCACAGTCAATTGATACTCTGTGGCTCCGCCAACGGCGCCCCACGAGAAGTCCGCCAAACTCCCCGAAAGCGTGATTCCCGGCATGGGACTGCTAATCTCGGCAGCCGGAACATCGATTCCCACCACAAATGCGTCATAGAGCCCGGCGTTGAAGGTCTGCACGGCACCCGGTGTGGTCGGGAAATTGGTGGCTATCGTGGCGCCGGACATTAATACCGCGCCGCCCGGCGTTACGGCGATGTTCTGGCCGAGGTTGTTGTCCGATCCCCCGATGCAGGTCGACGACAGGAACGATTGGCCGCTGGGGCTGATCTGGGTCAGGAAGGCGGTGGTGGCCGAAACGATGCCGGCATATGCGATGTCGGAGCTGTTAGGCGGCACAGCCAGAGCGTAAATCTGGTTGTTCGTCAGGCCACTGTACGTGAGCTCGCTCCAGTCGCTTTGGCTGGTGCCACCACCGGTCGCAGTGGCCATGCCGGATCCTTCAAAGGCTACATAGACGTTGTTGCCGGCGTCTACGGCCACCAGCAACGGCGTGCTCACAATCTGCTCCGGGTATCCCAAATTCGCTTGCGTCCAACTGGAGCCGGCGTTCGTCGTGTAAAACAAGCCATTCCCCGTCGCGGCGTAGATTGTACGCGTTGAGCCGTTGATGGCCAGGCTGGTCACAGCTACAGTCACACTTGAAATCGTCGGCAATCCGGTATTAACCGCACTCCAAATTTTGCCGCCATCGGTTGTCTGATACACGCCGCTGGGGGTGCCCGCGTAAGCTGTCGTCGCATTGTTCGGATCCACGACCAGAGTGTAGACGGCCCCTGACCCTGGCGCCGTCGTAGGAGTGCTCCATGACGTTCCAGGACTGGTGCTGTAAATCAAGCCGGTGCTGGATCCCGCATACACCGTCGAAGGCGGGCCGGTCTTGGCGATCGCTATCGCGGCAGAGGTCCCCACCGCCTGGGCCAGTTGCGTCCAGCTCGTGCCGCTGTTCGTAGTCTGATAGAGGTGGCCGCTGCCGGCTGCATAAACGGTAGACGATGCATTCGGATCTACCGCTACCGCGTCAATCGTTGTGGAGGTTATGCCGCTAGTTGCGGACGTCCACGAGCCGCTCGCCAGCTTGTAGACTCCACCGCCGGTGGCGTTAACCGCGCCGGTGCCGGCGTAAAGAGTAGCGCCAGTCGGATCGAAAGCCAACGCGGTAACCTGGTCGAAGGGTCCTGTTAGCGTGGTGGGCGACCAATTGGAACTCGAACCGCTCAGCGTGCCCTCCATTAATGCGGCCGGCCCGCCATTCCGGGCGCCGGAAATTGGGCTTGCCACCGGAAAACCGATGCACTGGGTGGTGCCGGACACGTAAGCGTTCCCCTCCGCATCCACTCCGATACCCGACCCGCGCTCCGGGATAAAGCTGCTGCCCAGTCCGCCAATGTACGTACCGTACACCGGGGGGAGGCTGCCACTGGAGTTCAGCTTGAGGGCAAAGCCGTCGTATGATCCGCCGCCATATTTAGTTTGCGCAGCTCCCGACGTAATCTGTGGAAAACTCGGGTCGTTCGTCATTCCCGTGACATAAGCGTCGTTTTGCGAGTCCAGTGCGATGCCGAAGCCTACGGTCTGGACCGTGGCGCCGGTTCCCAAAAGAACCGGCCCATAACCCACGCTCGTACCCCCGGCGTTCACTTTGAGGACATACCCTTGAGCGGGCGAAGGCGTTGAGGCAGTCCCGCTTGAGCCGGTTACGTAGGCATCGCCAATGCTGTCCACGGCGATGCCGTACCCGATGCCAGCGGGCAGGTATGTCGAATACGCAAATCCCGTGGTGCCGCCCGCGTTGATTTCGGTCAGAAACCCGGCCGACGCTATACTTGAGAGGGCCTTGACCAAGGGGAAGGACGTACCGGCCGATGCCGATGCAGTTCCCGTCACATAAGCGTTTCCCGAATGATCTACCGCGATGGCGCGCCCCCAGAAACTGCCACTTCCGCCGAGATAGGTGGAGTAGACCAAAGCTGTTCCTGCCGTGTTGACTTCGGTTACGAATGCATTGGGGTCGCTGCCATTACCGTAAAAGCTCGTCTGCGGCGCGCCAGCCGTAATGGGGAAATTAGAGGAGGTGGTATACCCGGTAACATAGGCGTTTCCTGAGGAGTCCACCGCGATTCCGCCACCGATATCGGTGAGGCCGCCGCCGAAAACGACCGCGTAGACCAAGCTTCCGGTGGGACTCATTTTGACGACGAACACGTCGACTTTGCCGCCTCCCAGCGTCGTTGGATGCCCGGTAAAAGTGGCGGCGCTTCCCCCGTTGTAGCCGGTCACGTAGACGTTTCCCTGCGGGTCCACGGCAACGGCCGGATAGGTCGCCTGGCTGGCGGCTGCCGAAAGGGCATAATCCAATTCATCGCCAGGTGAGCCCAGGTAGGTCGCAAAACTGAGGACGGGATCGATGATCAGAGGCTTGCTGGCGTCGTACCTGCCGACCTCGAACGCCACGCGGTTGTTAGATTGGAGGACATAGCGGCCATTTATCGTTTGTCGCCGGCCGCCGCCGTCCTGATAGACGATGGGCTTGTGCTGGCGCACCTCGCCCGCCGCGGTGCTCACCACCAGGTCGCCGCCGCCATCGATGCGCATGCCATCGATGCCGTCAAAAGCCAGCCCGATAGCCCTAGGATCGGCGCCGGGGGCAACCACAAAATCGTACTCAAGCCGCCCTTGGTTTCCATAAAAGGCCAGATCGATCCCGGGATATAGTTCCGTATAATGCACGCGGGCGAAATTTGGAGCGCCCGTCACCCACTTGGCCGGGTCGTTTCCAATAAAGTAGCTGCTGATGGCGCTTTGCCGCTCGCTGCCAGCCACACCCGGCGCTGAGTTCGCGCCCGGAAAGCCGATCCGTATGGTGGACTGATGCTTTGCTTTGTCCGCCGCCTGCAGGTTCAGGAAAACTTCGGCAGGAGCTAACAGAATCGAGTAATCGCTTCCGTGGGACAGGAATTTCACACGCGCATCGCTCTGCCCGCGATTCTCTTCAAAGCTCAATGGTAATTTGCCGTAGTTGACAAGCGCCTGCGCCTTTACGTCCTCCGACACGCGACCGGTGCCGACGCGATTCGCGGCGATCGACAGTGTACTCAGGGAAAAGACCAGCACCACAGCCAGGCCCGTACTATTTTGTAAGCTCATAATTTGGTCCAAAGATTGAAGTATATCGCCTATACGCTGCTCTTGGGAGGTGCAGGCCGACAAAAGTGTACTAGTTCTCATGACTTGGCGTGCTTGAACGGCCTGGCCACAGCGTGCGCTAAGATCGGATGACGCTCCCTCCAAAGCACATCTGCAAGCGGCTCGGCCAGTTATTGGCCCTGCATCCGGTTGTCTGGCTGATCACCGGCGGCGCGCTGTTCTGGATGTGGGGCGGCTTGATACCCAGGATCAGATGGAACGCCATCGAAATGATGATGGCGAAGAATCTGTTGGCCGGAACCGGCTTGATCGTGGCGCCGCTGGATCCTCCGGCGCTCTGGCGCCCTCTGCTCGGCGCACTGGCCTGTGCGTTTGTAGAGTTATTCACCACCAGCCCCCGCCTTGTTTACCAGATCGTCTATGCCGTCTCTTTGACGGTTTTCCTGGCTGCGAGCTTCTACGCGGCCCGCGCGTTATGGGATGCCGCGGCGGGACACGTGGCCTGTTTGTTCATTCTCACCAGCGGTGCGCTGACTAGCCGGCTCGTCAACCACGTGGACAGCATTTCACACGTAGTTTTCCTGCTGGCTGTGGGCCCTGCGCTATTGTTTACGGTGTTGGCGATGCGCGAGCCCACCGGGCGCCGCCTATTGGGAGCGGGAGTCTCATGGGGCCTGGCGTATCTGGCGAGGTGGGAATCCGTGCTGTTCTTCGGGATTGCCGCCGCAGCCTTGCTTTGTGCCATATATGGCGAAAAGAGCCATCTCAGGTCGCTCGGGAGAGGTTCCGTTGCAATACTGGGTTTCGCAGCTCTTTACGTTCCCGCCACGGCCTACGACAGTTGGGCAAAATCGCACTACGGTATTTGGGGGCCTTCTGCCATTACGACCTTCTACGCGTCGGAAGCATGGGTGACCGGCATAGGCGACGAGATGGCCGGCTCGGCCGCGGCCGAACGCAAATACGGCTCGCTGGAATCTAATCATTTCAACGTTTTGCGAGCGATCGCCCGCAACCCTGCTGCCTTTTTGACCAGACTGCGCATCAACGTCCCGAAGTTCCTCGGTCTTTACATGGACCGGCAATTCTTCGACCCAGTCTGGCTGTTGTTGCTTTTGGGTTTAGTATGCGGCGCGGGCTGGTCAAGAACGCGCCTGCTGACCTTGGGCCTGCTGCTGCTGCTTTTCCTGTCTTCGACCATCGTCATCCTGTGCTTCCATATCGACTACCGCTATCTGGTCGCCGGTCTGCCCAGTCTTCTGCTGATCTTCTGCGGTGGCGTTTCCAGTTTCGGAAACCGGGTGAAGCAGGTGTTTGGTGGTGGGAAAACGGCCGTGAGCGTAGCTTGCCTACTCGTGTTAGCCTGGCGCACCGCGGGGACCTCCTATGGGCAATTGGTGGCGGCCCGGAATAATCCGGATCGCGGCGCCGGCATCCGTACCGTGGAATTCGCGAGCGATCTAGCCCGGCATTTCCGGCAGGCAGTGCATCCCGAGGGCCCCGTCGCACTGCTAGTACTGCCGAGCCGCGAATCGGGGATGAATGCCACCGACATGTTTCTGGTGTCCTACTTTGCGGGAACCGCACTCGCATCGCGGCCACCGGCACTGTATCCACGCGACCTGATTTTTTCGGTCCGCCGCAGAGAGCCCGACTACGTTTACGCTTCCTCCGAATCGTTGCTCCGGACGGACCTCGCTTTACCGGGCCCGCCTATCGCGGCATATCGGGGAAACACCGGCGATGTCTATTATCTGTTCAAACGCTGATACAATCTGGGCTTCTTTGCACAGTCGCCGGCCCACCCATCCGCGTTGCCCCGTATGCGAACGGCCAGCCATCCGGCGCCGCTCAATCGTTCCAAACTATGCGTTGCGCGCGTGCCCGGATTGCGGACTGGAGTTTCTGGACCCGCAGCCGGACGATTCCGTTCTAAACGCCATCTACGGCGATAGTTACTTCCTCGGGGAACGGCGCGCTGAAACGGCGGAGCGGCGGTCGAAAATGAAAAGTGCCACGGGGGCTTTGTACATCGATGTACTCGCCAGGCTTGTTCGGCCGGAAAGTGCGGACTTGCTCGAGATCGGCTGCGGCCACGGCGAAATGCTGCTGGAGGCGCGCAAACGGGGGTTCCGCGTCTCCGGCGTCGAAATATCCGCGCACGCCGCGGCGCTTGCCAACCGCTGCCTGGGGATGCAGGCGGTCTTGGTTGGTACTATCGAGACGCTCCCCCTCGCGCACGGCCATTTCGGCGCCGTTGTGGCGGCGGACGTGATCGAACACGTTCGCGATCCGGAAGACTGGCTGCTGCGCATCCACAAACTGCTGCTCCCGGGCGGCTTCCTGCTGTTGATCACGCCCTCGCTGGATAGTTGGACGCGCCGCCTCCTCCGCAGCCGCTGGATAGAATACAAAGTCGAGCATTTGTATTATTTCAGCGTGCTGTCCATCCGGATGCTGCTGGAACGGTGCGGGTTCGATGAAATCCGCATCTCGCCTAACCGCAAAGTGCTCACTATCGACTACCTCGCGCGCCACTTTGACCGGTTCCGCGTGCCGATGCTGAGTCCTCTAGTCAGCTTGTTGCGGCGCGCGGTTCCCAGCCGAATCGCGCATCGGCACCTGCTGGTCCCCGCCAGCGGGCTGATGGCTATCGCCCGGAAGGCGGGATGAACTGCCCGGTTTGTGACGAATCGAGATTCGCCCGCCTCTTGGCCGTCCGCGGCCGAGATGTGACACGCTGCTACGGCTGCGGGTGCGTGGCGGTGGATGCGCTTGCCCCCGCGGACGGCGGCGAATCGCAGCCCGATATATCGCCGCGCGACGTTTCACGCTACTTAGATGCGCTCAAACGCCGAGGTTTTTGCGGCGGCTCGCTGCTGGATCTTTCGACCGCATCCACCAACCTGGCTCCGGTCGCATATGACGCAGCCATCATGCTGCACCTGTTGCAGAGGCAGTCCGCGCCCGGCGAACTGCTTCGCAGGACGCACGCGGCGCTTCGGCCTGGCGCTCCATTGCTGCTCACGGTTCCGCATTCACGCCGAACGGAATGGCTGATCGGAAACCGATGGTACTTCGACGAATCCACGATTCAGTTGTTATTGCTGCGGCACAACTTCCACGAAGTTCTGGTGCGTAAACCGTCCGCCACCTGCATGCTGGTCACCGCCGTAAGGGGCGAACCGCTCGCGCGCCCCAAGTGCTCGATCATTGTCGCCGCATTTGACGAAAGCCGGACCTTTCCGATTCTCATGGATGCGCTGCTAAAGAAGGCGATTCCCGGAGTCGATCGCGAAATTATCGTGATAGAGAGTAATTCGACCGACGGCACGCGCGAGCTGGCGAGACAATACCAGGGTCATCCCGAGATCAAGCTGGTGCTGCAAGACCGCCCGCGCGGGAAAGGCAACGCGATCCGCGAGGGATTCCGGCACGCCACTGGAGATATCGTGCTGATTCAGGATGCCGACCTCGAGTACGATCTGGACGATTATGACGGCTTGATGGCGCCTATTCTTGCTAACCGGGCGTTGTTCGTCCTCGGTACGCGGCATGCCGGCGACTGGAAGATGCGGAGGTTCGCCAGGCAGAGACTCCTATCGGCGGGGCTCAACCTGGGGCACGCTTTCTTCACGGGTTTGATCAATGTTCTCTTTCGCCAGAACATGACGGACCCGTTTACCATGTTCAAGGTTTTTCGCCGCGATTGCCTGTTCGGCCTCGATTTCCAGTGCAACCGGTTTGATTTCGATCACGAACTGGTGATCAAGTTCATCCGCAAAGGCTACCGACCGCTCGAAGTCCCTGTGTCATACTCTTCGCGCTCCTTTCGCCAGGGAAAAAAGGTACGCCTGTTCCGCGATCCGTTCACCTGGTTATGGGTGGACCTGAAGCTGCGCTTCTCGCGTGTGCTTCCCAAGTATCTCTAACCGCGTGGCGCACGCACTCCTGCGTGCCGCGTCCCCACTTCTGGGGACGCTTGCGGCACGCCGTTCTGTTCTTCTTGCTCCTCCCGCCGCAGATAGTCGCCGCGCGAAAGGTGGCGCTCCAGCCACACGTACAGCACGATGAACAGGTACCGGCTTCCCATCTCCTTAATCTTTAGCTTGGACATGCCCGATTTTCGATTCGTCCACGAAATCGGCACTACTGCGTAGGAATACCCGCGCACAATGGCTTTTAGGGGCATCTCCACGGTCAGGTTGAAGTGCGGCGAGATCAGCGGCTGCATACCTTCGATGGTCTGCCGCCGGTAACATTTGAACGCGTTAGTGATGTCGTTGTATCGCAGCCGGAATAACATCCGTATAAACCAGTTGGCTATCCGGTTGATGGCCAGCTTGTGCACCGGATAATCCACAATCTTGCTGCCCTGGATAAATCGCGAGCCAAAAGCGCAATCGTAGCCTTCTTGCAGCTTCCGATAGTATTGAACCAGGTCCTCAGGACTGTCGGAGCCATCGGCCATCATCACCGCGATAGCCTCGCCGGTGGCTTGCGCCAGCCCGGCGCGTACGGCCATCCCGAAGCCGTGGCGGCCGGTATTCGTAACCAGCCGGATCCCAGGATAGCGTTCCATCGATCGCCACACGCAGGCCACTGTTTGATCCGTGCTGCCATCGTCCACCACCGCGATTTCAAACGGAATCCGCTCTCCCGCCAGGGCCGTGGCGATTTCAGAAATCGTCTGCTCGATCGATCCCTCCTCGTCGCGCGCCGGAATGACTACCGATAGTTTCATCCGCCGTTAACTCCGTATGGCTGCCGGCGCATCCGCTTGGCGCACATGCCGAGCGGCAATTTCGTCGAGTATCCGCGGCAGATCGTATTGCATTTTCCAGTTCGGGAAATGTGCCCGCAGCTTGCTCAGGTCCGAAATATAACAGATGTGATCGCCGATGCGGTTCGTATCTTTGTAACTGTACCGCAGCTTCAGCCCCCTGGCTGTGAGTAAATCCACAGTCTCCAGGATTGAAAGGCTATTCGCGCGGCCGCCGCCCAGGTTGTATACCTCCCCGCAGCGTGGAGCACGAAAGAATTCCAAAAACAGATGGGCTACATCGTAACTGTGGATCTGATCGCGCACCTGCTTCCCTTTGTAACCGTTGATGGTGTATTCTTTGCCGGTCGCGGCGCAGTGAACGATGTAAGCCAGATAGCCGTGCAGTTCGACCGCGGCATGCTGCGGGCCGGTAAGGCAGCCGCCGCGAAAGACGCCGACCGGCATCTGAAAATACCGTCCGAATTCCTGGCACATGACGTCGGCGGCCACTTTGGAAGCGCCAAACACCGAGTGCAGGCACTGGTCGATCGACATGCTCTCGTCCACGCCATCCAGGCCGTTAGCGTAGTCGTAACGCTTGTCCAGTTCGACGAGCGGCAGGTAATTGGGCCGGTCCCCGTAGACCTTGTTCGTGCTCGTAAAGCAAAACGGCGCTTCCCGGCAGAAATCGCGCGCGGCCACCAGCAGATTCATGGTGCCCAATGCATTTACATCGAAATCGTCGTAGGGGATAGCCGCGGCTTTGTCATGCGAAGGCTGCGCGGCGGTGTGAATGACGAATTGCGGCCGCTCGGCGTCGAATACCCCTCGCACGGCCTGCCGGTCGCGTATATCGATGGGCAAGTGCCGGTAACGTGGCAGCGTCTTCCGCAACTCCTCGACTACCGGATGCGTCGTGCCTTGCTCGCCGAAGAACTGCCGGCGCATGTCGTTGTCTATCCCCACAACCTCCCAGCCTTCGGCCGAAAGGTGCCGCACGCATTCCGAGCCGATCAGCCCGCCGGATCCAGTGACAAGAGCCTTCATCAAGACCCACTCTACTATTGCGCGTGCCTGCACGGCAAACCGGGCGCTGTACGGATGAAGACATACTCGTTGCAGCCCAGCGATCCGCCGCAGGTGGTCAAGCGCGTCAACGTGAAGCCGCGGCGTATATAGAAATCCACAATAGCCTCGGGTTTGGCGACCTCAAAAGGATAACCGCCTACCCAGTCGATCAGGTCGCGCCAGGGGGACATGCCGCGCTCTTTTCCCTCGTTGCGCCATGTTTCAAATGGCCGCCCGCGCAGAAGGTCTCGTAGTGTCCTGCGCCAATACAGATGCACCAGCACGGGAATCGTGACCAGGAATCGCAAACCGCCAGGCAGACGGTTGTAAACACGCTTGATGGCTCGCCAGCGGTCGCTGATCTTGCCTTGATCGTTATATATGGCAATGAATAGTTTTCCGGCTGGCGCTACCAGCCCGGCGGTATTGTCGAGGGCTTGCCACATTGCCCCAGTATGATGCAGGACTCCCCATGAATACACCACGTCATAGGTGCCCAAGCTCGCAAGATAACCGGTGTCAAGGGCAGAGCCCTCCTCAATGCGCCACTCCGGGTCTTGCGGAAAATATCTGCGGCGCAGTTCCCGGGCGCACGCTACCGATTGAGGGTCGTAATCGAAACAGCGCACATGGGCCCCCAGACGGCGCGCCGCCAGGCTGAACAGGCCGCTGCCGCACCCTACATCCAGAAACGCTTTGCTATGTAAATCGGAGATTTCCAACATCCCACGAAGGGAGTCTTCCGCTTTGCGGATGCGGCTTTCGTCGAGTATGCCCAGCAACCGTTGCCAGTTTTCCCCGAAAGCGAAGCGTTCGCGAGCGGCGATCTCTTGCTGCGACGTAGCGGGCATTAACCCCCACTTTAGCGCAGCTTCTTCAGGCCATGTCTTTAGGCCATGCTTTCTATCGTGGCGAACGGCAGCACGGCCTGCCCGGCACGCTTGCGCAAGAGCCACTTGCTGTAAGGCGGTACATCGTTCTTGGCAAGATCCTGCAAAATCAGATCCGTAACTTCGCGATCCCGTATATCCGGCGCCATTCTTTCCAACCGGCCTTCACGGCGCAGCCACTCCGACTTCTCCTTGGAGAGCGCTTGTTTGGACGAGTCGCTGAGCTGTTCAAACAAACCCTGCGCCGTAGCCTGACGGAACTGTTCATATTCAAGAATCAGGGCGCGCTCTTCAACTTCAAGATTCTGCCGTAAGACCGACCGCTCCCGCTGGCGATAACGCTCTTTGGCGGCGGCCTCCAGATGTTCGTCCAGAAAGCGGCGCCGCGCAGCCGGATCTTTTACGATCTTGACCACCAATCCGGCGGCGTTCTTCAAGCTCTGGCCGCTGCGCTGCTTCTGTCTGCATATATCGAGTGCCATCTCACACCAGTCCAGCAGATCCTGGCCTTCCCCGGCGGCGGCGCCCATATCCAAAGCCCGCGACACGTAACTAGCGGCTACATGGGGCAGTACACCTTCCTGCTTCATGGCAAGCACAAGCTGCGCAGCTCGTTCTAGAGCGTATAACTGCTCCGGTGTTTCGGCAGCGGCAGTCCATGCTGTAACTTGTTTATAACCGAAACCAGCCTTCTCCAGGACGTTTTGGCAGTGTGCCCGGCTCAATTCCGGGCAGGTCGTACTCTGTAACATCAAACTCTTACGCTCAGGCACGTAGGAAGGGTGGCGGTGCATGGCAATGCGCCAGTCTTCTGCGGAAATTACGTTGTAGTATCCAAGCACCTGAATTTTGATCAACTGGTCGAACGCCGGTTCCAACGTCTGCATGAGCCGCGAGAAATAGTGCGGCGGATTCAGGATGCCTACGTGTTCCATAGCTAACTTACGGGCGTCCATGACAATCAGATCGGTTTTCTCGAAGGCTACCGCGAAGAACCGGTATAAGTGCTTTGCCGTAATTCCGTCAAGCTCCATGTAGCGTCCGGCGTCCAGCACGCGGAAGAAACCGTTGTTGATCGATTGGATCAGTTTGTCGGTCCAGGTAATGCTGCCAGTACAACGCCCGGTCTCCCGGTCCAATAGAAAACTGGCTTCCTGGAAGACGTTGCTCCATTTCACCTCTTCCTGCTGGTCGGTGGCAGTAAGGGCCCGGAAGCGTAATGGAATGAAACGATCCATGGCCAGCTTTAGTCGCTGGTAAAATTTGCCGTGTACCGAATTGATGTTCAGCATCCGGGCGATCTCGCGCCCACTGAAGGTCACGGTCTTGGCAAAGTTATTTCGGAACGTGAGCACGCCCAGCACCACAAAAATATCGAGGTCTTGTTCAGTAGGCAGACCTAACTCGTTGTTACCCTGAATCTGCCACACTACTTCCATCTCACTGCCATTGGGAAGCACCTTCGTGCCTTTAATTTCGATCTTGCCGACACGCTTGCCGACACGGCGTTCCAGCACGGCGAAAGGAATGGCCGCCAGATTCTCTTCCTCGACGGAAAGGTTTACAAGTGCGGGCTTAGGGTTGTGTTTGGTCACGTCCGGGCCTTTAGAACAGGAAGTGCATCCACTGTTCTTGTAACATTAGGCGGGCTTTCTGTTCTAGTGATTTACGATGAAGCCCATGCAGGAGCGCCGTTTTTATTGGCAGGCACACACCAGACCAACCAGGACGCGTTGGCATGTGCTTGGCTGTATTACCTTTGGTTGAGGTTATCCAAACCATAAACCATTCCATATAGCGCTGGCATTTTTGGTCACCGAATCCTGTAACGTGTTATAACCAAACAAGTTATCAGCCAACTCAAGACATTGTAGAGCGTGTGCCTGAGCGTAAGCGCCATGGGTTTGATCGTAAACTCTGTGTGCCTCGACGTAAGGAGCTTGTAACCTGTTCAAAACAGGCGAGATGTTGGTATGTACTTGAGCGTAATGAGACAAGCCATGTATTTTCATAAGCTTAGATGGAAACACGGCCAGCCGATTGACGGCTATTTACGCTGAAGCACATAAATAGCTTCAACTGCTTACGGTGGGGCACAAGCCGGCGTATGCCGGTTTACGCCCGAGCACGCAAGTCACGGGTGCCGTTTATGATGAAACTCATACCGCAAAGCGTGAACCGTGGGTTTAATCATAACAATGGAGTGGCGCAGCAGGCTGGGCGCTGAGCTGGAGAAACCACAGATCGAGCATCAGCAGCGACCATAGCCAGTGGGAGTTGTCGCGGCGCCCGGAATCGTGCTCTTGAAGCATCTGCTCGACAAAGGGTGCTGAGACGATACCCCGGTCGATAAACGAGGTGCTAGTCAGATGGTCCCAAAGAAAAGCCCGCAACGCGCCTCGAAACCACAAGCTGAGCGGCACGCCGAAGCCCATCTTCCGGCGGTTAAGCAGCGCTGGGGGCAGGCGGTCCCCAAGAGCGCGTAGAAGAACATATTTGCCTTGGCCATCTTTGATCTTCCAGCCATGCGGGATGCCAGCCGCGAGTTCTGCAAGCTCATGATCGAGCAAAGGGCAACGCACTTCCAAGGAGTTCGCCATGGACATGCGGTCGACTTTCACCAGCATGTCGCCCGGCAAATTCTGTGTGGTTTCAAAGAAGAGCGCCTGGGAGAGCAGATCGGAACCGTCAGGCAGCAGGAAGGCCGCCAGCGATCGCGTAAGGTAGGCGCTGTCGGCTGGAAGCATCCAATCCTTCTCAAGCAGCTCCCGGCGTAGAAACCAAGGCGCGAAGTTGCTCTCGAAGTAGCGTTCCAGAGCACTCGAGCGGCTCACCATATGCAAATAATTCTTACCGTAAGCCGAATATGGGAGCCGGTCGGCGGTCCAGGAAATAAATGCACGCAACGCTTGTGGTATCCGATCCAGTTTCCGTAGTTTGTCGAGTGCCTGGAAGCGATCATAGCCTGCGAATAACTCGTCGCCGCCATCGCCGCTCAGCGCGACCTTTACATGTCGTGCGGCAAATTCGGAAACAATGAACGTGGGAATAGCGGAAGAATCGCCGAAAGGCTCATCGAAGTGCCGGACCAAACGGGAAACCAGGTCCACTGCGTCCGGCCGCACGATAATTTCGTGATGGTCCGTGCGATACTGGCGCGCCACCATCGCGGCGTATTCCAATTCATTGAAGGCGCTCTCTTCAAAACCGATGGAGAATGTACGAACGGGCTCGGTCGACGCAAGAGCCATGGAGGCGACCACCGAACTTGAATCGATACCGCCACTCAAGAACGCGCCCAGCGGTACGTCGGCAATCATCCGGATCCGCACAGATTCGTCGAATTTCTGGCGCAACTCGGCGCACACCGTAGCCTCGGAGAAATCCCGCGGCGTCCGGACAACCGGCGCGGGGAACTGCCAGTAGCGGCCTTGACGCACGGTTCCATCTGCGTCGTAAGTCAGCCAAGACCCTGGTGGAAGCTTACGCACCGCCCGGAAACAAGTCCAGGGCTCGGGGATATAGGTGAAGTGAAAGAAAAGCCGCAGAGCTTCCGCGTCGATCTCCGACGGCACACCAGCCGCATGCAGGCATTTCAGCTCGCTTCCAAAATAGAGCCCCTCCGGCAATACCGCATAATAAAGCGGCTTCTTCCCAAAGCGGTCGCGCGCCAAGAAAAAGCGTCGGACCCGGGCGTCCCAGATGGCATAAGCAAACATGCCGCGCAAGCGCCGCAAGCCCTCCGCACCTTGATCTTCATAGAGATGCACCAGCGTTTCGGTGTCGCTATTCGTCGCGAACCGGTGCCCACGCGCAATCAGATCGTGGCGCAGGTCCCGATAATTATAGATCTCGCCGTTGAAGACCACCCAGACAGTTTCGTCTTCGTTAGCCATGGGCTGATGGCCGGTGCTGAGATCGATGATGCTGAGTCGCCGCATGCCGAGGGCACTTCCGCCCTCCACGTGGTAGCCTTCGTCGTCGGGCCCGCGGTGCCGGATCTGGTCGCACATCGCGCGCACCCCGGACAGGCTCGCCTGCCCCTCGCGCAAGTAGAATCCGGCAATGCCGCACATGGGTCTGAATACCTTGCCCTTACTGTAGCATTCGCCTGTGCCTGCACTCGCAGGGCCATGCGTTACAGTGGGGATGGATGCCCGCTCCCATCCCCGTACTGCTGATGGTGCGCGAACTGCACCTGGGCGGCAGCGAGCGGCAGATGGCCGAGATAGCCAAGGCGCTGGACCGCTCCCAGTTCGCTCCGCGCGTCGCCTGCTTCCGTCCGCCCATGGGCTTGCGCGCGGACGATCTGCGGGCCGCTGGCGTGCCCATCGTGCAGTTCCCGGTGCCGTCGCTTGCCAGCGTAAAAGGCGCGTTCAGCATCGCCGCGTATATCCGGGAACAAAAGATACGGCTGGTGCATACCTTCGATACGCCTGCGAATCTCTATGGTGTACCCGCGGCCCGCCTCGCAGGTTCCGCGGTAGTGGTTTCCAGCCAACGGGTGGACCGGGGGTTGTGGCCGGCGTGGCAAAGGCATGGACTGCGCGTTACCGATCGTCTGGTCGATGGCATAGTGGTCAACTGCGAGTTCCTGCGCCGGCATCTCCGCGACGAGGAGAAAGTTCCAGCGGGGCTGATTCATCTTTGTTACAACGGCGTCGACACCAACGCATTCCACCCCGTACGCCGCGCCTGTCCGGATGCCTTGCGAGCCGCCCCGCTGGTTATGGGGGTGGTGTGCGGTCTGCGCCCTGAAAAGGGGCTGGAAACCTTACTGGACGCCTTTGCCGCGGTGCGTGGGCATGTGCCGGGAATGAAGCTGGCTATAGTCGGCAGCGGACCGTGTCTGGCGGACTTGCAGGACCGCGCTCGGGTGCTGGGCGTTCTGCCGGATTGCGTCTTCGAACCAGCTACGCCGCGAGTGGCCGATTGGTTGCACGCCATCGACATCTTCGTCCTGCCATCCCTATCCGAAGCGCTTTCCAATTCGCTCATGGAGGCCATGGCCTGCGGCTGTTGCGTGGCCGCGTCGAGCGTCGGCGGCAATCCCGAGCTGGTCGTGCATGGCGAAACCGGAATGCTCTTCGAACCCGGCGACGCGGCGGGACTGGCTGAAGTATCGCGTCGGCTCATACGGGATCCCGCACGGCGCAGCGAATTGGCATCCAACGGCGCCCGCCTGATCCAAAGCCGCTTCTCGCTTGCGGCGGCCGCGCGCAGTATGGGGGAGATTTACTCCGCGCTACTGGCTTGAGCGGCCCCCTGCTACCACAGCACCAGCGGCAGATCGCCCGGACTGAAGTTCAGCCCCAACGAGGCCCGGTACTCGGTATGTGCGAACGCCGCCGAACTGGCGATATCGTAGTGCTCCGTGTCCAGACGCAGCACGGTATGCAATCCTCTTCCCAGATCCCGCGTAACGCCTATCCCTCCACCGTAGGCGGTGTACGCGCCCACTGTCTGCACCAGGGCGGACATTCGGCCATAAGTGCCGTGCACGCCAAAATTCCAGTGGCGCACACCGGTATAACTATAGGAGGCGTTCCCGGAGTTGTTCCGGGATGTGAGATATACTCCGTTGCCGGGAACCACCTGGTCAAGGTACTCCAGCATAAATTGCGACCGCCGGAAGGTGTCCGCCAGCCGTACTTGCACGTCGGGTACGTAGTTGAGGCGATAGGCGGCCTGAATTGCCTCCGACTCGCCGAGCAGAGCCGCGATCGCCGGGTCGAGCGCAACCTCGGTCAGGCTCGTGCTCTCCACCCGCGCGCCGCCGATACGCGCCGATAGTTGCACATGGCGCGATATCTGGGTGCTATAGTTCAGGCCCACCGAATGTATATCCGTACTGCCAAAGCCCCTGGTGTAGTCGAAGTACGTGAAGCGATAGTCGGCGCCCAGGGTGGTGTGCCGGCTGATCCGGTACTCCAGGTCTCCACGCGCCACCGCTCCAGTCACCCCATAGAGTGCGCTGGATTGCCGGCGCACCAGAGATCCCTCCCCCCCGATGTTGAAGGACAGCCGATGCGTTAGCAGGTATGTCAGATCCCCGGAAACGCCTGCAAATATGACCCGGCTATCGTAAATATCGTTTTGGGGCAGTTGCAGGTAATTGGGATCCAAGGAGCCCAGGGGCGAGGACAGGGAGTAGCTATTAAGGGAATAGATGCCGGCCTGGTCCCGCAACGTGAACGTCACCCGCTTGGTGGGCCGGTGGGTGAGAATGAGCGACAGAAATTGATCGGTGCCGTCCCAGTAGCTGGTAGAGTAATCCCGGAAATCTCCCCTGTAATCCAGTCCCAAAGTGGTGTGCTTCCAGACGTGATAGGTGTATGCGCCCAGATTCAACTCCAATCCGTACAAATCCGTGGAGGGTATTTGACCGGTAGTCGTTACCGAAACCGGTACCAAACCGGAATCGTAGACCCCGCTCAGACCGATGTACGGCCGAAAGGCGATGGGCGCCACGGTTTGCCCGGCCGGGGCTTGGCCCCGGCTTAAAATGGCGGGTCCGCTGTACTCCTCATCGGGACTGGCCGCCGATGAATCCGCTTGTGGCGAATCGGACTGTGCCATCAGGCCTGGCGCGCAGCCTAAAACTAAAACCAAGAATAGCGTCGTTCGAGCAAGCAGCAAAGGGCCTCCCGGATTCCAGGATTTTGAGCGATCATTGAGCAGCGATGCGCCAGTGATTCCAGCAACCAGCGTTCAACCATTCACTCTGACGCGCTGGAAGGACCGGTGTCAAGCCGAGCGGGTGCCGTAGACCTTTGTTATTCGACGCGGTAGACGCCGGTCAACCACGGATCGGTACTAACCGGAAATAATTGAAACCATGTGGCTTGACACGAAGTGGCAGGGTGCGCCAACATCAGGAGGAGTAGCTGGAGGTTTCCCCTGTGCATTCCTTGCTCTGGTTAGGATTCAGGGCATTTATCGTCTCGCTGGTATTGACCCCGATTTGCCGCGATATATTCCGTTCCTACGGGGTAGTGGACCGGCCCGATTCCGCGCGTAAGGTCCATCGCTACCCTATTCCACGGGTGGGCGGCTTGGCCATCGCCATATCCTACCTGGTGGCTTATGTATTGGTTCGTCCGGAAGAAGGCAGCCCGCTGGCCCAGCAACTCTCGCTGGTCTGGCGACTCCTGCCGGGCGCCGCCATGGCTTTCGGAATCGGATTGCTCGACGACTTGTTCAACCTCCGTGCCTGGATCAAACTCGCCGGACAGGTTGCGGCGGCGGGCCTAGCCTGCGTGGGCGGCGTGCGCATCCTATCGATCGGCGGCGCTCCCACGGACGCTTGGTGGAACGTCCCCCTGACCATTCTCTGGCTGCTGGCCTGCATGAACGCCTTCAATCTGGTGGACGGCCTGGATGGTTTGGCCGTAGGCGTGGGACTGTTCGCTACGCTGACCGTTTTCACCGCGGCCATGATGCAGCACAACATGGTCCTGGCGGTGGCCACCTTCCCGCTGGCTGGCGCTCTGCTGGCTTTTTTGTGCTACAACTTCAACCCCGCGACCATTTTCCTGGGCGATTCCGGCAGCTTGCTGATTGGCTTTCTGCTGGGCTGTTACGCGGCCATATGGAGCAATAAATCGGCCACGCTGCTGGGCATTACCGCGCCTTTGATGGCGCTCTCGATTCCTTTGCTGGATGTCGCGCTGGCCATCGTGCGTCGTTTTCTGCGGCGTCAGCCGATTTTTGCAGCCGACCGCGGCCATATACACCACCGGTTGTTGGATCGCGGGTTCACGCCACGCCGCGTCGTTTTGATGCTTTACGGCCTATGCGGCTTGGCCGCTGCGTTTTCGCTGCTGCAAGGCGTGATGCACAGTTTCTCTGGCGCGCTGATCTTGCTGTTCGGCGTCTTCGTATTGCTGGGTGTTCAGTATTTGGGTTACGCCGAATTCGACTTGGCCGGTCGGCTGTTGTTTGGCGGTGATTTCCAGCGATCGGTAAGCGCTCAACTGGAACTGCGGAAATTCCGTGCCGCTCTGGTTGCCGCCGGCACACCCGCCGAGTCCCTGGGAGCGATCCGCGAGGCTTGCGAAAAGTTCGGATTCCGCCAGGTGAGGCTGTGCCTGGCGGGCGAAATCTTGGAATACTCCACCGATGAGACCGAAACTCCCTGTTGGACGGTGCAGGTGCACCTCGCCAACGAAGATTACGCCTTGCTTGTGAGGCCTTGTGCATCCTCCGTGCTGCCCATGGCAGTCGCGCCGTTTGTCGACTGCCTGCGCGAGGTGTTGGTCGAAAAATTCCCCGAAATCGCGACCAACGACGCCAAAACCCCGGCTGCCGTATCGCTGGCTGAACATTAAGCCGGGTTTTATGCAATCTGTCGCGTGACGAATGGACGCACAGTCATTACGGGTTTGTACGACCGTTACGGACTGAACGTCGGAGCGCGCCGCACAAGACGCGAAATCTCTTCTCTGAAAAGGCCATGCATCGTGCGAGACTCCCGCTGTGGCGGCATGCACCCTGCTAGCCTAAAGTGAGGCCCGGCCAAGCGGTGTGCTCTAGTATGCCATCAGAAGATAAACAATTTCCAGCCGCGCCCACCCTACCAAAGGCGCGTTTCCAATTGTGCGCGCTGGAATACGTAACGGTATGCACTTTCCTTTGGATAGTGGCGGCAGTCTTGCAGTGGAAAGCGGGAGCCTTTGCGGTGGAGCTTTCGGGAAATCCGGACGAATCGGCGCACTATATCACGGGCTTGATGATCCGGGACTATATCGCATCAGGCAACTTCACTCGGCCGATGACGTATGCGGAACACTACTATGCGCACTATCCGAAGGTCGCCTTCGGTATGTGGCCGCCGTTCTTTCACATCGTCGAGGCCCTCTGGATGCTCATCTTTTCACCTGGAAAGGTGTCCGTTCTGTCGCTAATGGCGCTGATTACAGCCGCCACGGGAACCTCTATCTACTACGTGCTTCGCCGGAAGTATGGCTGGCAAGTGTCGTTCGCAAGTGGGGCGCTGTTTGTGCTGTCGCCGCTGGTGCAGGCGTCTACATCGGCGGTAATGGTGGACGGTTTGGTCGCGCTGCTGGACTTGTGGGCGACGATCTACCTGGTCCGGTATCTTGAAGGCGAGCGTACCCGTGCGGCGGTTGTTTTCGGCGTGCTCGCGGCGCTGAGCATGGCTACGAAAGCCAATGGAGTGGCCTTGGCGCTGCTGCCTATACTGGCCATTGCGTTCACCAGGCGCTGGCATTTGCTGCGGGTGCGGGGGCTTTATTACGCCGCGGCCATCGTCCTGGTATTCGGCCTTCCATGGCCGGTACTTTCATACTGGCTGATCGAGCGTTCGTTGGGTGGAGAGGCAGTTACCGTTTCGCTAATCGCAGGTACGGCGCTGGCTTATGTGCGGGTGCTTTGGGCGGCATTGGGATGGGGACTGAGTCTATTCTGCATAATTGGCGCGGTCTGGTTTCTCGTGCGGCTGTTTCGGAATGACATAGACTTTGCGCTGGCCGGTGCGCTGGCCTTAATGCTCAGCGTTTGGGCCTACCATAGTTCGATCGGCAATGGAGCCGACCGCTACATGGTGGCCGCGCTGCCGCCAGCCCTGATTCTGGCGGCGGCTGGGTTCGACTGGGCCGCGCGGCGCATGCCGCCGCATGCCTTGCCGTTGCGCGCCCGCGCAGTGGCGTTGGGAGCGCTTGCGATCGGTTTCTTCGCGATCCAAACTTGGGCGGTACCGCTCAAACCATACCAAGGCTTCGACCAGCCCGCGCATTTCTTGTTGACGACTCCGGAGTTCGCCGCGGGCAACTTTTTGGTAATCTCCAATGCACGCGGAGAGGGAGCGTTTATCGCGGAAGTGGCCATGCACGACCACCGGCCCGGACATTTGGTGCTGCGATCGACTAAGGTCATGAGCAGCAGTAACTGGTATGGGAGTGTTTACCACTTGCGATACACGAGTTCCAAAGAGATCTGCGACTTTCTGGACCGGGCCCCCATCGATGCCGTGCTCTTAGATACGCGGCCGGCGCAGGTGTGGGTGGAGGAATCGGCCTTTCAGCTGGAAACGAGGGTGGGCGAGGCCTTAAAGTCCGATCCGAACTGGAAGCTACGCGATCGCTTTCCAAGGCTCCGCGATACCGCCCCTTGGATCGACCTGTACAGCCGCCTGGGGCCGCAACCCACCGGCTCAGTTAAGCTGGATCTGAGCTACACTTTGGGGAAAGATATCGTGGCGACCGACGGCAAAGAAGGCAAGTAGCATCGCCGGCCATGGGCCGCCATATCCGTGACGAGAACCGCGGAATTGCGCTGGCGTGCCTCTACGGAAAGAACCGGGAACCGCGCGAAGCCTTGCCGGATGCTACACTAAAATCGATGTAAGCGCCGACCACGCCGCTCCGCTGCCATGACGCCGCTCCATTCACAGCCGCCGCGCGGCCGACCAGCATTTTATCTTACAGTAATTTTCGTATTTGTCGTGTATGCCCGTTTTCCGGAAATTATGGACATAGTCACGGGGTACGCGTTGCATTCGGCGCGGATTGTCATGGGTCTTGCGCTTGTGGCGACACTGCTTTTCGGCGGGGACCTACGTGCCGTTTTCTCCAAGATTGGCATCAGCCTGTTTGCTTTTAGCCTTTGGTTGTGCGTCTGCATTCCATTCAGCATATGGCGCGGTGGCAGCGTCAGAATGCTGCGGGATTTTTGGGCGCTGTCGCTTTTCTCCTACGTGATCGTCGCATCCGCGGTGCAAGGACTGGAGCAATGCCGCAAGATCATGTACAGTCTGGCAGCGGCAACTGTTTTCATCGAGGTCTTCACGTTGGTGATAGGCCGCGCACAAGGCGGCCGTATTGCCCTGCTGGGAGGCATTCTGGGCAACGCCAACTATCTGGCCCTCATGCTGCTCATGGGTCTGCCGTTTTGTCTCTTCGTGGTGCGGACCAAGCCAGGATTGTCGCCATTGAAGCTCGTTTGTCTGCTGATGCTCTTTTGCATCCCCGTAACTATAGCGGCCACCGGCTCGCGTGGCGGACTGCTGACCCTCGCCATCATGTTCCTGTTGTATTTTCTGCCGCTACCGCCTAGCCAGAAAGTGGTTGTGGGTATAGTTGCGCTGATTCTGTCGGTGGTTGCCGTCACCTTGTCGTCGCGGAGCGCTTTGGATCGGTTTAGGACGATCTTCGCCGCTTCCACCCCGGTGAACTTATCGGAATCGGAGCGATCCGCGGTAGAGTCTATGGATATACGGAAATCCCTTTTGCTTTCCAGTTTGCAATTGACCATGCGGCATCCCTTGTTGGGCGTGGGGCCGGGGATGTTCGCGGTAGCCAACGCAGACTTTATTGAGGAAACTACGGGGCGGCCGGACTGGAACGCGTGGCACGAAACGCACAATACGTTCACGCAACTGTCCTGCGAAGACGGACTGCCCGGATTGTTTCTGTATTGTCTGACGCTGCTGTTGTGTTTTAAGAGCTTGCTCTCGGTCGAAAAAAGGGCCCGCCGGGATCCCGCGTTGTCCTCTGTACGGCACATCGCGTTCGCTCTTCGGCTGGCGCTCATCGCGTTCACGGGGACGGCTGTCTTCGCTAGCAACGGCTATGCGTATTACTTTCCGATGCTGGCGGGTTTATGCGTGGCCGTGGAGCGGGCCAGCGCGGCGCAATCTTCGTCACAAATGGCGGCGACACCGGTCGCCTCACAGGCGGGTTGGGCTCCGGCGGGCTTCCGGCCGGGGATGCCGGGCGGCAACAGGGCAACGGCCTGGAACAGACCGCCCACCAGATAATAATGCCCCGACCATCCGCGGCCGCGGCCCTGTCTGCCCTGTTGATCGCTTCGGCGGGGCTGTGCCGCGCGGCCATCGACGACCTGCGCGTAGTCGGCGCCACCGCCACACAGGCGGTCATCGGATATATGGCGCCCGATCGGAACGCTTGTACCATTGAGGTCAGCGAGAATAGCTCCCTCTCGCCATTGGTGCATGATACGGACCCGGCTATTTTCGTGGGCGCGGCCCTGGATAGCCGGCCGGGCAACCTCAACAGCGGGTTGGCGCGGCTGGCCGTTATCGGCAAACGGTCCGCGGAGTTGGCCACCGCCGGACCGTACGCTGGAGTACGGCATTTTTCGCGCGCGCTGCAAGCCTACACGCGACATTTTGGGCGCGTCCTGTGCGGCCAGGATTCGGCTACGTTCACGTTCACCACCACGAATATCCCTCTTGGGAATACCTACGGAGATCCCTGGCTGCAAGATTCCACCCATCCCGGAGATCAGCCCTGGCCGGAATCCATCGGTGGCCTTACCCCGGAGTCTTTCGTCGATCCGTTGACTGGCGTCCTGCTGCGGCGAATCGGACTGCGCGGCGTAAACTGGGGCTACTGGTCCAAAATGCCTTTTGGGACCGCCTATAATCAAGGCCAAATGCCGTGCGACTCCGCCGGACCGTGGAGCGATCCGTGCAATGTCGTGGCCGGCGGCGGCGCTGCTTCGGCCGGCAACAGCATGGCCTGGTTGGTGATCCGCGCGCCGCTGACCAACGGCAACGCTTGGAATGCCGGGTACGGAAGTGCGAACTACGGCCAAAACTGGACCATGGATCAACTCGCGGTGACATTCAAAGGCTATGTGAACTCGCCGGCAGCCGCCAACCGGCAGGTAGACGTGTGTCTTTCCCTGAACGGCGGAGCTTCCTGTGCCAGTCGGATGCAGACGATCATGCTCGGCAGCCAAGCCAACGGCGCGCCCCAGACCGTCGGGCAAGCCGATACCACGCGCTTCGGGATCATTCCCTGGTTGCTGGACACCAAGCCGCGGTTTAATGTACAGGAGTCTTCGCCCCACTCGGGCCGAGCCAGCGTAGCCGCCCCTCCCGCAGGAACAGTCGCCTGGACCGGCGGGCAGCTTTTCAGTTTGTATTGGACCGACGGCGGCAATGGACGCATCCGCCTGTCCACCAAAGACGATGCCTGCATCACACCGCCGGCAGCCACCACTTCGCAAGAGTTCGTCATTTCTTCGTTCCAGGATGGCGGACACATGGCTGTCTCGGGTACACCTCCTGCGGGCGGCAATCTGTATTGGTGTGCGAATAACTTCGCCGTGATGATCCGGCGGCATCAAGCGCCTACGGACAACTCGACCGCATTCCTGCAAAGCGCAAGCATGGCGGCGGTGGAAAGCGCTTCGCCAAGTTATCCCGACAACGGCGCTGGGACGGCGTGCTTCAATAAGTTGGTCAACGGCGGATTTTTTTGTTTATACGGCGGTCTGTACTGGATCAATCCAGCCACGGCGGCGACCGCCTATTACGGATACGCGGGATCTTCAGGGAAGGACGGAAGCGGTGCCCCGATCGCCAACACGTGGAAAGGTATTCCGTTTCCGGACGGCGAGACCGCGGATATCGACCAGTCGCAATCGGCTTTGACGTTTTATGGCGTCTCGCAAGACCCTGGCGGCGGCGGGCCGCTGGTGATCCGTGGCGTTTTCGACCCGGCTTCGATTGCACAGCCGGCCGTGCCGTACGGCAATGGGTCGCAAATCGGGAACGCCACCGTCAAGAGCACGACAGCATACTCCGTTGTTTATAACAATGGACTGACATTTACCAATCTGACGCCGCAGGCAAGCGCGTCCGAGAGCGTTGTCGATCAGATGGCCGGCTTCGACCCCACCCTCAGTGCCGCAAAGTTTAAGAGCGGCCCAAATGGATGGAATTGCAGCCCGGGCGCCATGTCCAGCGGTATTTTTTTCTTCTTCTGCCTGTCGGTAGGAGGGGACAGCCCTGGATGGCTATTTGCTTTCTCGCCCGGAGACGGAAACCCGGCCCACGCGGGCGCCGCCGGGGGACCGCGAATCGTTGGCGCTGTCAACACGTTCAACACCCCGGCGGGGCCGGTCGCTGCTACACAGACTGCGGCCACGGGGCGCAGTCTGCATGGCGTGGCGGAAACCGGCGAAACCGGCTGGGTACCGATTCAGATGAATCCGTACCCTTCGATCAACACTTCGAATATTTCGAGTGTCCCGGCCGCTAGCGCGGCGTGCTCCAGTCTGGGTATCGGCGGAGGCGGCCAGTGCATCCGGATCGATATTAACGGCTACACAGCCGCCGGGGTGGCCGGATACGAGCCGTATTTGGCGGGGCCGTATCGCCAGGCTCCGTTTACCGGCGCGCCCGGCGAACTGCGCACCACACAACTTGGAGATACCGCCTGTGTAGCAGCCAGTACCGTTGCGAACTGCGGCTGGTCTTCGCGCGTAAATGAACTGATGACGCTGGCGCAGAAGAACGCCGATGGCCACTGGATATTCCGGCGGAACGGTTACGGCGCCCAAATGGCCATCCCCAGCGGTCCCGTGACGCTGTGGTGGATCGCCAATCAATGGAGCGTCCCCCCTGGCGGCGCCACTGCGAACGGGTCTTTGGCGGCGTATTGGAACCCGGTCTCGGGATGCGGCGGCGCGCCGGACCCGCATGGAAACTGCATGATGCAGGATAGCAACAATACCAGTGGGCATGGCGAATGGCGGGACGGCGGCGAAGCAGTAGCAACCAACGTTCCCGCATGGGCCAAACCGATTACCGGGTGGCCGACGGACTACCAGACCGCCGTAGGGTCTGTTCCCAAGATCCTGGGGCTGCCATTTGCCAACGTGACACCCGGCCAGGCGGCCGGGGTGAACTACACCAGCGCCAATCCGCCTTTCGCCGGAGTGTTCGGCGTTCCCTGGGGTTTTGACGCAGGCGCGCACCCCAATGCCGCGGGCGCGAATGCCTCAGCCGCCGAAGCGATTCGCGCGTTCGACAACACACCGGTCCAAGGCGGGTCTTTCGACCCGGCTTTCACTCCCGTGAAGGAACAGCTTTACGTGGCGACGCCCGGCCTGGCCGCCAGCCCGGACGACATCTTCGGTTCTGGCGGCGTGGCCTCCATCAACCGCAAGCTGATGGCTACCGGCGCAAGTTGCGGCTCGCATCCGTTGATCGACCTGAGCGGGCCTGGATCCAGTATCGCCACAGACGCGCCGGGTTCGTATACTTACTGCGTTGTGCGGGCGAAGGGCGAATGCGTCTCCAGCAGCACCGTGGGGCAGGTTTACGTGAACTGTCCGGGTGTGGTTTGGGACCACTGCGCCGGGAGCGGCATTCACGGCGGCACGCCATTGGGCGTGGGCAACGACATCTGTGTGGCAAACGTCGGCGCGGCGGCGAATACGATCCGGCAGTTCAGTTTGGACCACACCGACTTTGCAGGCGCCTTTACACGCACGCTGGTGAGCGCCACATCCCGTTTACGGATGGTCACAGGCTTTGAGAACAACCGCCCGCTGCCCGACAATTCATGGCTGCTGTTCCGCGCTGAATGGCTCAACTACGACCGGGAGGAGATGTGGATGGCGAAAATGCCGCCATACCCCACGCCGGATTCGCTCAACCGGGGGACCTTCGTGCCCGTGGTCCTCAATTTGAAGCCGCCGGCGGGCGTCAGCGTCGACAATGCGGTGGTCGAGTTTGGTTATGCGGAATACTCCGGGAACTGTACCAGCCGACACGATCCGTGCGTGGCGAACTCGGCCGTCATCGGGGCGCCGCCCTTCCGGTTTGCGAGCGAAAATCCCCCTGGGGTGCCCTGTTCTTCCGCCTGCACGATTGCCATTCCGGCGATTTCACAGCGGGTACTCTACTATCGGGTAAAGTACCGGGACAAATCGAACCAAACGCTGGCTACAGGTCCTTACCAGGCAGCCGCGATGCCGTAGGCTGCGGGGGTGTCAGCGCCACGCAGAAACTCCGCTTTTCGCTCAATTCAACGCCCGGGTGAATCTCTCTAGACCAGTGACGTGCGTGCACGTCCCACCAGCACTCTTCCTCCTGGGCAGCCCTGCGATAGTCGCTCTTCAGGACTCCGAACCAGTGGAGGGCGGCGGCGGGCGTGAGCCACGCACCGGCGGCCTGCTCTCCAAATGGGCCGGAACTGTGAGGCCCGAATGGATAGCCTGGACTGTATTTGCCAGGAGGGTCGTACTCGGACTTGGAGCGAAGCTTCTGCGGAAGCCTGCCGATTGCATTCCGCACGAACGGAGCAAGCCGCCCGGCTTTTCTCAAAAGCCGCCAGCCGATCTGGTGAGCGAATATCGGGGGCGTAGGCCGGTAGGTCTCGCCGCTCACGAACTTGAAGGCGGAGTAGCCCAACTCGATCAACCTCTCCAGGATGGGATCGGCGCAATTCAGTTCGAGGCTGACATAGGCAGGGGCCGTCGCGGGTGTTAGCGAATGCAAAGTCTGGAGGTCTGCGCCTTCGATATCGACCTTCATAAAGAAGGGCTTTCCCTGCTCCGCCATGAGTTGTTGTGTGGTGACGCAGGGGATTTTGAACTCTTCCCACGCCCCACCTTTCTTCCCTCTCTCCGGTTTGAAGGAAGACCAGCCATCGTCTCGAAGATTGCGATAAAAGATGAACTCTCCCGGATCCTTCAACACCCCGGCATTGATCACTTTCATGCGCCCTTGCCGGATCTCGTTTTCGAACCGCAGGACGCATTGGGACGCCAGTAGCGGATTGGCTTCAACGCCGACCACGCGGTATCCGAGTTCCAGATAATACGCTGAGTCGTCACCACGGTGAAGGCCGATATCGAAAACAAGATCCCGAACCATACAATCCGCCGCCGCCATTCCAGCGATTGTAATGCACGCTGCGATCTTGGCGCTACTCACGCCTCATGAGGCCGGTGCGAAGACTCCCGCGGTTCGCATGTCATACTAGGGACGTGATTGCATCTACTGGTGAAACTCGAGTTGCGGTACTCGGGCTGGGATACGTCGGGTCAGTCACGGCTGGCTGCCTGGCGCATCTGGGTCACTTTGTCACTGGAGTCGACCGGGATGAGTACAAGGTCGAGAGCATCGAGACCGGGCGCGCCCCTTTCTACGAGCCTGGCCTCGCGGAGTTGATCCAGGAAGGCCGCGCTAACGGCCGCCTATCTGCAACCACGCTGCTGGAGCCAGCCGTCGAGCAGGCGGATATTGCCCTGATCTGTGTGGGCACACCCTCTGAACGGAACGGGAATCTGGGACTGGATCAACTGCGGCGGGTGTGCCGCCAGATTGCCACCGCGTGGAAGAGCAAAAGCCGCCAGTTGATTGTGGCTGTGCGCAGCACGGTTTTCCCGGGCACATGCGAGGGATTGACCGCTGAGTATCTGGGCGGTTCGGACAGCTTTGCGGTCGTGTCGAACCCGGAATTTCTGCGTGAAGGCAACGCCGTGCGCGACTTCCTGGAGCCTTCTCTGCTGGTAGTGGGCGGCATGGACCGCGGCGCCGTGGAAAAAGTGGCGGACCTTTACCGGCCACTCGGAGTAGAGGCCTGTCTCGTGTCTCTGCGAACGGCGGAGATGATCAAGTATGCCTGCAATACCTTTCACGCGCTGAAAGTGGCCTTTGCCAACGAGATGGGTGCGCTCAGCGGCGCGCTAGGCATTCCCGGCGCGGAGGTGATGGAAACCTTGTGCCGGGATGCCAAGCTGAACATCTCGCCGGCATACCTCAAGCCCGGCTTCGCGTTTGGCGGATCTTGCCTGCCGAAGGACCTGCGCGCGCTCGTATATCGCGCCGGGCGGCTGGATTTGAAAGTTCCCTTGCTCGAGACGGTCCTGCCGAGCAATGACGAACACCTGCAGCGGGCGATCCGGGCAGTGATGGATCTGCCGGGTGCACGGCTGGGCGTATTCGGGCTGGCGTTCAAAGAAAACACCGACGACTTGCGTGAAAGTCCGGTAGTTGCTTTGCTTGAGCACCTGATCGGTAAAGGCCGCCAGGTCCGGGTTTACGATCCGCATATCCGGCTGGAAGAGATTTACGGCAGCAACCAGCGATTCGTGCTGGCCGCCATTCCGCACATTGCGAATCTGCTCGAATCCAAGCTGGAAGACTTGCTGGAATGGGCCGATCACGTCATCGTGACGCAGCGGCCCACGGCTGCTACTGGCGAGTTACTCCAGAGCAGCGGTCTTCCGACGTTGGACATAGCCGGCGTGGCGCCATGGGACTCCGTGCGGGCCTCAAGTCCTGGCCAATAGAGCTGCAATCTTCCGCTGAACAATCTCTTTTTCTTCAGGCGTCGGAATTCCAGCCAACAAAACGGCGCCAAGATACACCAGGGAGAATACCGAGCCACAGGCAAGCAAAATGACTAACGGCTTGTTACCCAGCAGGAGCAAGCGGATACCTTCCGCCGCCACGCCCGCTGCCGCCGCGGTGGCCGCCAGTTTACCGATATCCTTCAAAAGCACGAGATCCTTGCGGCCGACGCCCAGGATGCGTCCGAACCGTACGGCCATAACGGTGCGTTCGATTACGCCGACGGCGACCACGGCTGAAATCGCCCCCACCAACCCATAATGGCTGGTCCCGAACCAGAGACCGGCGGTCAACAATACGCATAAGACTACCCGCAGCCGGATCAGAAAGAAACGCTGTTCCACATAAGCGCGGAACAGCGGATCCTGCAGCATGACGCCCAACAGTAAAAGGGTCAAATTGATCAGGAACACCGGAACGCTCGCCAGGTAGCGCCGGGTGAAGAGAAAGGCGATGAACTCATGGGCGACCACTACCAGGAGCGCGTAGACCGGGAAATAGACGGCAGCCAATTTCCGCATGGCGCGCGCCATCAACTGGATAATCTCGTGAGTGTCGTTTTGTTGCTGCAGGGCGCTGACGCGAGGGATCACCACGGCATTAGTGGCTTCCTGCAGCATGGTTAGCAGGGGTATCTGCGCCGTCCCTACGCCGTAGATGGCGTAAGCCACCGCGCCCAGCCGGTTGGAAACGAAATAACTGTGCAGGTCCGTCTGCACCGTGTAGAGTATGCCGGCCAAGCCGAGTGGTAAGGCATAAGACAATTGGCTGCGCATCAGGCTCCAATCGAGACGCTGCCAGAAAGGGCCGAAGCGCGATTGCAGATACCACCATAAGACTCCTATTTGCAGAAGCCCCTGTACCACTGCAGCCCAGATCAGCGCCCGCAGCGATCCGAATACGATCACGGCGCCCAGGTAGATCGCCGTTCGGGTAAGCTGCACACCCATAATCAGGGCGCTGGCCATTTTCATTTCTCCGTGGGCAATGGGGATAATCTCCAATGCCTGCGAGACAATCCAGAGCAGGATGACGAAGCCGATCAGATGGGCGTAGCCGGTCAGCCCGGGCTGATGGAAGATGAGACCCAACAGCACGGGCCACAACAGAAACGCTCCGCAGGCCAGGCATCCCACGACCAGGTTGTAAATCAGAATGTTCAGAACCGTTTCCCGCTGGCGGTCCCGCTCGCGGGGCAGGAAATAATAGGCGCTCATGGCGAAGCCCAGCGGCAGCACCGTGACCGAGGTTCCGATAATCAGGAAGAGCTGTTTGTATACGCCGAACTGCGCTTGATCGAGCCGCCGCACCAGCAGCATCGGCAGCGCCAGATTGAAGACAAACGCAATCGTCTTAGCGAACATCAGCCACGAAACGTGGACCGTAAGAGACCCGCTATTTGCGGCCACTGGTGGGCGCCGGGAAGAATCCGTCACGATGGTATCTTCAGCTTGTAGACGTGGCGGTCGCGCCATTGATAGAGCGCCCTCAGGAAGCCGGGCGCCACCCGCAACAGCATCAGCACGGTAGTGAGTTTGAAAGATTTGTGTTGCGCGTTCGCCTGCGCCAGATGGCTGACGGCCGTTTCGGTATCGCCGGCCAGGAAAGCCTGCTTCCCCTTGTGCAACTCCACGCCGGCACGTTCGACCAGACACTGTCGCTCGACGGCTTCTCGTTGCGTGTCTGTCAGATTGGGATCCCGCGCCGCCTTTGCGAGGGCGGCGAGGAAACCTTCGAGCGTCACGACCGGATCGGCGGAGTTGCTGCCCGCATGGCGGCGATACTGTCCCAGTACCCGCCGCTGGTAGGCTATCCGGCCACCCTGTCTGGCGATGCGCAGCCACATGTCGATGTCTTCGCCCCGCTGTAGCGCCGGATCGAACAGTCCGAAGCGCAGCAGCGTTTCCCGGCGGCAGACGCTGACACAGAGGTGCGCGTTGCACTGGCGCTTGACCAGCCGCTCGAAGGTGACATCGCCCGCGGAAGGGGATAACTCCATGACCGTTCTGCCCGCTTCCGGCGCATCGCCGAAGATACGGGCGTCGGCATATACCATGTCAATGGACGGATCGGCTTCGAGCATTGTGACTTGGGCGGTCAGATGTTCGGGATACCACATATCGTCGGCATCGAGCGGTGCAATATATTTGCCGCGCGCAGCCCGGATACCCGTGTTCCGGGCTGCACTGGAGCCTTGATTCGCCTGGCGCAGGTAAACGATGCGGTCGCGGTAGGGTTCCAGAGCCTTTTCCAGCTCTTCGCTGTCCGGCGAGCCGTCGTTCACTACTATGATTTCCCAATCCGCAAAAGTCTGAGCCAGCACCGAGTCTAATGTGGCGGCGATGGATTCGGCCGCGCGATAGGCGGGAATGATTACACTGACCAAGGGGGCCGCTCCGGCTGTTTCCACGTCCCGCACGACTTGCAGAATAGCACAGCTTCACGATACGCTAGCGTAAGGCCGCGTGCAATCAATAGCACTCAAAACTCCACAAAATGCGCTCCCCGCAAGGTTACCCTAGAGGGCGTCTGGCGATCGGCGCCGCAGCCATATTGGCAGCGTACGCCGCACTGAGCGCAGGCACCGCGCATGCGTTGCGTCCCTGGATCGACGAAGGATGGCATGGCGCCCCGGCTTGGTCGTTAGCGGTCCGAGGATACATGGGTACGCCTTGCTTTGTGGAGGCTGGACTCAAGGACATCGATCGGTACACCTACTGGATCATGCCAATTTACCCGGTGGCGCAGGCCATTTGGTACCGGCTGTTCAGTTTCAGCCTGGAATCCATGCGTGCCCTGTCGATTTTGTGCGGCATGCTTGGGCTGCTGGCCTGGACGCTGGTTTTTCGCCGCCTGACCGGGGATAGTTTCGGCGCGTTGCTGTTCATGGCCTTGATGGCGTGCGACTATATCAACCAGAGCGACGTGGGCACCGGCCGTCCCGACGCGATGGCCTTCGCCTTTCAGGCTGGCGCGTTTGCAGTATATCTTCATTGGCGGGAGAGGAATCTGCGCTTGGCGATTCTGTTCAGCCAAACGCTGGTGGTCGCCAGCGGCCTCACCCACCCGAATGGCGGCATGCTCTCCTTTTTGGGCGCGCTCTGGCTGGTATTTTATTTCGATCGCCGCCGCATCCGTTTGGCGCACGTGGCCATTGCGGCCATACCTTACGCCGTCGGCGCGCTCGCCTGGGGCGCCTATATCGCGCAAGACCCGCAGGCCTTCGTCGCCCAGTACGGTTATCAAATCGCTACGCGCTCAGAGATCCTGACTGCGCCCTGGATGGCGGTGCGCGATGAGCTGGTGAAGCGTTACCTCACAAACATGGGTCTCGGCGGGCATTCTCCGGGCAGCTACGGGCCCCATTTTCTGAAGTCGTTCAATTTTCTTGCGTATGCCGCGGGTATAGCCGGATTGCTCGCCATTCCGGCCGTCCGCCGAAACCGTGCGAGCCGTGTGCTGCTAGGGCTGATCGGCATTTACTTTTTGTTTTATACGTTCCTGGAAGGCACCAAGGCAGCTTACTATTTCATCTATTTAGTCTATCCGTACACGGCGGCCCTGGTAGTATTTGTCCGTTGGTGCTGGCAGAACTCTGTCCGCACGCGCCCGTTAGTAGCCCTGGGCCTAGCGGGTATGTTTGTAATCCAGGTGGGTGGCGTGGCTTACCGCATACGGCGCGATCCGTATCACCGCGAGTATCTCCCGGCTGTAGACTTCTTGCGCGCCACGGCCAAACCGGGCGATTTGATCATGGGCAGTCAGGAACTGGGATTTACCATAGGCTTTCGGGACAATTTCGTGGACGACCACCTGCTGGGTCTGGAAACGGGCCAGCGTGCCGATTTTATCTTCGTCGAGGAGATCTATCAAGGGCGGTTCGATACCGTACACTTGAAGAATCCGGCGGAGTTCGCCAGGCTGCAAAAGAGGTTAAGCCAATATCGGGTGATTTACGACGAGAAGAATTATCAGGTGCTCGCGCTGCGGCCCGAGTTCAAGGTGACGGCCTCGGGGCGCGCGGTACGTTGCGGGGGACCCCAGGTTACGATGCCCGTAGCCCCGAAGTTCCATACGGAAGCGACCGCCAGACCGCAGAGGCTGGCCAAGGGCCACCAGATGCCGCTGGCCACCAAGAACTTGGCAACCGCGTAATTACTCAGACTCCCTACCGAACAGGCTGCGCAGAACAACAGCAGGCCGGTGACGAATCTCATGCCGCGACGGCGCCGGTCACGGTAGGTAAGCACGTTGTTCAATGCGAAGTTTCCAAACATGGCCACTATGATAGCCGCGATCAGGGCAGCGGAAAACGAAAGGTCGAGCCGGCGGTATAGTACCCAAAGCACACCCAGATGAACGGCTACACCGGCTAACCCCACCAGGCAAAACACCACGAAGCGGATCGGTAGCCAGGCGCCGACCAGCTTGTCGGAGATCAAATAAAGGTACTCGACCCCTACGTTGATATCCAGCTTGCTCTCCCCGTGCTGGCGTGTCCGGAAGACATAAGGCACTTCGGCGACACGCACCGGCCGCGGAGAGGACGCCACCAGATCCAGGAGGATCTTGAACCCTACGCCGGTAGTGCGCCGCATCACCTCGTCGAAGAAATCCCGCGTCAGCATGAAATATCCGCTCATCGGATCGCTGAGCTCCTGCCGGCTGATGAGCTGACTGATCCGGCGGCCCAACTGGCTCAGGGCCACCCGTTCGCGCGCGAAGGTCCCCATTCCGCCGCCTTGGATATTCCGGCTGCCCACGACGAGGTCGTACTCTCCGCTACGGATCTTTTCGAACATAACCGGCAGAACCGATTCGTCGTGCTGCAGGTCGGCGTCCATGATCGTCATATATGGCGCGCTGCTGCTCAACATCCCTTCCAGTCCAGCCGAAGCCAGCCCGCGCCTGCCAATCCGTTGGATGACTCTGACTCGCGGCGCCGTGCGCGCTACCTGCCGCACCAACTCCGCCGTGCCGTCCGGAGAGTCGTCGTCTACGAAAACCACCTCAAAGACGGTGCCGTTTAACACTGCCTGCAATCGTGTCAGCAATGGCAACACATTTTCCCGCTCGTTGAACGTCGGAACGATAATGGATAGTTCCAGCGTTGGGTCGCCGCTCATCCAGGAATTAGCTGCTGTCGCCACGCCTCATGTTATCCTACCGTCATGAAATTTGCATCGCCCCGCGGGCTGCTCGGGGTGACATTTCTCCTCATTTTGCCGGGACTATTCTGGGGGCTGCCGAGTGCTCTTACGCCGCAGGACGATGCCCCCGTTCCGCTGGGCCCACTTCTGTTTGTCGCCGAGTACGGACATTCTTCCCTGAACACCGTCTACCCGGCTTTCCATCAGTTGCTGCTGCTGCCTATTTATGGAGCAGCCATTGCCGTGTACTGGGCGATAGGCGGTATTTCACACCTGACTTCCGTATGGCCGTATGGGTTTCGCGACGTTTCGGCGATTTTTTCCGTCCTAATTCTGCTTGGCAATCTGGTCTCGGCGGGCATGGGGTTGATCATTCTCTATATTGCAATTCGGTTGGTCGAAACACACCGGAACTGGGCGTGGTTTGGGATCATGCTAGCTGCCGTAAACGGGGTCTTTGTCTATTACTGCAGGACTGCTACTCTGGATATACCCTATAACTGTTGGTGGGCTGTCACGTTGTTCTTATTATGGGGCTATTGCGTTCATGACAAGCCGTTCCGACGGTCGCTGATTCCGGCGGCGTTAGCTGCTGCCTGTGCGGTCGGTTCGAAGGATCAGGCGGTGGGTCTGGTGATCGGAGCGGGCGGGCTGATCCTGTTCTGCCCGACGCGCCAGGCTGGTTCGTTTGCGGCCCGGATCCGTGCCGCGGCTTTGTTTACGGCGTTGCTGTTGATTGGTTACGGCGTAGTGGCCATTCTGCCGCAGCCGGCACGCTGGTGGCATCACGCTCGGTTTGTGGTTTCGGACCACGCCCCTACACCGATCCCGCTTTCACCGGCCGGCGAGGTGCAGATTCTTGGGGTCACGGTGGATTGGCTGGTCAGGGTTTTTACGCTTCCGATACTGGCGTTGGCCTCGGTTGGCGGCTATTTCCTTTTCCGCAACCAACGCGCACGGGAATTTTGGGTTCTGGTGGTCCCGCTGATGACCTACTACAGCGTAATCATTGGCAAAACCCGTGTATTCTATCCCAGATTTTCGCTTCCGTTCTTTATTCCCGTGATAGTTCTGGTGACCCACGGAACGGCGTATTTGGCGGAACGTGTGTTTGCCGGACCGCGCGCCCGTATGGTCTGGACCGCGGCGTTATGGGCCTTCGTTGTCTTTCAGTTCGCCGTCAGCTACGCCCCGGTAACGTACGCTCAGGTATTCGATTTGAAGCGGCAACTCGCCGCCGACCTGCCTACAGTGCTGGCGCCGGGAAGCCCGCTGCTGATTTCTCATATGCAATCGTACAACTATCCCAACCGGGTGGTGTACGACTCGTATGCGCTGATGAAACTGCCGCAGGAGCCGGTGCAGCCGGCAAGCCGTCATGCGGCGAGCATTTTCAGGCGGCTGGACGAGAGTGTCGCATATTTCCTGTTGGGTTCGGGCAATGCCGGCCTTCCCTCGAATCCGGTTGGCAGCTATCCGACGCTTGCCGGAGAACTGGTGCGCGAATGGCGGTATCCCGCTTGGGTTAAGCAGCAGGTACTGGTGCCGTGCATTTACGAGTTTGCGCTATACCGCCGGACCGGCCCGCTGCCGTTGCCATCGAGCGTTGGCGGCGCGCCGTGACGTAGAGATTGTCTATTGCACGACACTGGCGATGGCCGCCAGGACCGCAGGGATGTTCGCGCCGATATCCATTCCGTCCGTCGCCGCGTTGTGGTATGGGCTGTCGGTCGTGAGCGCGGTGCCTGGCAGATCCGTTCCGGCGTTCCCGCCGACGAAATCGGCAAAGCCGACCAAGGTCCAATCGAGCGGCCAGCACTGCTGGATATTAGAGTTGTTGTTCTGACAAGTAAGCGGTGGATTCCCCGCGACAGAAACCGCGGAAGAACTGAGCGAACTCACGCCCGTTGGGTATACAGGATTGTATGTCACTCCCCAGACGTTTGGATATTGCCAATAATCGCCCACCAACACGAGACCTTCAAAGCTAGGGGACGGGAGCGCCGCAATCGCTGCGCCAGGACTGCCGCCGTCGTTGAATGGGGAGCCGAATTGGAACGAATTGGTGTATTGGAAGTTGAGGTCTGTCGAAGGCTGAGCGTCGGAAAAATTGAGTGCGTTCAGGTAGACGCTCGTGGCGTTAATAGTGGTGTTGTGGTCGAAGATTACGCCGTTCGTGTTTTGTACTTGGAAGAATGCGCCACCTGCGCAATTGATGTACGGCGGACTGGAGTTGGCGGTGCAGGGAGGACCACCATAGGCGATCCCGTTAATGTCCACGGCGAGGTTGTTGCGGTACAGGAAACGCTGGCCCGTGGTGATGGCTGTGCCGCCGCTGACCGGAGCGCCGTTGCCCGCGACCGCACCGACTTGCGGGCCGTGCTTGAATAGATTGTTTGTGTAGGTGAGATCCCGACACACGTACATCCCTGTGTAGAAGCAGTTGCTAATCAAAAACTCGGCCTGCGCACCCGCGAAGGTCGTATCAAAGATGTTGGAGTCGTAAAGGATGCGCTGGCCATGCTTGACTTCGCTGTGATTCTTGACGTCGTAGCAGTTGGACAGGCTCGAAGTACAGCCGGCCGGCAGGGCCTGCCAGGCCATCTGTTTCTCGAAGTGGTTGAGGCGCACGGTGAAGTCCGACGGCGCCGGACAGGTGGATATGCCGCTATCGCCGGGCACAAAGCCCGTCGAACCGCTGCCAGAGACGGTGATTGTACACTCCGTATTGAACATCAGGTTTTCGCCGGTCGCTTCCAGGTAGTTGCCCAGAATCAGACCGGGCCCAGGCGTGTTGTTTACGTTGATGGCTTGCGAGTCCTGGCCTGCGTTTACGATTCCCCATATGTTAGAGAACATTACGGTCCCGTTCACTGCGTTGAGATCGATGCCCCGCGCCACATAGTTGCATGGGGCGGCAATCGAATCCGCAGTACAGGGTGCTGGGTGAATCAGGACGCGGTCAAACGTAATGTTCTGCGGCAGCGCCTCGACGGTGGTGGTGTTTTCACCCATCGCCACGATGGGGTAGATGTAATAGGCGGTCGGAGATAGAGTAATCTCGATCCCGGCGAAATACCAGTTCGCCGCGCCATCGTTGACATACAATGGCGAGTTTGTATTGGTGCTCTCCAGGGTGGGAAATTGGCTCGATCCGGCAAGCGATTGCGCAGGCACAGTCCATGGCGGCAGGGATGCAATCGCCGAGCCTGCAACCAGCACAGGATTGGTAGCGGGGCAGGCCAGGCCGGGTACGGTGAAAGCGCCCTGGTACACGATGCCGGCCTGAACAGCGATCAACTGCCCGCACTGCGCGTTGGTCAGAGCCGCCTGAAGGGCGGCTGCCGTGTTTACATTCACGGTGTTTGTGGGCGACGGGTAAACTGGGACGGCGCAGTTTTGCGGCAAGGCGGGCAGGATGACGGAGGTCGGCAGCGCCGGCAGCCCGGTAGGCGCCGCGCTACAGAAATCCGGAGCGGCAGCCGTAGCAACGGGTGCTGCGAGGACTGCGAACGGCGCGGACAGTGCCACCGTTCCCACTATTGCGTTGGTCGCGGTGCTAATGACGGACACGGAGTTCATACTTTGGCTGGCCACATAGACCTCCGATCCGTCCTGAGAGACCGCGATCGACGTTGGTCCGACAGGCACACCCACGGTGGCCACTATCCCGACCGGGACAGCCGCCGCGGCCGTGGTGTTGATGACCGAGACAGATGCCCCGTTTCCGTTTGATACATAGGCGAAATTACCGCTCGGAGCGATCGCAATGGCGTCCGGCCACTTTAAACCACCGATAGTTCTCGCGAGAGTCCCAGATACGGCGCCGTACAGTCTCACCTGATTGGCGAGGCGGTTCGCGACATACAACGTTCCGCCATCCGGGCTGACTGCGATTGCGCTGACGCCGGGGCCAACCTGCCACGTGGCAGTGACGGTATTAGATACCGTGCCGATGACCGAGACAGTGCCCGAGACCAGATTTGCGACAAATACACTTGCCCCATTCGGCGTAACCGCGAGTGTGGTCGGAGCCGATCCAACTGGTATAGTGGCGATCACGGTGTTTGTCGCCGTGTTGATGGCCGATACGGTATTGGAAGCCGAATTCACGACATAAGCGGTTTGGCCGTTGGGGGTAATTGCAACATGCAGCGGCCCCTTGCCGACAGGGATGGTAGCGCTTACGATATTGGATCCCGTGTCGATCACCGCTACGCTGCTGGCAGTATATAGTGCGACATAAAGGCTCTGACCCCCTGGGGCCATAGCCAGTCCAGCTGGTGTGCCAGTTAAGGGTAGCGATGCTACCACGGCCCCCGTGGATGCATTCGCCACGGTCACGGCGCCAGTCACATCGGTGACGTAAATATTCTGAGCGGACAACAGCGTGACCCCGAGAGAAGTCATAGCCAGGCGCAGCCAGGGTGTATGCATTGCGAAGCGGAGATACATTAGTTTCTGTTCCTTTCATTTACAGCGAACAAGTCCAGAGGGTGGATCGTCGGTAGAAGAAGCGTCGCCGGAACCCGGACATGCTCAAGTAATCGGCAAAGCGGAAGGAAACTTTATGCAAGATGCGCTACGGGCGTGCCTCGGGAGTTGTTCGAGGTAAAGTAACGGAACACGACGGGACGGTTGGTGAAACTGAAAGGCGAGATTGGCGGAGAGAGGAGGCAAGGCGGCGTGAGCCGGTATACTCGTCCCTTGGTTCCGATCTCTCTAAGGAAAAGAGCAGACGGATAGTCAGCTAGTGCTAGCAGCCCGTGGCGCAAGTGGCAAAACACCGCTTACTGACGTGCGCGGCTCAGTAGATTCAGCGCGTTACGGAGCCACGACCGTCAGGGAGTGACTTCTGCCACGGGCTGCTGATACTAGCTAGCTTAGACTAGTCCGTCCGGCCCTCGATTTGGCCAGCCCAGCCGAGCGGCGCCTCGAATCGCCCAGCGCTGGAATAGACGGTGGGAGTCTCCCCCTGGAACGCTGTAAACACCCGCGCCTCGGCATCGCACAAATGTCGGAGCATCGGAATTTTGCGCCAGTCGAAACCCATCAGGGCGGCGCAAGTCACATCCACGGCGCCGGGATCTTCGCCCCATACCAGCATCCCACAAGGCTTGGGACGAGGCTTCAACGGGCCCCGGTCTTCGCCCGCTACGATGGCATCCACCAGCGTCAGGATGGTTCGGGGCTGCGGCCGGGCCGCGCCGTCCACGGCGTAGTTGCGCGCGATATCCGCCAGATCGTGTATGGTGCGCCATAGTGTATCGTTGCCGTGCCAGCCGCCGCCGTGAATCAGCGGCGCCGAGGCCGCCTGCGCGCCCGCGCGTGCAAGCTTCCATATCCACAAAGGCGCGCGCATCTGCAGGAGTTCCCGCACGGGGCTCGCGGCGTGGCTGAGCCAGTTCTTGTCCGGGTATTCGTCTCCTCCGGCACTCTCGGAGCCGCAGCGAAAGTGCGGTAGAAAATCCTTCGACCCAACGATGCCGATGAAATTCTTGAGGGCGCCGGTCATGCCGGTCTTCATGTGCGTCTTGAGCTTGGGAACATTTAGGATCACGTCGGCGCTCAGCAGGGTATTGCTCACCGAGTAGCGATGCGCGCCATGATGATTGCCGTTGGTATTTGCGGAGCTATAATCGGTGACCCCGAAGCGCGTATTTACGCCGAAGCACGCGAGGCGGCTGCGCGCCCCCAGATCCACGAGCGAATAGCCGTTCGGATCGCCCGCAAGGGGATGTATGCCGTACACGTAGCTGCTGGCGTCGTCGATTTCGGCCCATTGCTGCCGCAAGTCGAGGAACGCGACCGGAGCATGCGCATAGCCCTTTTCCAGTTCGGCAAGCCCGCTCTGCTGCCGGAAACGGGCGAAGTCGGAACCTTGCAGGGGTGCATCGGCCACGTAGACACGCCCGTCGCCCCCGAGCGCCTGGAGCGCCGCATCAATGAGTACGCGCAGCAGCGATCGATGTGTGAATAGGACGTTCTGGCGTTCGGTATGGCCAAACTCGTGCTTCACCCAATTGGGTTTGACGACTACGGTCATGCCGGGCTTGATCCATCGGCCCAGCGGATTGGCTGCGTCGAGGCCGAGAAAGCGGAAGAGATCGCGCACGCTGGCCGCTACGGTCCCGTAATCCGGCGCGGGCCAGACGACCGCGTTCGGGGTAATAGCGGTTTTCATGACACCGAATCCCATACCTGCCGCCATTCCCGCAATTCCGCCTCTGTGAGCGTTGCGGTGCGAGAACGCAGCCATGCGCTATCCGCGCGCGCCGCCACCGCTAAAACATCGCGGCAGCCCTTCAATACTTCGACCGTGCCCACCCGCAGGCGCCCCGCGCTATTCAGATAGCGCCGTGCGCAGCGATACCACATCCAGCGCGAGCGCAAGCACTTCCGCAAGTCGATGGAGCCTTGCCGGTAACCCAGCACGATCTCCTGCAGGTTGGCAAACCGGCTGTCCGCGCACGCCCTAAACAGCAAATCGTGGTCTTCGCACCGGATAGCGTCGGCGCGATAGAGGTAGTGCCGGAACCAGGAAGCTTTTCCCATAAACGTGGGATGGATCAGTTTGAACGAATAGAGCGGCCGGCGGGCAATGTCGCCATGCGCGTGGGGATCGGCGCGTTTGCCGATAGGCGCGCCGGCTTCGGTGAAGAGCACGGCCCCGCCGCCGGTCAGGTCCACTTCCGGACGATCCGCAAGGAAGCGCAATTGGCTTTCCAGGCGCCGCGGGTAAGCAATATCGTCGGCGTCCATGCGCGCCACGTAATCCCCGGCGGCCCGTTCGATGCATTCGTTCAAGCGCGCTCCCAGTTCGAGGCGCCGCCGGTCGCCGAACACCACGATGCGCGGATCGTGGAATGCGCACGCCAATTCGCGGCTCGCATCCGTGGAACCGTCGTCGCAGAGCAGCAGCTCCCAATTCGAATGACTTTGCAGCAGAATCGACCGGATGGAGGCGCCGATGGTTCGCTCGGCGTTGTAAAACGGCATGGCTATGCTCACCAAAGGTTCGCTCATAACGTGGCGTAGACCTCATTGCAGTGCTGGGCGATGCCAGGCCAGTCGTAACGCTCCGCACTCTCGCGAGCTCCGGTTGCCAGCGCGCTCAGCAAATCGGGGTTGCCCAGGAGCGCTTCCAGGTGGGCGGCCAAGTCCATGGCATCTCCGGTCCGGAAACGCACTCCGGCGGATACTGGAACGGTTTCCCGCAGACCGCCATGATCGCTGGCGACTACCGGCTTGCCACAAGCCTGCGCCTCCACCGCCGCCATGCCGAACATCTCCAGTTCACGCGTGGGCATGACGAAGATGTCGCAAGCGTTGTAGATTCCCGGCATGTCGGCGTCGTCCAGCGGAGGCAGATAGACGCCGCCGGCCTCCTGGACCTGGGCGGCGAGCGCGTTGAGCCGCGTAGTGCCGAACTGCTCGCATGGACCCGCCAACACAAGTGTGGCCGGCCGCTTCAACCTGCGGTATGCGGCGGCCAGCAGGTCGGTGCCCTTCTGCTCGCACAGCCGGCCGACATATAGAATCATCGGGCGCGCATCCAGGCCCAGGCGCGCACGCCACTCCGCGCGCAATGCCGAATCCGGGCGGAAGCGCGCGCAATCCACGCCATTGGGGATCGGGGTCAACTTGCCGTCGGGCAGATTCCAATACCCCTGAAACATCTCACGGCAATAGTCCGAAACCGGCGCGATGCAGTCGGACGCCAGCAGACATTGCCGCCAAACCGCTTTGCTGAGCGTGCGTAAGTGCGGAAATCGCCGCCACGGCTCAAAGTGATAATCGCAGCTCAACACAATGGGACCGCGCCCGGTGGCTTTCGCCAGCCACGCAATCTCCGCGCGGTTGTGTACGTGGATCACTCGCGGCGTGTGGCTTACAACATCGAGTACGAACCGCAGCGCGAAGTCTGTCCGGGATCCGCTCAGATAACGGATCCAGACGCCCCGATATTTCCGCCAACCCGTCTCCGCACCGCCGGAATATACAATGACCTGCTCACCGCCGCGAGCCTGTGCCTCGGCCAGCTCGATCATGCGCCGCTCGATGGCGCCGCCGAGCCTTGCCGGCAGCGGCAGGTGTGAAGGCCCTACGTGGACGATCATCGCCGGGTCCCCCATGGCACCTGCGCCACGGCTATCGCGCAGAGCCATGGCGCAAATGCCAGGAAGGTGAGCGGAAACCACGATGTGGATGCGGTGGCCAGTTGATGCACGGCGCGAAACAGGCACAATCCGTAGCCCAGCGCTATAATCGGGTGGCGGCTATGATGGCAGCGCCCGTCCAGAAATGCCGCGCCGAACCCCACGAACAGGAATCCCCCCAGCACGCCGAAATATCCGAAATTGGCGTACAACTCGCCGACCAGGGACGCTTCCTGCGAAACCAGGCCCTGGTCGAACGCGCCATAAATCAACTCGCCCAGTTCTTCGCGTACCCCGCGGGAGCGCTCGAATCCAGCCGAGACCGGCAGCACCTGCAAGGGCGCCATTAAGAATGTTTCGCCATAGTAGTAAGGCAGCGTCTCGCGATTGACGATCAGTGCCGCCGTGGTATCGAACCGGCCGACGGAGTTGTCTACCATGTCGAAAACTTTGTCGCCGTCGGCGAGCGCGCCGATATCGATGGCGCCTGCCGCCGAATACCAGCCGATGTTCTTGGTAGCCTCCATCCAAAGCGAAACCAGCAGGACCAGGGGTATCGCCACCACCAGATATCGCGCCCGCAGCGTGAAGATGCCGCGCACCTTGCACAAGTGAAAGACCAGCAGCATGGTGCCGGCCCACATCAATCGTCTGCCGCAGCCCAGGTGAAGGGCGGCAATCAGGAACAGGCCGGCCATTGTCAGTATTCGGGCATACCGCCGTTTTGGCTTGGAAAGATACCAAAGCCCCACGGCGGTAGTGGGCAGCATGAAGAACAAGGAGGTGTACCGGCCCATGCCCTCGCGCGGAGAAAGTCCGACATGATCGAAGAAGAGCTGTTGCCGGCTCTCGGGATCGAGGAGCAGCACGGCGATGCTCAACACGCCGGCGATGGTAAAGAAGAGGAACACGGCGCGCTGCAACCGCACGCGGCGAAACGCCTGTCGGCGGGCCCGGAGGGCGCCGATCACCGCATGTGCAGCGCTCCGCGCAACCCGGCTGATACGCGAACGGGCGAAGCCGGCGTGGGCGCCGCAGGCGAATGCCAAAAACGCCAGCGCGCCTACCAGGTACGTGCGCGAATAGGCGTCGTCCATGGATGCCGGCAAAGGTGTCTTGCTCCGCTGCAGCACGGACACCGCGGTTCCGTAGAAGCAATAATCGAAGATGAACCAAGCCTCCACCAGCCCGGTCAGGCTTAGCCAGTAGTTCTGTCGGCGCATTCCCCGGCTGTAAATGCCAAAGGAAATCAACAGGACGGCGAAGAACAAGTAAGCATTGGCCCCGGCCGGCGATCCATTAGCGAAGTGCACCGCCCAGGCAACCAGTACCAGCGTTACGATGAAAGCGATCCTCATCTGGCTCCCAGCCCCCAGTCCGCTGTTCCCAGCCCCGTGGCCAACCCGGCTTTGACGCCCGTTTGCGCGATTAGCAGCGCCCAGGCCACGCCCACCGCGCCGTAAGTTGGCGCGAGCCATACGGCCATCGCGCCGAACAGTAGCGTGATCAGAGCGTCGGATGCCGTGCACCACTCCGGATGCCCCGCGCCGTAAAGCAGGAATTGCACCGGATTCGCTACCAGCAACGCGATGTGCGCCGTGGCCAGCAGTTGAAAGACGCGCACTGCGCCTGGCATCGCAGCCGGAAACAGATGTGCGGCGAGGGGCCCACCAAGCCAGGTTGGGACGAACAGGGCCATGGCCAGCAGCGCGGCGCCCGGCATATAGCTTCGCAAATAGTTGCGGCGGCGCTCCGGCGTAGTCGCAGCGACGGCTTCCGGCAAAAGCACGGTGCTGGTGGTATTGATCAGGAGAGCGAATCCGCCAGTTAACGACATGCCCAGAGTGTAGGCGCCTAACGCCGAGGCGGCCGCCCAGCGCGAAAGCGCAATGGAGGGGATATAGTTGTAAAGCGAACCGATCACTGTGGAAAGCGTGATCCAGTTGGCAAATACGGCGATGGGCTTCCAGGCCGGGCGGGTGCCCTGCCGGTGGGCCGCGGCCAGTACGGATGCCAGCAGGCTTAAGTTAGCGGCGACGATCCACAACCGGCTGAGCACGTCCCCGGCGAACAGGCTGGCCAACCCGGAGAATCCGCCGCGAAGCACGAGCAAAACCGGCAAAATCTGCAAGATGGCGGCGACGGCGCTCAGCCGTGCCATGCGTGCGAACTCCAGCCGCGATTGCAACAACACCAGGGTGAACGACGATATCGATGCCACCGCCGCGCTGCCGCATGCCAGGCGGATCGCCGTCTCGTACTCCGGATGCCGCAGCAGCTTGGCGCCGGCCAGCGGCGCGAGCAGGAATATGGCGGCAATCACCCCAGCCGTCAACGCCAGGCGTAGCAGCAGGAAGCGCGAAACGGTGCGCAGCCAGTCGGGGCCGGTGGCGCCGGCGGCGAATTTCAGACAGGAAATGTTGATGCCCAGTTCGCAAAGGTTGCCCACCACCAGGCTGCTGCTGGCGTAGATGGCGCATTCGTCAAAGCGCGTGGGCGCCACCCAATGGGATACCAGCAGCAACGCGGCGAAGCGGCTGGCCGAAAGGCCGGCCTGTCCACCCAGTACGAGTCCTATGTTGCGGGCAGTGGCGGTCAGGCGCCGGGACCGGAGGGCGCCGCGGCCTGGATCAGCATCGCGCAGGGGGTCTGCGGCGGATTCTCCCGGAGCGCTTTTATAAAGTAATGTTGCCATTCATAATTCAGTTTGGAGCGCCAGGATGCTGGCAGGAGCCGCAGCCCGAGGCGGTAGGCCCGGCCCAGCGTGAGGGGGCCGGCTCCCATGCAGAGGGGGCCGTCCACGCGATCCCAGAGATCGCACATGCGGGCCGATAAATAGGGCGTAGTCCGGATGGCAGTGAAGCCGGCCTTGGATAAAGCGGCTATCCAGGCCTCCTCAGCCAGCAGGTGCCGATGCTGCAATTGCTCGGCCCTGAGACGCGCATACCAGGCGCCGCTCAGCAGCAGGTGCCGGTTCATCTCAATCAGAGGAACAGTCGCAATCAACACGCCTCCCGGCCGCAGGACGCGCCGGCACTCCGCCAAGACGCGGGCCAAATCCGGGATATGTTCCATAACGCAGTTGGCGAAGACCGTGGCGAAAACCCCATCTGCAAACTTGAGCCTGCGGGCATCCATGCACGAGAGGCGGCCGTAGAGTCCGTTGCGCCCGGCGCACAGCGCTATCTCACGCGGGTTGAGGTCTATGCCCCATTCCACCCGCTGCAATAGCAGCGACGCAAAGCGTCCGTTCCCGCAACCGATCTCCAGTACCGGTGGAGCGAACGTGCAGTGCCGCAAGGCCTTCAATTCGGCCGCCCGCCAGGCTGCCAGCGACGGAATGTCGTAGATGGTTTGCGCCAGGCCCAGCAGGTCGGCGTCCGTACAACTAAGCAGCGCGCTCATCGGTCTCCAGGATTTCTTCGTAAAGCCGGACGTGACGATCGATCATCTGGCGCACACTGAATTGGGCATGCGCTTTTCGCCGGGCCGCTTGGCCCAGCCGGCGGCGCCGGCCGGAGTCGGCCAGCAACGTGCAAACGGCTCGCGCGAGCGCTGCGCTATCGCGCGGGGGGACGATTATGCCCGTGTCTTCATCCAGTTGTTCGCGTATGCCGCCTACGTCGGTGGCGACTACGGCCGCGCCGCAGCACATGGCTTCGAGCACCACCGTTGACAGGCATTCGCCCAAACTCGGCGAGACGACGACTGCGGCGGTGGCATAAAGTTGGGCCAGGGCTGCGGCTGTCCTCGACCCGGCGAACTCCAGGCATCCGCTCAGTCCGAGTTGCGCCGCGTGTTTCCGGTACCGGTCAAGCAACGTGCCCGTCTGGTAGACCACCCGTAGTTTGACCTGCGGGTAGGCGGCGCGGACGGCGGGCAAAGCGTGCAACAAATAGTCGAGGCCTTTGAAGTCCTGGAGTTGGCCAACGAAGAGCAGGGCGTCGGTGGCGGACGCAGCCGGTTCGGCGATGCAGTCGAAGATAGCCGTACCGATGCCATTGGGAATCACCGCGATGCGCTCCGGTGGGAGGCCCCGGCGGCGCGCGAGAAAGTCGCGCTCGGCGTTGGAGAGTGCGACGATGGCGTCAGCCTTGTGCAGGACGAAGCTGTCCGTCAGCCTCCGCTTCCAGCCCACATGCAGCCCGTTCATAGCAAATGGATCGTGGGTGGTGAGGACGAAGGGTGGCCGTCCAGCCGCCGCCGCCAGCCGCAAGGCGCCCCTGCCGAAGTGATGCACATGCACGAGATCGAAGTTGCCTGCCGGCAAAGGCGCGGAATGCCCGGAAAGCGTGATCCGCCAACCGCGCTGGAGCAACCCGTCCGCCAGGACTGTCTCAGGCGAGATGGAGTGCTGATCCCGGTAGTCCGCCGATTTGTCGAAGATGCCGCCTACAATGCAAATGTGCATAGCCGGAGCAGGTCAATGCCCTGCCCTGAAAGTCTCTTAGGAAACATTAGTGGCGGTTCTGGGCGGTAATCCCAAATATTTTTCGAATTATATCAACGAAGGGTCGCTTTGATACGTATGCGCACAGATGGGCAGAATGCTAATTCCAGTGGCTGGATCGACGAACTCCACTCCCCTACTCCGCACTACCCATTCCAAGCCGGCATTGCGTCGCCGCTGTAAAATGGCTTCGTCAGAGTAAACACGGTAGGTGGTGCCGATGGACTCGGGCGTATTGTAAGGCGATAGAATTTCCAGTGCCAACTTGCGGATCAGGCGTTGCGTGTTGATTTTACAGTTCTTAGGGGTCATCCGGCAGAGTTGCGACATACCGCGCCAGCCAATTACGATGGTGCGGGCTTCGGCGGAGTCCGCCTGGGCCGCCTTCCAGAGGGCTTGATAGAGAACCTCTTCGCCGAGTGAATGTCCATCGTGAGTTGCCGCGCATCTGCGGATACGGAGGCGCAGCGGAGGAGCCGCAGGGATCGAAACGACCTCAGGGGTTGAGGAAATTGTCGAGCGCCGGACGTCACGGATTGGCTCGGATGCAGGAGCCGAAACAACCCCAGGGCTTGAAGTGGTGACAGGGGCCGTTACGGGGTCCTCTGATTTCATATCAATCTGTGGGCTTAAATCAACCACAGGGGCTGGAGCAGCACCAGGGAGTGCGGCGATATTAGGCGTGTCCGCCATCTGCGGGGCTGCTGGGCTCAAAAAGGGCCCAGGGACCGAATGCAGAGCAGGGCTCGAAATAACTGCCGGGTCTGTCATAATCCGAGGGTCTGAAGCAACCCCAGGGTCCGGTACAAAGCCAGTAGCCGAACCTTGGAGGTGGGGGAGGGGAACCGGCCCGTTCAAAAAGGATAGGTAGCCACCCATGCCCGGCTGGCTGACGATCTCGTCCCAGCCGAGCGGCTCCATGGCGGGTCTACGCTTGGACCGTTTGGGCGTTTTCGGATTCTCTTTGGTCGGCTCGCTCATCGAGCAGCTCCAATAGCTGGATTCCCGCTATCTCATAGTCTTCCATAGCTTTACACTTGGGATCGTAGTCCACCAAGAACTGGCGTGCGCGGCCGCACTTGGCGACCGTGACGTCTGTCCGGATGGCCGGGAGCAGGGGAATCCTGAATTTGGCCGAGAGATCTTCCAGGGACTTCATCATCACCGCGGTATGCTGAAACCGCCGGTCCACCATGACGGGCAACAGCCCGGCTGGCCGCACATTCACGCGGAAGAGCTCGTTCATCATACGCGCCGTCTCCAGGCAGGCGCCGGCACCCTGCAGGCTGAGGGTGTCCATACTGACCGGAATCAGGACCCGTTGCGCGTAAACCATGGCGCAGGTCTGCATGAGTGTGATCGACGGGGCTACGTCGATGAGCACGATGTCGTAGGGTTCGTCCACCTTGGAGAAAAGCAGGGAAAAAGACATCTCCCGCGCGGGTACGCCCATCAGGGAGGCCTCGGCCTGGATGGTCTCGCGGCTGCTGCAAAGCACGTCGATGTTGGGTGTGGCGTGTACCAGGCAGCTTTCGAATAAGTGATTGTAGACCACAAAATGATGGAGGAACTTATCGGCCTTCAGGCCCAGGGACATCCCCACAGATCCCTGCGGATCGGTATCGATCAGCAGCACCTTACGGCCCAAATCTGCCCACAGACGCGCCAGGGTGGTAGCGGTGGTGGTCTTGGCCACGCCGCCTCGTTGATTGGAAATCACGAGCCTAATCACTGTTGTTCTCCGCTAGAGTATGCCGGATACGCTCTACGTCCTGCGCAGTCCAACGCCGGTAACGGTTCGCCTGATTGCGTTCCGGTTCCTGGATCTTTTGTGTACGCAACCAGTTCATCAGCGTGCGCTTGGTAATTCCCAGGACGTCCGCTACTTCCTGGGACTTCATGTAAGGTTCACAGCGCGCCTTCATTGGATAGGTATATTCTTGATGCTAAGCGTACAGGACTTGCATTGTCAACAGCAAAGTGATGAAAGTAATGAAACAATGCGGCGCGGCTTATTTTGGCTAGGGCTGAATCGACTACAGGGGTTGGGAAAGCAGGTCCGAAACTGTCGCCAATAGTGTCTCCGGCTCGAAAGGCTTCCGCAACATGAGGGTCCGTAACGGCAACCCGTGGTCTTGCGCCACAAGGTCGTCGGCATGTCCTCCGAGGTATAGCACCCGCAGCCGAGGCTGCATACGCGCCAGACGCATGGCCAGTTCCGGCTCCGGCCGGCTGATCAGCAGGTCCGGTGGCCCTTGTGCCTCCGTTACCCGCAGTGCTTCCTTGGAATGCAGCGCAGCCAGCACGCGATAGCCGCGTTTTTTCAGCAGGTTCGCCATGACCGTGCGCATTCCGTCGTGGGCTTCAACCAGCAGAATGGTGGCGTTGCCGGGCGAACAATCCAATCGCGGCGCCGGCGAGGCAGGGAAGTGCGTTCCCGCCAAGGGCAGATAAATACGGAATGTGGCTCCCTTACCGGGTTGGCTATACGCCCACAGGTGGCCGCCACTCTGCCGGACAATACCGTAGACTGCCGCCAACCCCAACCCCAACCCTCGGCCATTCGCCTTAGTACTGAAGAAGGGCTCGTACAGATGCGCCCAGCTATCGTCGTCCAGGCCCGGCCCGCTGTCGCTCACCGCCAGCACCCCGTACGGCCCGCCGGCAACCTCAGCGGCTCCGAAACCCGGCTCCACGCTTGGTGCGGCGCCGGTCTGCAGGCAGAAGGTACCGCCGCGCTCCATCGCCTCCCGCGAATTGGCGGCCAGCTTCAAGATGATCTGCCGCACGCGCACCGGGTCGGCCAGCACGGGCGCAAGATCCTGGTTAAGCTCCGGGACAATTTCGATATCGCGCCCGAATAGCTGCCGCAACCGGGGCAGAGCGCCTTCCACCAGATCGTTGAGTGACACCGGCCGGGCCTGGAGTGCCAGCCCTCCGCTAAATGCCAGTAGCTGTTCGGCGATGGCGCTGGCCCGTTCGCTCGCCTGCTGGATCTCTTCCAATTCGCGGAGCACGGGCCTGCCTTGGCTGGCGCCGACCAACAGCAGATCACCCATGGACAGCAGGGAGCGGTGTAAATTGTGGAACTCGGCGGCCGTCCGTCCGGCCAGCAAACGCAGCGTCTCAATGCGTTCGGCGAGGCGCGCTTGTTCACGCTCAGTGGCGTTCCGAACTTCCAATTGGATCAGCCCGCTGACCGTGCCGCCGCTAACCTCCAGCAGCAACCAGCGCCCGTCGCCGGTCTGGAGCGGCAACTCCACGCCGGTGACCGTGCCGCCGGCAAGCAAGTGTTCGTGTATCGCGGCCCCCGCTTCAGCGTCCGCCACCAATGGCGGTTTCCAGAAACTGCGCCCCGCCACTTCGCTGCGGCGCCCGGCCATCCGCAAGAATGCGGCATTGGCTTCCAGTATGCGGCCGGTATCCTTTTCCAAAAGAAGCAGACCGGACTGCGCATTTTCAAAGACACGAGCGTATACATCGCCGGGAGGCATCGGTCAACTCTTACTCCAGTGTTCCACAAAAATGCCTTTCGGCTCCTGCCCGCGATATTTAACAGAGTGGACTCGGAAAACCCTTAGGCTTAAATACGAGAGCGGACGAATTGACTTGCGGTGTTACGCACTCAAATAATTGTAATCGGCCCTTTTATGAGCGACGCCCTGCAAGCGGCTTTGGAATGTTTCGCCGGCCGGCGGACGGCGCAGGGTGATCCCATGCGCCGCCGTTTTGCCGTGCTTCCGTCGCGCCAGGAGCCGCGTTATCTGCTTCCGTTAGGGGATAGCCGCACGACGCTGGAAGCTTTCAGGGTCTACACGCCTTATGCGTTCGGCGCGCGCGTGCGGAAGGGCTTGCTCGCACAGATAGTCAAGACGGGCTGGAGCGGCTGGGCGATGCACTCGCTGCACGTGGGAGAGCCAGTAGGGTTAAAAGCCTTGGTCAGCAACGTTACGGGAGAGCGTAACCCGGCGTTCGCCATGTCGCTAGCCGCTCCCGGCAGGTATCGTAAGCTCACCATCCAGGTGATGCGGGCCGGCGGCGAAACTCTGGGCTACGTCAAGCTGGGACTGACCAAGCCGGCAGGCGAGCGTGTGCGGCATGAAGCGAAAGTGCTCGAAGACATTGCTCCTATGCGGCTGGATGTGCCGCGCGTGCTGTACGCCGGCGAATGGCAGAACAGTTACTTGCTGTTTCAGTCGCCGCTGCAAGGCCGGCCCGGACCGGCGAAATTGTCCGGCCTGCACGTGGAATTTCTCGAAAAGTTGGCTGCCGTACGGCGCCTGGACAAGTCCGGTCTCCAGGTTGTGGAGGAAGTTGGCGCACGCTGGAAAGCCGTGACCCGCCTCTGCGACTGGCGCTGGCAGCAATTGGGCAGGGCGGCCTTGGTGGCGGCCCGCCGCGATCTGGAGAAGGTTACGGTTCCGTGCGGCGTCTGGCATGGCGACTTCGCTCCCTGGAACACGCGCGTACAGGATGGGCGGCTGGCGGTCTTCGATTGGGAGTCCGGCGCAGAGGGAGCGCCTTTGGGGTGGGACACCTTCCACTTCAGCGTGCAGGTGGCCAGCCTGGTGAAGAAAAGCTGGAGAGCCAAATTCGATCTGAACGCAGCGCCAGGCGCGCGCGGTTTGTTCCTGTTGTATTTGTTGGCGAGTCTGGGTAATTCGCTGGATGAGCGGGCAGAGGCGAACGAAGGTATCGAGTACCGCAAGCAGGCGCTGGTAACCGAACTGAGTGTGAGCTAAACATGAGTTTAAACATGAGCTAAACACGGCCCAGTATCCGGGCAAAAAATTCCAGCGATCGGCGGGCACAGGTGTCCCAACGGAAACGTTGCGCTTGGGCTTTGCCGGCTCTCGCTAGCTGCGCGCGCGTGGCTGGCGAGGTGAGCAGACGGTCTAAGGCAGCCCGCAGTTCAGCCGGACTGTGCGGATCGATCAATGCGGCAGCGCCGCCCGTTACTTCGGGCAACGACGACAGGTTGGAAGTTATCACGGGTACGCCGGCCGCCATGGCTTGCGCCACCGGGAAGCCGAAGCCTTCGTAAAGCGACGGATAGACAAAGACAGTTGCGCCGGCCGTAATACCCGGCAGATGGGCCTCCGGCACATAGGCCAGGTAGCGTACGCCTGAAGCGGGTGCGCGCAGCCGGGCCAATGTTCCGGCGGACTGCCATCCTTCGGGACCGGCAATCACCAGATCGAATTGTTCGCGCACTGAATTGGGCAGAGTTTGCCAAGCGTCCAGCAAACGGTCCAGATTCTTACGAGGTTCGACCGTTCCTACATACAGCGCGTAGGGCCGGCGAAGTCCATACTTTAGACGCGCGGAGACGCTTGTCTCGGCGGTAGCCGCGAAAAACGGCTCTGCCACGCCCGGATAAATCACTTGGATCGCGTCCGGATTCAGGTCTAAGACCTGCAAGGCATCGCGGCGGGTGCTCTCGGAAACGGCGATCAGGCCGTCGGCTTCTTTCCAGATACGCTCGGCGAAGCGCTTTTCAGCCGCCACGTTCGCGGACTGGTGAAATTCGGGCAGGAGCCAGCAAGTCATGTCGTGCAGGGTCGCCGTCAGGCGAAGGCGGCGCGGCGGATAGAGCAGCTTGGTGGCGTGGAAGATGCCATCGGGAGGCCCCATCATGTCGGCGGCATGGTTCGGCCACAGGTTCAGCGCAAAGAGCAGCGCCTGGCGTGCGAGAGTGCCGGGCGGATCCACGACGGAGCCTTCATGATCTAGATCCGGCAGCCGGTCCAGGAAGGGGAAAAGCCGGACTTGTTCGTCGCCCAGCAGGCGGCGCAGGTGCATAATCCAGTGGAAGAGATAATTCTTGACGCCGGCGCTGCGCACCAGCAGGGGGATGGCGTCAACGAAAATGCGCATGCGGGCCTGTGCGATCGATCAAGCTGCCATTTTCGCATGGGAGCTTTGTGCGCCGAACGCCAGTCGATAGACTGGTAGAGTGAGCGGGAACCTGTGACCAAGCTGTCGGTGATCCTGTTTCTGGCGGGCGCCGGGTTTGCCTTGTATATTGTAGCCGGATATCCGTTGCTGCTGGCCGTGTTGGCTTGGTGGAGGCCCAAGCCGGTCCACAAGCGTTTTACGGATAAGACCGTGACTGTCCTGCTGGCCGTCTACAACGGCGAGAAATGGATACGGACAAAGCTGGAATCGATTTTGCGGCTCGACTATCCCCGGCTGCGAATGCAAATTCTGGTGATCTCGGACGGGTCGATGGACCAGACCGACAGCTTGGTAAAGGAGTTCGGGGCAGAGGGCGTCGAACTGCTGCGGGTGCCGCATGGCGGCAAGGCCGCGGCGCTGAATGCGGGCATGGCCCAGGCCACCGGCGAGGTCCTCTTTTTTACCGATGTACGGCAGCAACTGGAGCCCGATGCGTTGCGCCAATTGGTGACCTGTCTGGGAGATCCGGCAGTGGGCGGCGCTTCCGGTCATGTGGTTTTCGTGAAGAGCGATGGGGGCGGGGAAGCCGATGTGGGGCTCTATTGGCGATTTGAGAAATGGCTGCGGGACAAACTGACCGCGGTGGATTCTCTGCTGGTGGCGACGGGCTGCGTCTACGCGTTGCGCCGCGAGTTGGCACGGCCGCTCCCCGACGCCGCTCTGATTGACGATGCCTATCTGCCGCTCGCAGCCATATTTGGAGGTTACCGGTTCGTCTTTGAGAGGCAGGCGATCGCTTACGATTACCCCACTCAGTTGGACGTGGAATTTCAGCGGAAGGTGCGCACGCTGGCGGGGCTGTTTCAGTTGGTGGGCAGCTATCCGCGGCTGCTGAACGTTCTGACGCGGGTAGGCTTCCATTTTTTCTCTTACAAACTGGGGCGGCTGCTGCTGCCGTATGCCTTGCTGCTGATGGCGGTGAGCGGTTTTTGGCTTCCGCGCCCATGGGCGGAGGCGGCTATCGGCGCGCAGGTGTTGCTGTACGGATTGGCGGCAGTGGACCATTGGGTGCCGGCTGGTTTCGCCATGAAGCGGCTATCCGCGGCGTGCCGCACGTTCGTCGTGCTGATCGCGGCGGCCTTCTGCGCGGGAGCGGTCCTATTTGTGCCGGCCAGCGGGCTGTGGAAGGAAACGCGCGTGAAAGCGGAGGCCAAGAGCGGCAAGGCGTTTGAGGAAGATTGAACGGCTGGCAACGCCGGTCACTTGGGTGCTTCGTGTTTGACGAACTGCAGTGAAGCTGAGTTCATGCAGTAGCGGAAGCCGGTAGGCTGCGGTCCGTCCGGGAAGACGTGGCCCAGGTGGGCATCGCACTTGCTGCACAAAGCCTCGGTGCGCATCATCCCAAAGCTGGTATCGGTTTCCTCCGTGACATTCTCTTTGGCGATGGGCGCCCAAAAACTCGGCCAGCCGGTGCCCGATTCGAACTTGGTGTCGGAGCTGAACAGCGCGTTGCCACAACACACACACCGGTAGATACCTTGATCGTGCAAATTGTAGTACTTGCCGGTGAAGGCCAGCTCGGTGCCCTTCTTGCGGGTGACCGCAAACTGGTCGGGACTTAGCTGGCGCTTCCAATCTTCCTCGCTCTTGACTACTTTTTGAGTCGTCACAATTCCTATTCTCTTTCCTGCATCCGAGAAGTCAACCAGCCGGACCATGCCAGGGTCGCGCCGCCGGGCGGACGCGGTACCGTCCGCGCTGCTGGCGTCGCTAGTGCATGCCGTGCCGGACAGGAAGGCTGCCAAGGCCAAGAAAAAAGACCGGCGATCGGCGGGCTGTGCGGAGGATGGACCCACTTTGGCCATGGTAGCGCACACGAGTGGTACCTGGTACGGTACAGCCGGTTCTTTTCGCGCCAGCCGAGGCAAGTTTAGAATTCAGTTAGGCGAGGAATTCGTCGCCAGTTTGTCTTCCTAAAGTTTTGAGCCAGACGGCGAGGGGGCGGGCGGAGTCGGAAGACTTCGCCCCTTGCCGTTTCAGGGGAGAGAGCCGCCAACCGTTCTACGAGCGATCCGAAACTGCTGCGATGCGGTTACGTAAATGTAAAACAAATGTTAAGGCAGCCATGCCAGAATCTACATGGCCGCCCCGCAACCGTCACCTGCTATTAGACTTAAGTACCATGGCACAAGTACTGAATCGCATCGAAGAACTTGACTCCGGGGCTGCTGTCGTGGTCTGATGGACTCAATAGCGAAGCTAGTAGGCTCCAGTCTTGCCCTGGGCGCGGGACGACATCCTAAACGGTTCTTCAAGAAGGCATGACGTGAAGACTTTTGTCATAGGGCTGGATTGTGCGGCTCCCGAGATTCTATTCCATCACCCTGGATTGAACAACATCCGGGCGCTTATGGAGCGCGGCTGCTATGGCCGGCTGGAAAGTGTGATCCCCCCGATCACCGTACCTGCCTGGATGTGCATGTCCACTAGCCAGGATCCAGGTTCCCTGGGGGTATACGGATTCCGCAACCGCAAAGATTATTCCTACCACGGTCTTTCCATTGTAAACTCCAGTTCCATTCAACAGACCGCCATCTGGGATGTGCTAGGAGCACACCACAAGGACGTGGTGGTTGTTGGTGTGCCGCCCAGCTATCCCCCGCGACGCATGAATGGCGTCAATGTCGGGTGCTTCATGACCCCGGACACAAAGACGCACGATTATACCTATCCGGCCAGCGTGCGGCAAGAGATCGACCGCTTGGTAGGGGAATACCCGGTAGACGTCAAAGGCTTCCGCACCAATAACAAAGAGTGGCTCCGCGACCAGATTTACGACATGACGCGGAAGCACTTTGAGGTGATCCGCTATCTTATGGTCACCGTGGAATGGGACTACTTTCAATTCGTGGAAATCGGCGTCGACCGGGTGCATCACGGTTTCTGGAAGTACCACGATCCCCAACACCGTCAATACGTTCCAGGGAATCCGTACGAGACGCTCATCAGCGACTACTATGCGTATGTCGACCAGGAGATCGGCAACCTTCTGGAATTGCTCGACGACGATACGAACGTGCTGGTGGTTTCCGATCACGGCGCGCAACGCCTGGAGGGCGGCTTCTGCGTCAACGAATGGCTGCGGCGCGAAGGTCTGCTGGTGTTGAAAGAGCCGGTCGCCAAACCCACGCCTTTTTCGCCGTCATTGGTCGACTGGGAGCGCACGCGGGTCTGGAGCGAGGGCGGCTATTACGCACGGGTGTTCTTCAATGTGGAAGGCCGCGAGCCTCAGGGCATTGTCCCGGAATCCGAATACGACGATCTAATTCAGGACATGACGGCGCGATTTCACGCGTTGCGTGACGATCGCGGGGAAAGAATGGGATCGCTGGTATTTCAGCCGCGCGATCTTTACCGCAGCTTGCGCAACGTGCCTCCGGATCTGATTGTGCATTTCGGGGCGTTGTACTGGCGCTCCATTGGCGGGTTGGGGTATGACTCGCTATATCTGCAGGAGAACGACACGGGCCCCGACGATTGCAATCACGCGCAGTTTGGCAGCTTTTTGCTGGCAGCTCCCAATCTACCGGTGAGGGGCGAGATGGAAGGCATGCATTTGCTGGATATCGCTCCAACCTTGCTGGATTTGGCGGGAATCGAAACGCCGGAATCGATGCAGGGATGCAGCCTGCTGGCGCGCTGCCGCAGTGAAGTCGGCGGTGCACGAATTCGCTAAGCAATACGCTGTCCGAGGATTTTCTCGGATGGACGAGTGTTAAGGTACTATAAAGATCTAGTACTGGTAAGCCTGCCGTAAACGCCAGTCGGCAGAGTATCCTTAGAATTTCTTGGCCTACATCGCAAGTCCGGACATGGTTTGTCTGGGATGGGACGGGCTGGGTGCTGTGCGCCGGCTTTTGCCCGGTCGCCCCGGTTGCGCCAACACGGCCATAACGTAGATCATTTGCTTGCGCTACTCCGTCGGTCGCGCGCGAGAAGAAAATTAACTCTGGAGAAACATGGAATCCAAGAATAAGAATAAAGTCGAATTGAACACGCCTTATGGCGGCGCATTGATCGATCTTCGGGTGGCAGGCAGTGAGCGCGAAGATTTCGCGCGCCGCGCCGGCCAGGGACCCACCCTGCAATTGTCGCCGCGCAGTTTGTGCGATCTGGAATTGTTGGCCTTTGGCGGGTTCTCCCCGCTCGACCGCTTCATGGGCAAGGCCGATTATGACAGTGTGCTGAATAACATGCGGCTGGCCAACGGACTGATCTGGTCTATCCCTATCACCCTGCCTGTCGCCAAACTGGACGGCATTCACGAAGGGCAAGAAATCGCCCTGCGCAATGCCAATAACAACCTGATCGCCTGGATGCGCGTGGACGAGATTTTCGAAGCCGACCCGCATGAAGAAGCGGCCAAGGGTTTGGGATGCTCGGATGAGGAACACCCCACCTACCGGGAGATGCTTTCCTGGGGCAAGTTCCGCCTTAGCGGACCTCTCAAGGTACTCGAGATGCCGCAGCATTTCGATTTCCCGGAATTGCGGCGCACTCCCGCCGAAGTGCGTGAGTTGCTGTCGCATATGGGCAATTCCGATGTGGTGGCCTTTCAGACTCGAAATCCCATGCACCGTGCGCACGAGGAACTCACCAAGCGCGCCGCGCAGGAATCCGGAGCAAACCTGCTCCTCAACCCGGTGGTCGGCATGACCAAGCCCGGCGATGTAGACCACTACACCCGCGTGCGCATTTACAAAGCGCTGATCGAGAATTATTACGACCCCAACACCACCCTGCTCAGTCTGCTGCCGCTGGCCATGCGCATGGCCGGCCCCCGGGAAGCCATCTGGCATGCCATCATCCGCCGGAATTTCGGCTGCAATCACTTCATCGTCGGCCGGGACCATGCCGGTCCCGGTAAGAATTCCAAGGGCAAGCCTTTTTACGACCCAGCCGCCGCCCGCGAGTTACTCAAGAAGCACGCCGACGAGATCGGCGTCAAATGCCTGCCGTACGAGGAAATGGTCTACCTGGCCGACGAGGACCGCTATGAACAGGTCACCGAAGTCCAGCCCAACCGCAAAGTCTTTTCGATTTCCGGCACACAGGTGCGCGACAATTACCTGACGAAGGGCCGCCTGCTGCCTTCCTGGTTCACGCGCAAGGAAACCGCCGAGATCCTGAGTTCGGCATACCCCGCGCGCAACAAGCAGGGCTTCTGCATCTGGTTCACCGGACTGCCTAGCGCGGGCAAGAGCACCATCGCCGACATCCTGACGGTCATGCTGATGGAACATGGCCGGCAGGTAAGCATCCTGGACGGCGACGTCGTGCGCACCCACTTGTCGAAGGGCTTGGGTTTTTCGCGCGAAGACCGCGACACCAATATCGTGCGCATCGGCTATGTGGCTTCCGAAATCGTACGGCACCATGGCGCGGTCATCTGCGCGGCGGTAAGCCCCTATCGCGAGACCCGCAACCGCGTGCGCGCCATGATGCGTGGCGACGCCTTTATCGAGACTTTTGTGGATACGCCGGTCGAGATTTGCGAACAGCGGGATGTGAAAGGCTTTTACGGTAAAGCCCGCGCCGGCGTAATCAAGGGCTTCACCGGCGTGGACGATCCCTACGAAGCGCCGCTCAATCCGGAAATCACTCTTTTTACCGGCAAGACGACCCCGCAGGAGAATGCCGAGCGCATCATGGAGTATCTGATCGGCGAAGGATTCCTGCTGCGCGACACCGCCGAGATTGCGAAGGAAGAAGGCGCGGAACTGCTCGCCGCCGGATGATTTTTTTCTTGCCGCCGCGGTCCGTTTTTGGCTGATGAGCCAACAGCTAATGCACAGAGTGGTCATTACCGGCATGGGCATGAGCACCTCGCTTGGCCCGGATCTCCGCACGTGCTGGCAGCGGCTGCTGGCGGGCGATAGCGGCATCGCGCCGCTCAGCTTCTGGGACCCATCGGAGTACAACACTAAAGTAGTCGCTGAGGTCAAGCACGTGCCGCGGGACACCGGCGCCGAGTCGATTCCCGCGGCTTGGTGCCGCCGTGGCGTGCGGCTGTTTCTGCCTGTCGCGCGGGAGGCCCTGGCGGATGCCCAACTGGCCCGTAGCGGGGAAGGGCCTCAGGGCGTGACTCCCGCGGATATTGGAATCGCGGTGGGCACCAGCGTCAATTACCTCGACATGTCTCTCATGAAGCACTATTTCCAGCTCCGCAAGCCGGATGGTCCGGCGCTGGATATGGCCCGGTTCGCCCGCGAAGGACGACAGCCGGATAATAGCTTCTATCGCCGACTGGGCGACATGATTGCCAGCGTTCCGGCCAAACTGCTGAAGCTCGCCGGGCCGGCATTCGTCATGGATACCGCCTGCGCTGCCAGTTCGCACGCTATCGGCGAAGCCTTCCGGCAGGTGCGACTCGGAAAGGTTAAGGCAATGCTGGCCGGTGGCGCGGCAGCCTTGGTCAGTCCGCTTCCGATCCTGGCCTTCAGCCTATTGGGGGCCTTGAGCCGCAACGCCGATCCGGAGCTGGCCTCGCGTCCCTTCGACCGGCAACGCGACGGATTCGTGATGGGAGAAGGCGGTGGCGCCGTGGTGCTGGAGACTTTGGAGGCCGCCCAGGCGCGCGGCGCGCGGATCTACGCCGAACTTGCGGGCTATGGTTCCAGCCTGAATGCCCACACGCTCACCGACCCTTCCCCGGACGGCAGTGCGGAAGCGCAGGCCATTACGATTGCTTTGCGGCAGGCATCCCTGGCGCCCGAGGAGGTGGACTACATCGCCGCGCACGGCACCTCGACCCCCAAGAACGATCCCATCGAGACCGCCGCCATCAAACGCGCCTTCGGCCCGTACGCGAAACGTTTGATGGTATCCTCGAACAAGGGCCAGATCGGTCACACCATTTCCGCGGCGGGCGTTTGTAACGTAATTTGCGCAGTAATGGCAATCGCCGAGGGCCAAGTGCCGCCCACCATGCATCTGCGATCGCCGGATCCGCAGTGTGATCTCGACTATGTTCCCAACCAGAGCCGTGCCGCCGCAGTTCGCGCCGCTCTAGCCAACGCTTTTGCCTTTGGCGGCCAAAATGCCGTGCTGGCTGTGCGCGCCTGGGCCGGATAGAGCGCCTGTTTGCAAGGAGAATTCAAGCATGCCAAACATGACGGAATCGGAGGTATTCGATAAATTCGCTCAGATCGTCGCCAAGAGCTTGCGCATCGATGCGGCGCAAATCGCTCCCGATACGCACTTGACCGACCTTGGCGCCGAATCGCTCGATCTGATCGAGATCACTATGGAAACGGAGACCCAATTCCACATTTTCTTGCCCGATAAGTCCATTCTGGAAACCGCCGTTGAGGTTTTCGGTCCCGACATTTTGGAAAAGGACGGATACCTCACCGGCGAGGGTAAGCGCTTCCTGTTGTGCCGCATGCCGCAAGCCGACGCGCATTCCTTCGAGGGCGACGTGGCCGTGAAAGACCTGCAGTCTTACTTCTTGAAAGTCGGCACCTGGGTGCGAATGATCCAGGACTTGGCGCAGTATACGCCCGCGGAATGCGAGTCCTGTGGGGGCTCCATGGTGGCATCCATGGGCTTCCGTATGAAGTGCGCGAAATGCGGCCACGAGATTACGCTGCGTTCCGGCGAAGAATTGAACCGAGAATGGGTTCGCGAGTATTACGATAAAGAATACCGTCCGCAGGCGGGGTCCCCGGTTTCGGCCACCGCTGTCCAGTAATTCAGATTTCATACGGCCGGCTTGTTTATGAATGCCTTAGGCAGCATGGTTTACGATTCGTCTGTGACACAGGCGCGGCTGCCGGAGTCTGTCTGCTGCCGCCTGGATGCCCTTCCACACGAGCCAACAGTGTTGGCGGACCTGATTCTCAGTCCTGATGAACGGGAACACTGGAGATCCATGCCCGGTGTCGAGAAGCGCCGCCACGAATGGCTGCTGGGCCGCTGTGCCGCGAAGCAGGCGGTGCAGTCGGTGCTCGAAAGGAATTTGGATTTGCATCTGTCGCCCACCGACATCGAGATTGTGCCGGACCCCTACGGCCGGCCCTTTGTGAAATACTGCGCGGGCCCCCCCCGAACCGCGCCCGCCCTCTCCATCGCGCACAGCCAAGGCACCGCGGTCGCGCTGGCGGTCCTCGATCCCCATGCACGCGTAGGCATCGACATGGAAAGCCTCACGCACCGCCGCGAGGATTTCCAAACCATCGCCTTCAGCCCGGATGAGCGCAGCCTGTTGGCCGCTTTGCCACCGGATTGGCGCCAGGAATGGGCCTTGCGGATGTGGTGCGCCAAAGAGGCCGTGGGCAAGGCTCTGGGACGCGGCTTGAGCGCCGGCCTGCTGGCTTTTCACATTACCCGCGTCGAGACCGCCAGCGGCATGATTGAGGTCGCCCTACGCGATGGCGCGCTCGCACAAAGCCCGCAATTGCAAGGCAAGTCCCTTAAAGTTTACACGGTGCGTGAATCCAACTTTGTGTTTTCTGCGATTATTTATCGACACTATCAAAATGGAGCTGTCCGCATGAGGCCAAGCCGGCAGGAGATTCTGGATTACCTGCTGCAAAAAATGGGCGAGTTGACGCAGGATTGGGATTATCCCGATCCCGTGCGTCCGGAATCGAAGCTGTTCACCGAGCTGGGATTTGAATCGCTCGACGCCGTGGTTCTGTGCACCGCCATCCAAGAGCACTACCAAACCCCGATGCCCTTCGCGGAATTGCTGGCGGAGATCGGCCAGCAACAGCGCGATCTGTCGATCGACGAATTAACCGATTTCGTGGATACCCACCTGGGAGGCCCCGCTGGAACCGGCACGGCCACAAGGCGGGTGCAATGAGTATCCGCACTCTGCTCATCGGTCTGGACGGCGCCACTTTCGCCGTCCTCGATCCGCTCATGGAACAGGGCGTCATGCCCTTCTTGAAGTCGTTCTTCGCGGAAGGCGCGCGCGCCGGACTGCGCACCATCGTGCCCCCGCTGACCCCCCCGGCCTGGACCTCTCTGATGACCGGGCGCACGCCGGGCCAGCATGGCGTGTTCGATTTCTTCCGCATGGATTCGCCCGTCAGCCGGCACATTCGCTTCTTCAACTCCAACGACGTGCAGTGCGAAACCATATGGTCGCTGGCTTCCGCTGGCGGCCTGCGCACCACCACCATCAATTTCCCTGCGATGTTCCCGCCGCCGCACATTTCCGGATATGTCGTGCCGGGTTGGGTGCCTTGGAAGCAGTTGCGCCTGGCATGCTGGCCGGAGGGTCTGTTCGATAAACTCAAAGCCATCCCCGGCTTCAACCAGCGCGAGCTGGCCATGGATATCAAGCTGGAGGAAAAGGCCACCGAAGGCATTTCCGATCACGCCGAGCTGGGGCCGTGGATCGAACTGCATGCCCGCCGTGAGCAGAATTTGTTTCAGGTCCTGCGGCACCTCTCCGAAGAAGATCCTTCGGAGTTGACGGCCGTGCTGTTCGACGGTGTGGATAAACTGCAGCATCTCGGCTGGCGCTACCTCCGTCCGGAGGACGACCGGCCGCTGACCGAAGACTGGGAATTTCAGATCCGCGAGTTGTGCCTCAACTATTTCCGCTGCGTGGACAATCTGCTGAAGCAGATGTGTGAACTGGCCGGTCAGGAAGCCACGGTGCTAATTGCCTCCGACCACGGCTTCGGCCCTACCTACGATGTGCTGCACATCAATACTTGGCTGGAGCGGCACGGATACCTGGCGTGGTCCGAAGCGGGGGAAGCCCACGATACCCAGGGCGCCTTATTGGGAGTCGGACAGGTTGCCAAACACACCTGGCTGATGGATTGGAATAAGACCAAAGCTTTCGCTACGACTCCCACGAGCAACGGCATTTATGTAGTGGTGAGCGATGGCGCTTCGCCCGGCGTGCCGGCCGCTGAATATCCGGCGTTCCTCAAGAAACTTTCCGAGGAACTGCGCCAGATCCCCAGCCTGCGGACCGGAGAGCCGCTGGTGAGCGAAGTCTTCACCCGCGATGAAGTCTTTCAGGGCCCGCACCACGACGCCGCGCCGGATCTTACCCTCATACTGAGCGATGGCGGCCTGATGTCCATTCTGCCCTCGGAAGAAATCGTCTCCAAGCGGCCCTCGGTGTCCGGCTCGCACCGCCCTGTGGGGATCTTCGGAGCGCGCGGTCCGGACATCCGGCGGGGACTGGTGGCCAATGAGTTATCCATATTGGATATCGCGCCCACCGTACTTTACAGTCTGGGCCTGCCCATTCCCGAAGAGTTGCAAGGCCGGCTGCCGGTAGAGGTGTATCGCGACGACGCTTTGAAAGAGCATCCCTTGCAAAAGACGGCCGCCGGGACCAGGGGAAGCCCGGAGGAGTATGCTGCAGTACCCGGCGAATTGGAGGATGAGGAAACAATTTTAGAGCGGCTCCGCGAACTGGGTTATATCGAATAGGGAGCTGTCCATTCTTAAGCGATGCCGAAGATAAAAGCTAACGGAGTGAACCTGCATTACATCACCGTCGGCACGGGCCCGGATATTGTCATGCTGCACGGCTTCCTCGGCAACCTGGCAGTCTGGCACCTTTATATGGCGCCTATTCTACGCCGCGATTACCGCGTTACCACCTACGACTTGCGCGGCCACGGCTACAGCGACGTAACTCCTACGGGCTACACCACGGCCGATATGGCCGAGGATCTGCGCTGCTTCCTCGATGAGATGGGGATCGAGAACCCCATCCTGGTGGGCCACAGCTTCGGCGCCGACATCGCCATGTATTTCAGCCTGCTGTATCCGGAGCGCGTGCCAAAATTGCTGGCACTCGAACCAGGCCTGGCCGCTCTGGTGCACTTGCGCAACGACAAGGATTGGATCGGTTGGGCGGCTTGGGTGGCCAAGCTGGAAGAAGTGGGCATTCACGTACCCGAGGACAAGCGCACCGACGCTGAATACCTGTTGCAGCTTAGCCTGGAAACCCCCAAATTTTATGGTCCGGCGCGCGGGCTGCCGCGCAATCGCGAGCCGCTGCTGCACCTGATCCGCAATACCACGCTGTTGAAGGACTATGAAGTGGTAGGCGCCATGACCTTGGATGCGGTGCACACCATCCAAACGCCCACGCTGCTGGTCTACGGCCGCGATTCGCACTTCATCAGCTCGTACGACTTCCTGCACAAGGCGCTGCCCAACTGCAAGGCGGTTTTATTGCCGGGCGGTGAGCATTTCGGCCCGCTGGAGCAGCCCGAGCTGCTGACCGGGCACATCCAGCAATTCTTAAGCGAGCCTGCCCCGGAGAACTCGGGAGAGGTAGTGGAGGCCGTCTGATCGCTGCGCGGACTCCCATCCCCTTCCCGCCTGTGCCTGTCGCCGCGGATCCGCAGCCGCTGCCGCTCTACGCCAAGCTGCTTTACGGTGTGGGGGAGATGCCCATCACTGTCCTGATGGTCTTGTCCGGACTTTTCATGCTGTTCTTTTACAACTCCGTGATGGGCTTGCCATCGTTGCTGGTGGGAATCGGCCTGGCGGCCAGCCTGGTGCTGGATGCCTTGCTCGATCCCTACATCGGCCACATATCGGATCGCACCAACCACGCTTTCGGGCGCCGGCACATATTCATGCTGCCGGGAGCGCTGGTCATGGGGCCGTGTTTTTTTATGCTCTTCAGCCCGCCGCGCAGCCTCGGGCATAGCGGACTGTTTGTCTGGCTGCTGGCCTGGTCGATTGCCCTGCGCGCCGCAAGCGCCGTCTACCGGATCCCCTACCTGAGCCTGGGGGCTGAATTGAGCCGCGATTACGACGACCGTACCGGCACCATGGGCCTGCGCACGCTGTTCGGACTGATGGGTACGCTGGCGGCCGCGGCGCTTTCCTTTCTGGTTTTCTTTCCAGCCACCGCCGATGGCTCCGAACCCAAGCTGCACTACGCCGGCTATCCGCGCCTGGGGCTGGCGTTCGGCGCGGTGATGACGGTTGCCGGTCTAATCGGAACTCTAGGCACTTTGGGTTATCGTACTTCCGGCGCCGCTAACGACGCAGCCGGGCAGCGGTTCTTTTCCGGCTTCCGGATTGCCATGCGGAACCCCTATTTCCGGAGCATCTGGTTCTCGACCACGGTGTTCTTCCTGGCGGTCGTGCTGAACTTCAGCATGGCGATTCATTACTTCACTTGGTATGCGCAAATCAGCCGCAGTGAGACGCTGAGCTTGATTCAGACTTCGTTTTACGCCGGCGCAATAGGCGGTGTGGTCCTGTGGATGTCGCTGGCCCGGCGCACGGAGAAACGCACTATGTACATCCTGGCCACCATCGCTTCGGCCATCCTGCTGCTCATGGCTACGTTGCTGATCGGAAGCGGTCGTCTGTTTGGCACAGGCCATCCCTTTCCGCTGATCGTCGGGCACGTGGTGGGAGGGATCTTCGCCAGCGCGGTTTGGGTGGTTCCGGCGTCCATGATCGCGGACGTAGCCGATACCGACGAGTTGACCACCGGATTGCGCCGCGAAGGTATCTATTTCGGCATCATGAATTTCGGCGAAAAGATCGCTGCGGGGGGCGCTTTGTTGTTGGCCGGCGGCCTGTTGGCTTTTTTCCGCAGACTCTCGCACGGCGCCGCTTTTGGTACGCCGGGCAATCCGCCGGCCGCCATTCCTTATGTGGGCATGCTATATGGCGCTGTTCCGGCGGTGCTGCTGGCGCTTTCGCTGGTTCTCATTCTTCCGTATAGCTTGAACCGGCGTACCGTGCATGGAATTCAACGGCAACTGGCGGCCAGCCGCGATCTTACATGACGACTAACTGAATGACTGACGATAGACCCGTAGTTTTGATCACTGGCGCGGGCTCCGGCTTGGGGCTGGCATCCGCCTTGTTCCTGGCCGCCCGCAATTTTCGCGTCTATGGAACGGCGCTCACCGAAGGCGAGGAGCGACAGTTGCGCGACCAGTCCGCCCTACGGAATTTGGATGTTTCCGCCTTGCGCATGGACGTGACCCGCAGAGCCGACATCGATCGCACCGTGGACACGATCGTTCAAGAAGCCGGACGCATCGATGCCGTGGTGCACTTTGCGGGCATGGGACTGCGCGGCTTCTTCGAAGATCTCAGCATGCAGGAGATCCGCCGGCTCTACGACGTCAACGTCTTCGGCATCATGGAGCTGACCCAGGCCGTGCTGCCGCACATGCGCGCGCGCCGTTCCGGCCGTATCGTCATCACCGCATCGGCCGCCGGCCGCATGGGCGAGATGAGTATCGCGGGCTATTCTTCCGGCAAGTTCGCGGTGGTGGGCCTCGGCGAGTGCCTGCGCCAGGAGATGGCCCTGTTGAACATTCATGTTTCCGTGCTGGAGCCGGGGCTGATCTACACTCCGCACTTCGGAGTCAACCGCAATCGCGCCCGCCGCGCCCAGGATCCCGCCAGCCCTTACTACTTCTGGTTTTGCCAGCACGAAGCCATCGTGGACGGCCTGCTCGCCGCCAATAAATTTACCGCCGAAGACATCGCCGGAGTGGTGCACAAAATTCTTACCGCGCGCCATCCCCGCCTGCATTACATGGTGGGATTCAAGTTCAAGTTGATGCTGGCGCTGCGCAACATTATTCCATTCGAATGGTACGAGCGCATTCACGAGAAAATTATCGTCCGCATGGTTTCCCATCCGCGGCGCCCGGCGACCGGTCTCAGCGGCCACGATGCCGGCCTCGGCGAGCGTGCTAATTCCCAGCAAGCGGTTGGACATGATTGATCTGCACACGCATACCGACCGTTCCGACGGCTCAACCTCTCCCGCGCAATTGGTCCAGGATGCGGCCGCCATGGGCCTGCAAGCGCTTGGAATCACCGACCACGATACTTTGGATGGCTACGATACCGCCGCGCCACTCGCCGCCCAAGCGGGCCTGGAACTGGTTTGCGGCATCGAGCTGAGCACCCGCCCCGATCCGCCGCCGGATGGCTCGCGCCCGCCCTCGGTGCATCTGCTCGGCTATTTTCTGCAAGAGCCTGCCTCCGCGGGATTCCGGCAGTGGATCGGGGGCCACCAGGAGAGCCGCCGCGAGCGCAATCGCAAGCTGATCGCCAAGCTGAATTCGCTCGGCGTCGAGATCACCCTGGAGGAAGTGCAAGCGCTCGGCAAGCACCTCACCGGCCGTCCGCATTTCGCCAAGGTGCTGCTGCGCAAAGGCTATGTGAAGACCAACCAGGAGGCCTTCGACCGCTATCTGGCCGACAACGCCTCGGCCTCGGTGGAGCGCGATGAGCCGGAACTGACTGAAGGCGTGCGGCGCATCCGCGAGGGCGGCGGCCTGCCCTCCCTGGCGCATCCCGTTCGGCTGCCAGTACGCGACCGCGTATCGCTCGAAAAGCTGCTGCGTACCCTCATCGACAACGGCCTGCAAGGCCTGGAGGTCTACCACAGCGAGCACAGCCCGGAAGACACGGCGCTGTTCAAGGAGTTGGCAGCCCAGTTCCGGTTGATCGAAACAGGCGGCACCGACTTCCACGGGGACAATAAGCCCTCGATTCAGCTTGGCACCGGCAAAGGCGGCAACGTAAATCTGAATTACGGCCTACTGGAGAACATGCGGCGGGGTGTCGCGGAGACGGCGGCGCGGTGAGGAAAGCCGTCCTGGTCTGGCCGACGCACACGAGGCTCGGCGTCCCGAAATGACGTGGAGTTCCGTATAATCGCGGCACAATAACTCACTTTAGGCCCACAATTCACTCGACATGGGGTGCTTAACCGTTTTGGGGGTTGGGGCAATGCGGGAAGCTGTAACGCAATTTAGAGCCTAGTCCAATAGAACATTTTGATCCTATAATGTTTAATGCTCGAGGCGACGCAAGGGCTGCGGCGTCCATGCATCACTGCGACAACCCAGAGGGGCTTTTCGTCCGGCGCGTAGGCTATCAGATACTCACGTACCCGGATAAAGCGCAATCAACCGGTCGGCGGCATCGAGATTATCCGCTCGAATGAATTCCCAATCTCGGCGAGGTCAACATGGGCTTCCGGGTGAAATTCGTATCCGGTCATGAGCCGGGTTGCGAACCACGAGCGGCAGCGCTCTTTTCCGCGGAAGTAGGCTTCAACCTCGTCGCTGGGAATGGGCTTTACCCTGTCGCTTTTCAGGTCGTCATAACGGCTGTTGAGCATGTCGCGCGTTTCCGCGAGCTCGGCAACGTATCCGGCCATGGCGTCCTCAAGCAGCTTGTCGGGCGCGCGTCCGGTTTCTATGCGGGCAAGGCCGGGAAATACAATCAGCCGGATAATGCCGTTTGGTCTGGCGCAACGACGAATTGTCCGCACGGCATCTCGCGGCGCACCGTCCTCCGCCGGAACCGGCTATCGCATTTCCAGATCCTGCAGGCTATACCCGAAAGCCCGTACCCGCGTCTCATACCGCGCAATACATTCCTGGATAAGCGCGCTCGATTCCGGATTCTCCGCCATTTCCCGCCAGCGTGCGAAATACCGCTGGTTATGTTCCGTAGTGGCCTCGAATGAAGTGCCGTGCGGCGCGACTCCCAGAAACGCATAGATCTCACGCAACGTGGCGGCCGGCTCTTCCGCCATAGTCTCGTATCTCACCGTCATGACACGCTGTAAATGCGGACGGTCCGTCTCGACTAACTCATGCGCCACCAGCCAATGCTCGATCAGGGAGTCCAGGCTGCGGGTGGTCCATTTCGTGGTGGCCAGCGAGACGGCCACCGGATGCCGCATTATGATTACGAAAGAGGAGTTCGGAAAAACGCTTTGCAGGAAACGCGTCATCAGTACGTTCTGGGGAGTTTTTTCCAGTAGATAGTGTTTCGAGAGATCCCAGTATGGAAACCAGTCGGCGCCCAACTGGGCCTTATTCTCCGGCGTCAGCAACTCAGATGACTCCGTGATGTGCGACTCGGGCGCGAAGGCAAAGCTGCCGGGCCCCCCAAAACACAGTGCGGGGGGGTATACGCCTTGCAGGAACTGGCCTTCATCCTCAAGCGGAGTCCAGTTGTCGGCAACCTTATTGTTCACAAAACCACTCATATTCGGATGTTCCCGCAGCATCCGGAAAAGCAGAGTGGTGCCACTGCGATGCAGTCCGCCCAGAAACAGGAAATGGTGCGACTCCGCAATTTCCCGTACCTGACCCGCACTTAGCGAGCTTGCGGGGTCCGTGGTAGCCGTGTAGAGTAGTTCTGGGGATTCCTGCAGCATTCGCCAAAACTATCACAAGGCGTTTCCGCAGGTCAAACTCGCATGATATCCTGCTTACAAATGTAAGGCACCCGGTTGGGGACGAGGAGGAGAGGGACATGACCGGAACCGTGCGATCCCGCATGCTGGGAACGATCTTCGCGTTAGCGGCATTCGCGCCGCCGGCGCAGGCGCAAACGTATACCGTACTGCACACGTTCACTGGAACGGATGGCGAGAGCCCCCTGGGTTTGGTCCGGGACCCGGCGGGCAGCCTCTACGGCGTTACTCAACTCGGCGGCGCATCGGACCAGGGAGTAGTGTTCAAGCTGGATGCCACCGGCGAGACTGTGCTCTACAGTTTCACAGGTGGGGCCGATGGCTCGTATCCCACCATAGGGCTGGCCCGGGACGCGGCTGGCAACCTGTATGGCACCACCGCCGGCGGCGCATCGCCGTTCGGAGAAGTATTCAAGCTGGATACTGCCGGCGCCCAGACGGTGCTGCACAGTTTCACAGGTGGAGCGGACGGGGGCCAGCCTAACGGGCTGCTCTCGGACCCGGCCGGCAATCTCTATGCCACAACTTACAGCGGCGGCGCATTGGGCCGCGGAGTAGCGTACAACCTGGCGGCTGCCGGTACGGAGACGGTGCTGCACAACTTCGGGGGACTGCATGGGGGGAACCCAGCCTCGGCTCTGATCCGGGACGCGGAGGGCAATTTCTACGGCGCCACCTGGCAGGGCGGCAGCGCCGGCTACGGGGTAGTCTTCAAGCTGGATTCCACCGGCGCGGAGACGGTACTGTACAACTTCACGGGCGGCGCGGACGGGGCCGACCCCTACGCCCCTGTGATCCGCGACGCGGCGGGCAATCTCTACGGCACTACGTCGTTCGGCGGCATCGTCAGGTCCCAGGTATGCCCGCGCGGTTGCGGAGTAGTGTTCAAGTTGGACACCACCGGCACGGAAACGGTGCTGCATAGCTTCACCGGAGGAACGGACGGGATGAATCCCTCGACAGGCCTAGTCTTTGACTCCGCGGGCAATCTCTACGGCACTACTCCGACCGGCGGCGCATTGGGCTGGGGGGTAGTGTTTGAAGTGGATACCGCCGGCACGGAGACACTGCTGTACAGCTTCACAGGGGGAAGCGATGGAGGGAAGCCCGAAGCAGGTCTGATCCGGGACCTGGCCGGCAATCTCTACGGTACCGCCATCTACAGCGAATCCGGCTTTGGAGTCGTCTTCAAGATCGCACCTTGATGGGCGCCCGCCTGGACCCGCTCAATAGAATAGCCACTCTCGGATAGACGGCGAAGACCCTACAATCGCCTGCACGTTTCCAGTGCATCCAGCCACCAGATACGCCGTTGCCCGTGCATGGCCTTCGATGATAATCAACGAGCCGTCCATAGCCTCCGCGGCGATCATCTCGGGAAGAACGACCCCTTTTTGAATCGCCCGCGCGATCTCCAAACTATGTTTGGGTCCTTCGAATTTCCCCAGGATCGGCTGCCAGTATCGCCTGAAGGTTCTGGCGCTCTCCAGCCCATCTTCGGGCGCTTCGAACTCGATGTCCAAACGCGACTCGATATCCGGTGCCAACCCCTCCGAACCCTGATCCCGGTGGTTCGCGCCCTCGTCCCACCGCCGCCTGCCAACGTTTTGGGCGGCCACCGAAACCAGCCGCGTACCGTCGGAGAGCGCCGTCCATGTTGGGAAATTTGCACAGCGCAAGGTATCGAAGTCGTGTAGCTCCACCCGTACGCGGCGCCAGCGCGCGTCCGAAGGAAAACCGATGAACAGATATTCCTTATTTCCGTAACCCCGGGCGAGCGTCAACAACTCTTTTCGGGCCGCATTCTGAGCGGCATCTGCGAGATCGGCCCCGTCTATCAGGTCGCGCCCACACCCAATCTGGGCCAGGCAATCGGAGTACAGATCCCTATGCCGATGAGAGTCGATCTCAGCCCGCACAAACGCAAAGACCATCTCGTCTTCGGTTGCCGGTCCCAACTCAACCATCGCATCAGTGTATCGTTACATTTGCATGACAGCAAGTGCCAAGCGTGGCCGGTGTAATGGGCGATGTCTTATGCCGTCTGCGCTTCGCAATCCATGAAGTAGTACCCGATCATGTGGCAAACATTCATATGGGCATCCTCGATGCGTCCCATATGCTGCACCGGCACCTGAATGTTCAACTGCGCCTTGGGTCCCAGCTTTCCCCCGTCGCGGCCCGTCAAAGCGATGGTGCGGCAGCCGATCGAGTTGGCGTAATCCATGGCCAGCACCACATTGGGGGAATTCCCGGAGCCGCTGATGGCCATGAACAGATCGCCCGGCTGCGCGAAATTCTTGAGCTGCTCGGCAAATATCACGTCATAGCCGACATCGTTGGCATAGGCGGTGATGGTGGGAAGCTGATCGGTCAGCGCCATGATGCGAAACCGCGAGGAGCGGTTGAAGCTGCAGCCCTTCACGATGCCGCAGGCGAAGCACCTCCCGGCCAGCGGGGTTGTTAACGGTGGCGCTCGGATTTGAGGGTCAGCGGGGCGTTGCGTTCGTTCCGGAGTTGGCAGGTTCGTCGCTCGATGTCTGAGGGTCCTTTCCGGACTGAGCCTGCGCGAGTGCTTCCTCAAGCGCGTGGTGCAGTGCCGGACCGGTGCTGATATCATGTAGCTGCTCGCCATTCAGAAACAACGTAGGAGTTCCGCGTACGCCGAGCCGTGTCGCCAAGTCTCGGTCTCGTATGACTGCCCCTAGTGACATCTGTTGCCCCACACAGGTGTCGAACTGTTTAATGTCCAGCCCGGGAATGCCGGCGGCCAACTCGTGCACGGTGGCTGCCGCAGTATCCTTCCTGATCACCTGCTGGTGCGCGAATAACGCATCGTGCAGACGCCAGAAGGCGGCCTTATTCTGGAATGCAGCGCAGGTGGCGGCTTCGGCGGCCTGCTGGGCCCAGTTGTGTCCAGCCAACGGCATGTGGCGAAACACCAACCGGATCTTATCGCCGGATGTGAGCAGCGGCTCGTTGGCCATCAAGTCTGCAAGCTTTTTGCAGTAGGGACACTGGAAATCGGAAAACAGCACTAGGGTGACGGGAGCCGATTGTGGGCCACGACCGGCGTGTTCACCGGCCAGCAGTTCGGTCATCGCCTTTTTGGCGTTCTCTCGCTCCTCGCGCTGGGGGTCGGCGTAGGAGTCGAAAACATCCGTGGTCAGAAAGCGCAGGTCCGGGGAGGCAAAAATAGTATACTGAAAATCGCCGAGCGGTCCCCTACCCCGAAACAGCAGTTTGTGATAGCAGCCGTCTATGTGCTCATCGTGATCCAGGTGGAAATTATTTGTTGTGGGAATACGGTACTTCTTTACCAGATAGCTGGCGAGCCGCGCGGCATCTTCCGGCGCGGCGTCGCGGCACCTGTCCGCGGTGGGCGGAGCAGCATGCAGGACCGCAGCAACGGATAGGCAGATGGCAAAACGCATGATCGACCTCCCTTACTTCTGGAGCGGTCCGAGCTGCAAATACACATCGTAGCAGCGCGGATCGGAGTGCCCGGCGGCGTCCTCCAGATTGGCCCGGTAATGAAAGAGGTTGCCGAACTTGTCGAAACGAACCAGTTCGATATAGTTCAGGTCGATGGCGAACACGCCAGCCGTAGCCAGGGGAATCAGTTCGTCCGGCTCACTGATGCCGTCGTGGTTCTTATCGACCCACAGCCGCAAGGAAAAGTAGACTGCATCGCCGGGATCGATTTTGCCGTTACCATTGCCGCCGTTGGCAGGATCGTCAAATACGGCCAGCGCGGCATAGCCGTTGCGGTGTTCCCCCGCCAGAGGGATCGGCTGGGGCGTGTAGTTGCCAAAAAGCTCGGCGCCGTTGTCGATCGTCCCGTTTCCGTTGCGATCCAGGGCGAGGAAGGCATTGTTATACGCGTTGTCAGTCCAACTCACCTGCATCGGAGTGCCGGGAGCCAGCGCAAAGTGCACGCCGCCGGCAAGACTGGTGAGATGGAAGCCCTGCCCTGTGGGGTCCACGATGATCGGGCTGCCCACGCATTCCCAGCCATCCGCGCTGCAGATGACGTAGCATTCGTCGCAGCCACACAGCTCCTCTCCTGTCGGCTCTTCGCCACAACAGGGATAGCCCTCGCTGCACCCCCATCCCTCGCTGGTGCAGATGGCCGTGCCCTCCGCGCACTGGCACGCGTCGCCAGTGCAGCAGTAATCCTGGGCCCGCGCAACGCCGGCTAGAAGCATGATTAGCACGAGAGCTGTTTTTATCTGACTATGCCCTATGTCCACGTCGACCCCTTTCTGGATCCCAGACCGCCTCAAAACGACTCGGAGATATCCGCGCCACTATGCCAATTTGCCAAGTGTGGCTAAATGGGGAGATCAGCCGCTCCGCGCTCATTGCGCGGTGCCTCTCCTTAGCGGTGCGCGCTCGGCGCCTAACATCATTCCCCACTTGTCGTGCAGCAGGACCGTTGTCGCCAACACTTGCGTAACGCCTGCCATTCCTCCCGGGAGCCCCTGCCCAATCACCTGTGCTCTTAGGCCAGGAGCTATCGCCGCCTTTGTTACAAGACCATTGTTCACGCTCACGTTATCCCCCACCAGGATTGGTAGCACCCGCCCGGGAGATCCCACCCCGTGAATAATCACAAGGTCGAAGCCGTCCGGAGTAAGGCGTGCGATCGTGCCCGTGACATTCGCAATATTTACCCACATTCTTATCACACGCCGCTCGCCGGTAGGAGTTACCTCGATCTGGGCGTCAATATGATCGCCCGGCCTGATAACGTCTAGGCCACGGCCGCTCCTGCCCCTCCATATGTCCGTTTTTCGATCGGTAGGGAGAGTCACGGGATTACCATCGCTGTCGGCGCAGTATACCTGGCCATTTGAGACGGCGGTCACGTCGCAGTTGGCGACCTCATATGGGCTCCTGCCCTGGCCCAAGAGTCTAGACGGCCCCCTGATAACTCCCAGTGCCCCCACTGCCAACGCAGACGAGCGAAGCAGCGACCGACGACTAATAACGAAGTTCATATGCGTCCTCACTCGGCTAAGCTGGGTTATGCGCGCTACGGCGCAGGCTAGCTGCTCCAGCCAACAATTATGAGCCCTTGAGTCAGGTTGCCACCGAGTGCCGTAAAGGTATTCTGCGGCAGATCCATATAGCGATAATATTTGTTACCGCCGCTGCAGGTGCACAAGTCGCATTGCGGAACATCTACCGTGCAAGCGGCGCCGGGACCGTGGTCGACCACGGTCAGGGACGCGCCGATTGGATCGGCGCAGTTGCAGTAATTCGCCACGTAGAGTACGTCTCCGCAGGAATGTACCGGTATTGGTCCGCAGGAGGCGGCATAATTTGGGGGATGGCCGTTTAGGTCCGGATAACAGACCTGATTGGTATTGTTTGAGTTGCAGGTTCCACAGGCACCCGAGCCCTTGGCACAGGTGTAGTAAGAAGCAGTCCCGATGTATGGCGGATAATTCACGCTCGGCCCTCCTTGTCACTAAGAACACACCCTTGTATGTGGGCCATCATCAGTCCCACAATTGCTGATGGCAACCGTGCGGATTGATGTCAGAAACAGCTCATTTGTGCCAGATCCCGCAGCGTCTGGACGTGGCCTTTCGGACGGCTCCGCTTGCAGCTACTTATAAACCGGGCGGGGCGGAATGTCAAGTGTTTTGTCCGGCTTTTTTCGGGCCGCCGTTCAGGCCCGTGTGCACCTAATGGCATAATCAATAGGAACGACCGAGAACGTCGAGGCCCGCAGGAGACGTGCCTGCATGCAGAGTGAGTCGAGCGGCGAAAGATCCCGAATGGTGGCCCGTTGGATCGGCGTATGGGCGATGCCTTACGCCGTCTGTGGCTCGCAATCCATGAAGTAGTACCCGATCATGTGGCAAATATTCATGTGGGCGTCCTCGATCCGCCCCATGTGCTGCACCGGCACCTGAATGTTCAACTGCGCCTTGGGTCCCAGCTTTCCCCCGTCGCGGCCCGTCAAAGCGATGGTGCGGCAGCCGATCGAATTTGCGTAATCCATGGCCAGCACCACATTGGGGGAATTCCCGGAGCCGCTGATGGCCATGAAGAGGTCGTCCGGCTGCGCGAAATTCTTGAGCTGCTCGGCGAATATCACGTCATAGCCGACATCGTTGGCATAAGCCGTGATGGTCGGAAGCTGATCGGTCAGCGCCATGATGCGAAACCGCGAGGAGCGGTTGAAGCTGCACCCTTTTACGATGTCGCAGGCGAAGTGCGATGCAGTGGAGGCGCTGCCGCCATTACCGCAAACGAATATATGCCGGCCGCTGTCCCGCGATTCGCGGAACCATTCGATGGCCTGGCTTACCTTGTCCAAGTCGATGGATTCGATGGCCTTCACCAGTTCGGCCCGGTATTGTTCAGGGAAACTCATATAGACTCCATTATCGCTGCTAGGCCAAGCTAATCCAATTTCTTCCGGAAACTGGTCGCGGCCAGTCCCATGACCACCATGCCGTAGACCAGCAGCGTCAGCATCTGCGGCCAGAGCACCGATATGCCCGTGCCTTTGAGGAAGATTCCGCGCACAATCTCGATCAGGTAACGCAGCGGATTCAGATAAGTGAAATACTGCACCGCAATGGGCATGTTGCGGATCGGATAGGCGAAGCCGCTCAACATGAACGTAGGGATGGCGATCAGGGATGAGGACATGATGGCCTGCTGCTGGGTGTTGGCAATGGTGGAAATAAACAGACCCATGCCCAGGCTGGTCAACAGGAACAATGCCGCGCTGAGCACCAGCACCAGCGGGTTGCCGCGAAACGGAATAGAAAAGATCAGCAGCGCCGCGGTAGTCACCAGCAGCAGATCCATCAAGCCCACCATCGCGGCGGGCACCATCTTGCCGATCATCAGCTCGATGGGCCGGATGGGGGTCACCATCAACTGTTCCATGGTGCCGATTTCTTTTTCGCGGACGATGGCCATGGCGGTGAGCATCACAGTGACCACCATGATCAGATTGCAGATGACCCCGGGAACGAAATAATTACGGCTGCGCAGGTCCGGATTGAACCATACGCGCGCGCTGTCGGTAATGTGCCCCACCTTCATGCTCATGGTTCCCATGCCCGCGCGCGCCATCATGCGCGACTGCATTTGGGAAGTGACCAGGCTGGCCGAGTAGGCGCCCACCAATTGGCTGGTATAAGCCGACGCCAGCGAGGCGGTGTTGGAATTGGTGCCGTCCACCAGGATTTGCGCCGACGTAGGGCGGCCCAGCAGGATATTACGGCCAAAACCGGGCAGCACGCGCACGATCACCTGCGCGTCGCCGCGGTCCAGGACATCCTGAATCTCCTTCTCGCTTTGCGGCAAGGCGGTCAGGAGAAACCGGCCCGATCCCTGGAAGTCGGCCAGCAGGTCGTGGCTTTGCGGCGATTGGTCCATGTCCATCCATCCCATGCGCAGGTTATCCAGGTCCAGGTTGACTGCGTAGCCATAGAGGATGAGCTGAAAAATGGGGGGCACGAAGAGAAACAAACGTGCGCGCCGGTTGCGAAACAACTGGTTCAGTTCTTTGCGAATGATGGCGAAGATGCGTTCTATCATAATGGTCCGATGCCGCTCATGCGATCTTCTGCCTCATTCTGCGTTCCGCCGCCCAAAACACCAGGATCGAGAACACCGCCAGAAAAACCACCTGTGGCCATAGGAGATTCAGGCCGATTCCTTTCAAGAAGATGCCTCTCACGATGGTGACGAAATAACGCGCCGGGAACGCACGCGTGATGACCTGGATGGGCACCGGCATGTTCTCGATGGCGTACAGGAATCCCGACAACAGAAAAGACGGAAGGAAGGTGGTGACCATCCCCAATTGGAATGCGAACAGTTGCGTCCGGGCCACGGCCGAAACAAAGATGCCCCAAAAAAACGCCCCCGAAAGAAAGATCGCCGTGCTCAAAGCCAACAGCCAGATGCTGCCGCGGAATGGCACGCCGTAAACGAAGATGCCCACCAGCACCGCGATGGTGGTATCCGCCAGGCCGATCACAAAAAATGCGAGCATTTTGCCCAGCACGATTTCCGAAGCGTGCACCGGCGTGGACAGCAGTTGCTCCATGGTGCCCATCTCCCACTCGCGGGCCACCGTGAGCGAAGTCAGCAGCGCGGCAATCACCATCATCATGGCGGCGATCAGGCCCGGCACGATGTAGTTGGTGGATATGAGCGTGCTGTTGTACCAGATGCGCACGCGCGCATCCACGGGGGAGACGATCGGTATGCCGGCGCTGCGATCCTGCCCGTTGGAGCGCACCTGCAGGCCATAGTTCTGCAGCAGGCTCTCCACGTAACTCAAGGCGATGGACGCGGTGTTGGAATCGCTGCCATCCAGCAGAACCTGGACGCTGGCCTTGCTCCCGGCATTCAGGCGCTGGGAGTAATCCCGCGGGATCACGATGCCCAGCAAGACTTTGCTCTTGTCGATATCTTTTTCAATAGCGGCATAGCTATTGGTGAATCCCTCGATCTCAAAAAACCGGGAGGCGTGAAAGCGTTCGATCAGGGCGCGGCTGTCGGCGCTGTGGTCGCCATCGTAGATCAACGTGGGGATGCGGTCCACGTCCAGATTGAGGGCGTAGCCGAACAGCAGCATCTGAAATAACGGCAGGAACAGCGCCATGACGAGGCTGCGCGAGTCGCGCAAGATATGGCGGAACTCCTTCTCGAACATGGCACGGATGCGTCGTAGGCTCATGGGTTTTTTAGTTCCTCGGCTTCGATCAGGCCCACAAAAACGTCTTCCATGGTGGGTTGGATCGGTTCCAGCCTCTTGATCTGAATGTGCTGCTGTTCCAGCAAGCGGCGAATTTGTTCCGTGCCGGCAGCCAGATCGGCCACGTTCACGTGCAGGCCGGCGCCGAAAACGGCCACGTCCAAAACGCCCGCCTGGCCTTCCAATGCGCGCATGGTCCCCAGCAGATCGGAGCTCTCAAGCTGCAGCAGCTTATGCGAATGCAGGTCCCGTTTGAGCGCTTCCGGCACGCCCAAGGCGATCAGTTTGCCGCGATAAATCAGCGCCAGGCGATTGCAGTACTCGGCTTCGTCCATGTAGTGCGTCGTGACCAGGATGGTTTGTCCGCCCTCGGCAAGTTGATAGATCAGATCCCAGAAGCTGCGGCGCGCGATGGGATCGACGCCCGAAGTCGGTTCGTCCAGAAACAAAATACGCGGGGAATGAACGATGGCGCATCCCAGGGCCAGGCGCTGTTTCCAGCCGCCGGCCAGCAGGCGCGTGACCGTGCTGCGCCGGTCGATAAGACCCGCCATGCGCAGCACGTACTCTTTGCGTTCCGCGCGCAAGTGCTTGGGAACGCTATATATCCGGCTGAAGAAATCTATGTTCTCTTCCACGGCAAGATCGTCGTAGAGGGAAAACTTCTGCGACATGTAGCCGATATTCTTGCGGATCTCTTCCGGATTCTTGGTCACATCGAAACCCGCCACCGCGCCCCAGCCGGAAGTGGGCGTCAGCAGCCCGCAAAGCATGCGGATGACGGTGGACTTTCCCGCCCCATTCGGTCCCAGAAAGCCAAAGATTTCGCCCTTTTGCACCTGGAACGAAACGTGGTCCACGGCCACGAAGTCGCCAAAGGTCTTGACTAGGTCGCGGATTTCGAGCGCAGGACCGTTCTGTGCGGCGGGCGTCATAATATTTTCTCGGTTGTGGGGCAGGTTGTAAACCTGCGGCGGGTTGGCAACCCGCCCACTTGGCGCCGGAGCTTTATCGTCATTGCTTCTCCGCCTTGCGTACCTGCGCGATGAAGATATCTTCAAGCGACGGTACGATCCGCTGGAAAACAGCCGGACCGTAGCCATCCTGATCGAGCCTGCGCCGCAGTTCCTCGGGCGACGTGCGTGCCGAGCTGAGAAACAAATGCAGCGTGGCGCCGGAAGGCTCCGCGCAGAGCACGCCTGCGGATTTGAGCAGGACTTCCCGCGCACCCCGCGGATCGCGCGCCTCCACCTGATAGCAATCCTCGGGGATCTCGTAACGCGCGGCGTCCGGCGCGCCGCACTGGATCAACCGCCCTTTGTACATCAGCCCCACCCGGTTACAGCGCTCCGCTTCATCCAGGTACGCCGTGGTCACCAAAACCGTGATCCCGTCCTTCACAAGCTGGTAAAGAATCGCCCAGAAATCGCGGCGCGAGACCGGATCGACGCCGTTGGAGGGCTCGTCCAGGAACAGGATTTCCGGGCGGTGCAGCAGCGTACACATCAGGCCCAGCTTCTGCTTCATGCCGCCGGAAAGCTTGCCTGCCTGGCGCCTGCGGAAAGGCTCCATGCGGGTCATTCGCAGCAGTTCCGGCAGCAGCCGACGCCGCTCTGCGACGGGAATGCCAAAGAGGTCGGCGTAAAACTCCATGTTTTCGTCGACGGTCAGGTCGACATACAGCCCGAAGCGCTGGGCCATGTAACCAATGGAGTCCTTGACGGCCTGGGTAGCGCGGACCACGTCATGGCCCGCCACCCAAGCCTGGCCTTCGGTTGGATCCAGCAGGCCGCACAGCATGCGTAGCGTGGTGGTCTTGCCGGCGCCGTCGGGGCCCACCAGTCCGAAAATCTCGCCGCGGGGGATCTCCAGGTTCAGATGGTCGACGGCCGTCAACGCATCGAAGCGCCGGGTGAGATCCTGGGTGCGAATCATCCCTTCCATCAGTTCCCCGTGAGGATTTCGGCGTCGGCGGGCATGTTGGATTTCAACTCATGGCGCGGGTTATCGACATCGATCTTGACGCGATAGACCAGCTTCACGCGCTCTTCGGCGGTCTGGATCTGCTTGGGCGTGAACTCCGCATCCGACGAGATGAACGAGATGTGTCCGTCGTAGACCTTGTCGTGGAACGAATCGGTGGTCACCCTGACTTTGTCGCCGAGCTTCACGCGTCCCAGGTCCTGTTCCCTGATGTATGCCCGCAGCCACGGATGGTCGATATCGCCTACGGTGACTACGCTCGTACCGGGCGCCAGCACCTCGCCCACATCGGCCGCCTTCACCAGCACCACGCCGTTGATCGGCGAGACCGCAATGGTATCGGCCAACTGGGAGTCGATCAGGGCGATCTGGGCTTTGGCGCGCTCGATATCCCCCTGGCGGGCGACGATATCCTGCTCGCGGCGCTTGGTCTCGATAGCATTGGCCTGCCCTACTCTCAGGCTGGCTTCGGCGCGCTTCACCTGCGCCGACGCGCTTTCGATGGTCTCCGAACGCGGCCCCGCCTGTACCAGGTTGGCTTGTTCCTTCACCTGATTCAAGCTGGCTTGGGCGCTCTCAAAACGCGTCCGGAACTGATCGTATTGCGAGGTGGAAATGTCGTCGTTCTTGTACAGCGTCTGGGCGCGATCCCAGTCCTTCTTGGCGCCATCGTATTGGGATTGAGCCGCCGCCACCGCGGCGGTCGCCTGCTGGATTTCCTGCGGCCGGGCGCCGTTTTTCAATTGCAGCAATTGCGACTGGGCGGCGCTCAAATCGGCATTGCGCAACTGCATGTCGGCTTGCATGCTCTCGCGCTGCCACTTCAGGGCGCTTTCGCTCTCGGCGAACTGTGCCTGCGCGGTGGCCAGCGCGGCGACCGCCGTATCGCGCTGGTGCAGGAGCTGTTCGCGGTCCAGCCGTGCAATCACCATGCCCTTCTGCACTGTATCGCCTTCGTTCACAGTGCGCTCGATCAAGCGGCCGGAAGTCTTGAAGGCGATGTCCACCTGCTCCAGTTCGATATTGCCCGAAACGACGATGCGATTGGTGGCCTCCGGATGGAGGCTGCGGTAAGCCAGCATGCCGGCCGCCCCGAGAACCGCAATTACGATTACTGCGAAGATTATCTTTTTCATATTGCGACGGCTCCTTTTTCTACTGGATCATGCGGCGGACATTACCCATGGCCCGCCCCAGGTCGATGCGGGCTACGTTGTAGCTGAACAACGCATCGATACGGTTATCCCGCGCCCGCTCCAACCGCGTCTGGGCATCGGTAACTTCAAGGTTGGTGGAAAAACCCGCCTCGTAACGGCGGCGGGCCTGCGTGAGCTCGCTGTCGGAGAGAGTCAACCCTTCCTCGGCGACCTTGAGTTGTTCTTCCGCCGAATGCAGGCTATCGAGCGCCGTGCGGATGTCGAGTTCAATCTGTTCGTGCAGATCGTTGGTGCGCAGGCGCTCCTGGCGGAACTGGGATGCGCTTTCGGCGCGCCGCGCGTCCCGCCTGCCGCCATCGAAGATCGGTACGCGCAGAGCCACGCCATAGTCCCTGGTGGGCAACAAGGAGACAATGTCGCCGTTGGTTCCAGTGGTGCCATAGTCCGCATATGCAATCAGGTTGGGAAGGCGTTCGAGTTTGACGGAATTTGCACTCAGGCGGGCGGCCGCTTCACGGTCCGCCTGTGCCTTGATATCGGAACGGTTTTTTAGAGCTTCCGCCTCGGCCTGTTCCGCGGAAATCGCATCGGTGGGCTCATACGAGAGCTTATCGGTGAGTTCCAGCTCGGTGCCCAGGTTCAACCCCATGGCGCGCAACAACTGCAGATAGGATTTGCTGCGTTCATTTTGAACGGCCAGCAAGCGCTGTTTTTCGTTGGAAAGCTGCACCTTCGCGCGGGTCACCTCGATGCCCGTGCCGGTGCCGGCGTTCTTCTGGTTCTCGGACTGTTTCAGGACGGCCTCGGCCAGCGCCACGTTAGCCTGATAGGCTTCTACATCGGCATCCGCGCGCAATGCGGCTAGATAGGCTTTGGCCACGGTGGCCGAGACGGAATCGTTGGTGTTGCCGCTGTCGTGCGCGGCTGCCCGGATCGCGGCGCGGGATGCCTGGTAGCGGCGGATACTGCTGAAATCCAATGCGTCCCAGGAGGCCCTGGCACGTACGTCCACCGAGTTGAAGGGACCCACCACGCGAGGGATGTTCTTGATAATATCGTCCAGCAGAGGATCCGCGATTGCGGCAAGCGTGGGGCTCAAGTTCTTTTCGGCGCCCAAGAGAGCCTGGTCGGTGGCCAAATCCAAGCCCAGAGCCGCTATGCTCTTCATGGCCGTGGTTTCCTCGGCTTGGGCTTCGATATCGGGCAATAACGCAGAGCGCGCCTCCGCGGACCGGGATTTGGCTTGCTTGAGGTTTTCGCCGGAAAGCTGGATGTAAGTGTTGCCTTCCGGGGATGTGGCGATCTCCACTGCGCGCTTCAAGCTAAGGCGCAGCGGCTCGCGCGGCGCGGCATCCCCAGCCCATATCGCGAAGGGAACGGCCAAAAAAAAAGTAGGTAGAACATATTGGCGCATCTTATCTCTCCTGTATCTCCTGAACTGCAACATGCGCTGCCTGGGTTGCGCGGGCCGGCACTGGAGCGCGGAAGCCGGCGCTTAGAAAAGCCACCAGCCGCTCCAACGCACTTTCCGAATCGAAAGAAAGGGAAAAATCCGAAATCGTCTCCAGGTCCATCGATCCGCCGCGCAGAGTCTGGGCTAGAGCGCCTAAGGCCAGATTCAGACGCCAGGACAACTCCTTCGGTGGCAAGTCCGGCAGCGCCGCGCGCAGGGCGGCGCCAAAACGCTCCAGTACATCGCCGAACTGCGAGGTGATGATTCCGGGCAACAAGTCGCCTTCCCCGTGCAGGCGGCCCAGGAGTTTCATGAAAACCATGCCCCCGCTCCGGGGATCGCGGGACATGTGCAGGGTGGGCGCCACGAAGGCTTCCAGCACCTTCTCCAAAGGAGGTGGATTTCCTCCCGCTTCCTTCTCAAACCGGTCGAGCAAAGCCAAACGCTCCTGATTCGCGGGCACCGACCGGCGCAGAACCACCGCCTCCAAAAGGGCTTCTTTCGAATGAAAGTGATAATGTACAGCGGCCAGGTTCACGCCCGCCTCGGCAATGATGCCGCGCAGGGAAGTAGCGGCGTAGCCATGTTCGGCAAACAATCGCTCGGCGGTATCGAGGATGCGCTCCTTAGTATGGGTCACAAGCGTTTAAATCAAACGTTTGATTCTAACATCCGAGAGGACCGTTTGGGAAGAGGTGGAAGTACTATATGGGGCGCGTGAGCGGTTGGGCGGGCGCTCAATGTCTTTCCGCCGATCAAAGCCAATTTCTTATAGCTACTTTGTTTTCATGCTGCTACACGCAGATTTTCTTGCGTATCCGGCAGCGCGATGTCATTCTGGACCCCACTGCCAGGGGAGTATGTGCGCTTCGATATGACCGGCCCCTCGACTACCACCTGATTCGAAAGCGCTGCATCGAGAGAGAACGACGTAATTAGGATGCGACCAGATGGGTTCCGGGCTGAAGACGTGGTACTCCGGCCCGCAAACGGCCTCCGGGGTGAGAGCGGCAGCAGACTGCATCGCAATCATACTTGCGATAAAGATAGACGAAATCATGCGACTTTTCCCCCCTTAGTGTGTCCTGGCGGAGCAACGGCGGGCCGCCACCCACGGCGGATTAGTTAGCACGTTCGCCAGTGTTGGATTATTATACTGCGGAGGAGTAATCTGTCAATCGAAAAGAGAAACGGAAAGGAGATCCGACAAAAACCGAGCGCTGAATGTTGAACGCTGAGCGCCTGCCTACGCGCAGCCCAGGATTGCCGGTTATTGGCGGGTAAACGGCTGCCCTCCGGAAATCGCTGTTATCGGGTTGAGATGCGACGGAAATAGGACGTATCGTCCATAAATACGTTCCGGCTGGCTGCTTCACAAAGGTTTTGGTCCGCAATTCTTCCCTCAACTTGGCGTCGTTTTCTCGGACCCGGTGGCATAACCAATCACCCCCAGCTTCTTCATGCGTGCCTGCGACTCGCCCACAATATCGGTCGCGGGAACCTCCGACAGCAGCCATTCCCGGTACTGGCGGACGGATTCCGCAGCCGGAACCTGCGGCTGCCACCCCAACGCACGAATCGCGGAGATGTCCGAGATCGCGTGTCGCGTATCTCCAAACCGGAAACGGCCATCCATCACCGGGTGAAACTCCATCCCATAAGCTTCCGCCACGATCTGCGCGAACTGCAGCACCGTATAATGCGTCCCGCCGCCTACATGGAAGATCTGATAATCGGCCTCCGGACGATCCAGCACCAGCAGATTGGCCGCCACCACATCGTGAATATTTACGAAATCCCGAAGCTGCCGCCCATCCTCGTAGACAATGGGCTGCTGTTTCTGGTGGCAGGAGAGGCTGAATACCCGGCATGCGCCGGAGTAGGCGTTTCGAAAAGACTGCCGCGGGCCTTGCACGATCGAGTAGCGCAACGCTACCGTAGGAATCCCGTAGCGCCGGCCGAGATGGATGGCGATGCGCTCCTGGCATTGTTTGGATATGCCGTAGGGATTCTGCGGATTGCCCACCAGTTCTGTGGATGGGACCGGCGTCATAACTGCCTGGCAGCGTGGACACGGCAGGTCCCACTGGGCGGCCTCGAGTTGCTCGCGCGAACGGCTATCCGGGAGAATCGCGCCGTCGTTTGGGCAGTGATACAGGCCTTCGCCCAGCACCGCCTGCGACGAAGCCACGATCACCTTGCGGACCGGCAGCCCTTGGCTAACGATCACCTCATAAATCAGGGCCGTGCTGGCGGCGTTGACGTTGATGAAACGGCTGAAGTCCGGCAGATAGTCCTGATAAGCCGCCAGATGATAGACCACGTCCACGCCGGCCAGGGCCTTGGCCACCGCATCCGGATCCCGCACGTCGCCGCGCACGCGTTCAAATTCCGCGGGCAGGTAGTCCGGCCAGCCGCCTATATGGACGGGAGGCTCCAAACTATCGAGGAGCCGAACATCGTATCCGCGCGCCAGCAGCGCCTCGGCCGTATGGGAGCCTATAAAGCCGGCGCCGCCTGTGATCAGTATTCGCATAGGCAAATTTCTAAACGAGGGCGTCGTGCGGCTCGCCGGCAGGTGCGGCAACTTCCAACTCTACCGGACACTCGACCAACTGGTGCCCTACTCTTCTTTGTTGGAAAACGATCTTGCTGCCATCCGGTTCCACCGAGATCGGTAGCTCCCGATAATTCTCTAGAGCCTTCCGTACGGCCTGCTGGTGTGCGGGGTGGCAATACAGCAGCAGAAAGCCGCCGCCTCCCGCGCCGCAGATTTTTCCGCCCAGCGCGCCGGCCGCCAGCGCCGTCTGATACATCTCTTCAATCTCGGGATTGCTGATGCCGTCCGCGAGCTCGCGCTTCAGCGCCCAGCCGTCGTTCAGAACCTGTCCCAACTGCCACAGCCGCCCCCGGTCTAGCGCTTCCCCAGCCCGCCCGGCCAGCGCCTTCAGGCTATGGAGCTGTTTCACGTTGATCTCCGTGCGCCCGTCCTGCACCGCCAGGATGGCCGCAGACTTCCGCGTGCGTCCGGTGTAGAACAGCATAAGCTGGCCGGACAGGTTGTGGAACAGCTCGGGCCGCCTCTGAAACCGCCGCACCCCGACGCTATCGTCTTTGCGGAAGCGAAATTCGCAGATCCCCCCGTACGCCGCGATGTACTGGTCCTGCTTGCCGATGGGCTTGCCGCAAAGCTCGATCTCGATCTCGCAGGCTTCGCGCGCCAGTTGTTCGGCCGTCACCAATTCGCCCTTGTAGCCGTACAGCGCGTGCAGCAGGCCCACCACCAGGCTGCTGGAGGACCCCAGGCCGGAACCCTCCGAGGGCACGTCCGCCAGCATGGTGATCTCGACCGCCGCCTGGATGCCCGTGCGCACCATTGCCTCGCGCACCAGCTCGTGCTGCAGTTCGCTAACCTTGGTGACGATTTCCTTCTTGGAATAGCTGACGTAAATCAGGTCGTCGAAACGCGGCGACACAATGACATAGATATATTTGTCGAGAGCCGCGCTGACTACCAGGCCTTCGTGCTCCCGATAGTACCGCGCGAAATCGGTCGCGCCTCCCGCAAAGCTGATGCGCAATGGTGTTTGAGAAACGATCATCTTCTGGCGTGAACTCCCACCCGGTTAAACAATTATGCCACATGGCGGCAATGTGGTTGGCGGGAGCAGTCGATTTCGCAAAGGTTTACTGAGCCGCGACCGTAAGGGAGCGGGTTCTGCCAGTCGGGCGCCGGCTCACGGTTTGAGCTTGAAAACGACGCCGCAAGTGTCCGCGGGCTCCCCTCCGCATGCGGCGCCGGTTTCGCCCCCGCCATAAGTCGTGCCATAGAGGTTGCCTGTGGAATCCAGGATCAGACCCGCGCGGGGTACTGCCCCGTCCGTCGTTCCCAGGAAGCTGTACAGCACAGTCTCCGTGCCCGTCGTGGAAAGTTCGAACACCACCCCGCTGTCCGATCCTCCACCATACGTGGCAGTGCCATAGAGGTTCCCGGACGAGTCGCGGACAAGCCCTGCAGAGGGAAACGCCCCGTCGGTCGGATATCCCACAAAACTGTGCAGCACAGTCTCCGTACCGGCCTTCTCCAGCTCAAACACCACTCCGCAGCCGCTGGTACACGCGCCCGTACCGCCATTAAAGGTAGTGCCGTAGAGGTTGTCGCTCGAGTCTGCGATCAGACCCGCATAGGGGGACGCGCCGTCGGGGCTCCCGGTGAAGCTGTGCAGTACGGTCTCCTTCCCGGCCGGAGTCACCACGAATAGTACGCCGCAGCCGCTGGGGTAGCAGTTGCCGGTCGTATTGCCGCCCGCGGAAGTAGTGCCGTAGAGGTTGCCCGCCGAATTCCGGAGCAGACCTCCGTAAGGGAACGCTCCGTCCGCGCCGCCCGTGAAGCTGTACAGCACTGTCTCCGTGCCTGCCGAGTTCACCTTGAAAACCACCCCGCTGTTGGATGCGCCGCCGGCGCTAGTCGTGCCGTAGAGATTGCCTGCCGAGTCCGCGATCACACCCGCATAGGGAAGAGCGCCGTCTGCCGGAGGCCCCGTGAAGCTGTGCAGCAATTTCTCTCCGGTGGTGGCCAGCTTGAACACGCTGCCCATGTTGGATGTGCCACCGGCTCGAGTCGTGCCGTAAGCGTTGTTCGACGCATCCAGGATCAGGCCTCCGTAGGGGTTCGCTCCGTCCGGGCTCCCCTTGAAGCTATACAGTATCGTCTCCGTACCGGTCGAGGTGAGCTCGTACACCATCCCCGGCAAAGGAGCGCACGCCGTGGGGTTGCAACCCGGACCATCGACCGTAGTGCCGTAGAGGTTGCCCGACTTGTCCATGACTAAACCGGCTGCGGGATTCTCTCCGTTCGTGGCTCCGCCGATAAACCTATGCAGCACGGTATAAGTCTGCGCCCGCGCAGGTGGCGCCCCGATAGTCGCGGCCGCCCACCCAAGCCCTGCCAGTGCCAACGCGCCGCTCGCCTTGTTCCGCATGATATTGCTCCTTGTAGTTGTGGGGCAGGTTGGCAACCTGCGGCCGACTGTTAATCGGCCCCGTGGCTAGTTAGTGGAAGCAGAGCCTGTCCCAGGGTAAACACCCATCATGCTCAACGTATCGCCCTTCGCAACTAGGGCTTGTAGTTGGCTCTGCGTGTAAAGCACACCCGTGTCGCTGATATAGTTATTGCTCGTCGGCTGGTACAACAATCCGTGTATCACGCCGCTCAGGGTACCCCTGCCGATCAGGTCGATGTTGGCGGGCGCCTGCGACTGGAGCATCGTCCAGCCGCTAAGCGAACTGGCGACGTTGGCGGCCGTCAGCGTGAGTGTATACCCCACAGCCGGCGCCGTTCCCGTATCGAACGTCAGGCAGTATGCGGCTATATCGTCCTTTTCGGTTTGCGTGTAACCGTTAAAGGATGCACCCGTCAAGAACGTGATCATATCGGTTTTGGCGCCATCGTGGACCACGCCAAAGCCATCGATGGTTGTGGCTGCCGATCTGTCGAATAGATTCTTCTGGTAAATAGCCCTCAACTGCGGAACTTTCATCGGCTGCCCGGCCTGAGTGTCGTCGGCGGGCCGGATCAGCAGGTTCGTGCCGGGGCCGGGATTGGCGGTGTGGCACGCTTGGCAGGTGTTCGGTCCGGGCTCGGTGGCGGCAACGGTTAGGAAATCGGCGAGCCCCGACACGGGATCCCCGCCATTCAGCGACGTAGGCAGACTGCGATCCAGGTTCTGGTTGGGGTTGGGCAGGTACAGAACGGTATTGATGAAGGTGGTGAAAGTGGTCATGTTCGCATCGCTGATCTGGGTGCCTCCCATCAGTTCCTGGAAAGCCACGTTGAAAGCGGCGAAATTCGGCTTCTCCCCCCGCCAATGATAGGGCGCCAAGTCCAGCAAGCCGCGCAGAGGCTGTGTGAACATGGGTCCCTTCATGGGGTGATACAGGAATGTTTGGCCGTCCTGCACGAAACTGGTCATGTCGCCGGTGGGGTCTCCCAGGTTCCAGTCCAAGTGGTCCATTTCGCCATCTATGTGGCAGGAGGCGCAGGCGCCCGTGCCGGTTCCGGAGAGCTTGGCATCGTACAAGAATCCGCGTCCCGCCGTGACCGCCGCGGGCGTAGGATCGGTGCCCACCGCAATCTCGCTGCTCACGCTGTTGAAGGTGGCAGTAGGAATAACCGAAATGGTATTGGCGATGCGGTTCAGCGCGTACAACGTATTGGCGGCCGCATTCAGGGCCAGTCCCCTGGGTCCGCGCTTGTTCGCCGGATCCACTTGGGACGGATTCGTGGGGTGCAGGGAAACATCCACGAAGCTCAATACGGTTCCGCTGGTGTTCACCTTGGCCACCCGGTCCGTGCCGAACGCCGCCACGTACATGAAGTTCCCGCTGGGGTCGAAAACCACGCCGGCGGGCTGCGCCAGCGCGATGCTCAGATCCGCCGTGTTGGGGGCGCAGCCATAAGTGACCGTCGGATTCAGATCGAACGGCGTGACTGTACCGGTAGCGACTTTGATCTGCGTGATGCGGTTATTCACCCAGTGTCCGCACAGGTTCGGTTGGAAATTGGTCGTATTGAGCGCGTCGGTGTTCGCCACGTAGAGGTCGCCCGTAACCGGGTTCACCGCCAGACCCAGATTGATCGTGCCCACGTAGGAGTAATAGGAGATGGTGGGAGTGGCGCCCGTTTTGATCGCCGCCACGCCATTGGCCGGCATTGAATATGTGATGAACGAAGGGTTCCATGTGGGGTTTGTGGCCAGGACGATCAGTCCCGCTATCGGTGGCGGCGGCAGGGCCGGATTCATGGGAGGGGAGCACTGTGGCTGGCCTGCCGTCCCGCATTGCGGCGGCGCATTGGTATCCGGGACGATCGTGGTGCCGTTTCCAGCCAAAGCCAGGGCGGCATAAACCGTTTTGCCGTCCGGACTGACCGCCATGGCCCGCGGGCTGTCCCCGAACAACTGCACCGTGGTCTCCAGAGCTTGCGTTGACGTATTGATCACCGCGATCTGATGGGCGCGGGAAATACTCACATACGCCAGCGCGCCGGCAAATACCACATCCATCGGCTCTCCACCGCTCATGCCGCTCGTCACCGGCTGAAGCGGCACTTTCAGATAGATGGTGCTGGTGACAATGCCGCCGTTTGACCACGAGCCGGCCAGCGGCGAAACCACACTGATGCTATTGGAAACCTGGTTGACCACCCAAGCCACATTGTCGGACAGCGGGTTGACCGAGACGGGTCCCAGCCCCACTGGAACCTCGGTCAGCAACTTGGGAGTAGATGGCGTGGTTACATCGAACACCGACAAAGACGAATTTGCCGTGTTGACCGCAAATAAGCGTGTTCCGTCCGCTGAGAGCCGGATCGGATTGGTCTGCGAGGGTTCGAAATTTGCATATGCCGGCGAGGCCGATTGCGCCCCGATCGGCATCATCGTAACCGCGAGAACCAGGAACATGACGCCGGTAAGTGTTCGTTGAGTCGGTGATATCATTTTCCCCTCTTGCCTATATCACAGCTAGAACAACGTATCCGGGCGGCGCAGGCCGGCTCGCGCTCTTGGCTAATACTGAAGTGCTACTCGATTGTGTTCCCCACTGGGTGCGTTGTCAATGTCAATGGTACCGGTTATAGTACGATTCGGCACCGAAGCCGGACGGACTACGGAACACCTGGAAGGGCCTTCGCCTAAAGGACTTCTCATATCGATTGTTGACGCTTCTCCGGTCGGGCCTTCCGCCTTCCGGCGGAATTCCAGTTGTAAATTTATCTTTGATCGGTACTCGCCCGGCACGCTCCATTTATAGAAACGGCCGGATGTCTATGTTGGATTAGTGACGTTGAGCCGGACAATTCTCCAAATAACCCTGCGGCGATTCAGTTGTCCGTGGCGGGGGAGTGTTTGGGGAAAAGATTCTGAAGATGACCTCGGGCGCGCCCCGGTTTGCGCGCCCTGCGATGTTCTAGCTGCGGTTGTGGATCCTGCCGGGTCCGGTCGGTCCTGTTTATTTCGACGGCGTGGTGACCTGCACTACGGCCGACATGGGTGAAACGTTGCCGCCCGTATCCGTCGACTGAATTCCGTAGTAATACGTAGTGCCGGGCGCCAGAGAATAGTTCGTGAACGAAACGGTCGTCGCGCCGAGCACGGCGAGCTGTGTCAGGTTGGACGGCGAGCTTCCCCGGTTGACGCGGTAAGATGCCAGCGGCATGCCGCTGTGCGCGGCCGCCCACGTGACGCCGATCTCGGCCATCGAGATGGCGGTTCCGGCCACGTTGGCCGGCGCCGATGGCAGGGCCAGCGTGGTTACCGGCACAACCGCGGACATGGGCGAAAGGTTGCCGCCGCTGTCGACCTCTTTCACGGCGTAGTAATATGTAGTGCCGGGTGTGAGGGAAGAGTCGTTATATGAAGTTGCCGTCCCCCTGCTGGCCAACTGTGTCAAGCTGGAAGCCGTCGTGCCCCGGAAGATGTCGTAGCCGGCGACTGCCAGCCCGCTCGGCCCGGCAGACCAGGTTAACCCAACCGCGGACGTCGAAACCGGCGTGGCTACCGGTTTCACCGGCGCGCTGGGCAGCGCCGGCGCGGTCGCCGACACGATCGCGGACATCGGCGAGACGTTGCCGTCCGTATCCACCGCCTCCACTCCGAAATAGTACGTCGTCGACGGAGTCAGGGGATAGTTCGTGTACCCGGTGGGTGTACTGTATGTGCTCCCCACTTGGACCAGATTCGTGGCCGAGGTTCCCCGGAAGACGCGATAGGAGCCGATGGCGATCTTATCCGTCGCCGCCGACCAGGTCAGGTTGATCTGCTGGCAGGAGACCGCCGCCCCCGCCACGCTTGCAGGAGCGCTCGGAGGCGTGGAGTTCCAAGTCGTGACCAGGACGGCCGGCGAGGGTATGGACGCGTTGCCGCCCAGATCGAATGCCGCCACATAGTAAGAATAGGTTGTCGCTCCAGTCAGACTCGTGTCCGTGTAAAACGGTTGCGCCGCGGCCCCCACGTTTACGCCATTGCGAAACACATTGTAACCGGCTACCCCTACGTTATCCGCGGATGCGTTCCATGTCAGATAGGCCTGCGTGGGCTGGCCCGAGACCCCTGCCAATCCGCCGGGAGCCGAAGGCGGCGCGGTGTCCGGTGCGGCTAGAATCGAACCGTAGTAGCTCATGGCCGTGCTGGTAAAACTGGCGGCTATCATGTTTTGGCCCGACTGCTGAATTTCTTCGGCTAGAATCGCGCTCGTTGTCAGGTTCTCGGTGTCGCTGTCGTATGGCAGATACGCCCAAAAGAGCGTCGGTTCGACGACGCTCATGAAGGTCATGTTCGTCGCGTAGGCCAGACTCTCCATGGTCTGCAGGTAATAGGCGTCCAGGGGAGCCCAAAAACTGAAAGGGTCGCGCGCCAGAAGCTGGCTTGGGGAGAGCGTAGCCAACTCGCTGTCCCGCACCTTGCGCAGCCAGGCTTGCGTCATCGTGACCGGTTTTCCGGCGGTGGCCGCGATACTGGCGATGGTCAATGCGTTGGGTAGATAGCTGTCGTTCACCGGCAACACGTGCATGTCCACAAAATCCACCGGAAGCGTTACGTAACTCTGAATGAACTGTTGATAGTTCGAAAGCCAACTCCCCACACCCGCGCCGAATTTGACGCCGGACACGTTCGCTTGTTGCAAGCTGCTCAGAATCCCGCTCAGCAGACTGGTCGATCCGCTGACCGTGTTGGCCTCGGATTGACCCGACATCGTGGCTTCGGTGTCGGGCTCTTCCACCACCACCATATAATCCGGCTGCAGGGTCTGCGCGATCGTCACCGCGTTCTGCGCGCGCGCCTGCTGGTATTGCTCCCAATTCAGCGTGGCATAGAAGGGAGCCATGTTCCACCCCTCCAGCGCCTGCGAGTTGTTCCACAGGCATTCGTCGTCGACGATGAGTTTCAGCCCCTGCGCCCTGACGCTGGCCGCCACGCTCTGATAAAAGGTCACAAATTGCTGATATTGCGCCTGGCTGGAGAAGAACGGCGCGTACAACATGGGGAAACCCACCGCTACCGTCACCGCCTTCACTCCCATGGCCTTCAACTCCTGCAGTTGCGCCTGTATTGCGGCGATCGAGTTGGCGTTGACCAGTTGCGGCCCCGCGTTCGCATTGGCATTCCACAATTGCGCGCTAAAGAGCACCGGAGACTTCACTCCATTCCATTGGGAGTTGAGCGTGGTGTTGAAAGAGCTGAGGGAGCTGTCCAGCGAAGTATAGAGATCCTGGAAGGCCGTGGGCACCGGCGGTGGCGGCGTGCTGGCGCGGCAAGGGGATTTCCCTGCCAGGATCAGGATTGCCGAAAGACAGAATCCGAATTTTGCTAGGGCGGACGAGCGAGATAAAGAGATCATAAACTCCTTTTAGATGACGCTCGCCGCATGATGCGTGAGCGCTTCGAACGTTTCTGAAATGGTGTATTGAGGCTTGTGAATCTCTTATCGGCCCAAACCCGCGTACCGTGCGCCCTGTCTGGATGGGCCTACGGCCCGTGGGCGCCAAGGCGAGCGCAGTTCGCCCTCCCGGGCTTACCGCACTTGCGGATCTTGCAGGCTATACCCGAACGCGCGTACCCGCTTTTCATAGCGTGCCGTGCATTCCGGAATCGATGGACTGGTCTGCGCATCCTTCGCCATTTCCAGCCATTGCGCGAAATACTTCTGGTTGTGTTCCGTGCTGGCCGCGAAGGAAGTCTCGTGCGCCGGCACTCCCAGAAAGGCATAGATCGTGCCCAACGTCCCGGCCGGATCTCCCACCAGCGCCTCGTAGCCGACCGTCATGACCCGCTGCAAATGCGGGCGGTCCGTCTCGAATATCTCGTGCGCGGCCAGCCAGTGCTCGATCAGGGAATCCAGGCTCCGGGTGGTCCATTTCATGGTGGCCAGCGAAACCGCCACCGGATGCCGCACGATGATCACGAAAGAGGAATTCGGGAAAACGCTTTGCAGGAAACGGGTCATCAGCAGGTGCGGAGGAGATTTCTCCAGCAGATAGCGTTTCGAGAGGTCCCAGTAAGGAAACCAGTCCACCGCCAATTGCGCCTTGTTCTCCGGCGTCAGTAGCTCCGACGACTCCGTGAGGTGCGCCTCGGGCGCAAAGGCGAAACTGCCGGGACCCCCATAACACATGGCGGGCGGATAGATGCCTTGCAGGAACTGGCCTTCATCCTCCAGCGGAGTCCATTCGTCGGCTACCTTGTTGTTCGCAAAGCCAGTCATCTCCGGATGTTCCCGCAGCATCCGGAAAAGCAGCGTGGTGCCGCTGCGATGCAGCCCGCATAAGAACACGAAATGGTGCGACTCTGCAATCTCCCGCGCCTGGGCCGCGCTGAACGAGCTGGCAGGGTCCGTGGTGGCCGTCAAGATTGTTTGCGCCGGTTCCTGCTCCATGCACCTAAATTATCACAAGGCCGTTGTGGGGCAGGTTGGCAACCTGCGGCCGACTGTGAATCGGCCAACCATGCTAACGCCAGTGCAAGAGCGACGCTGGAGCAATGCTAAACTTATTTCTTTAGGACACGCGGGCGCTCTCCTGCACGGCAGCTATATTCGATAACACATGTCAAGATTCCTGCTAACTTGTTGGTCCTACACCGGCCATCTTTTTCACGGCATCAATATTGGCCGCGCATTGCGCGAGCGAGGGCACGAGTGCGCTTTCTACAGCGCCCCGAAAACCGCGAAGTTGTTTGCGGAGGAAGGCTTCACCTTCTTCCCCTTCGAGAAGGTAGACGAAGAGGCCATGTCCGATGTCCTGTTCGCGCCCAACCGCGAGCGCTCGGTCACCGACACGTTGAAGTTTACCCGGACCTTGCAGAGCTACTTGCTCGACACTATCCCGCAACAGGTGGAAGATCTCGAGCCCATCCTCGCCAGTTGGAAGCCGGACGTGCTGGTAGATGACGGCACCATCCTGGGGCCCATCCTGGTGTTATGGGAAAAGCACCATATCCCGGTGGCTAGCCTGGATTACTTTTGCTGCCTGGTCCCCGGGCCGGACGCCCCGCCCTTCGGACTGGCCTTGCCGCAGCCGCGCAACTGGTACACCCGCTTGCTGGCGGGGTCCGTGGCCATGGGCACGCATCTGCTGACCTCCGGCATCCGGCGCAGGGCCAACGAAATACGCCAGGGCCACGGCCTGCCGCCCTTGACCACTTCCATCAACGAATTCAGCGGCACCCTGCCGCTGCACCTGGTGCTCAATACGCCCGAATTGGATTACAACCGGCACGATCTGCCCCCCACCGTGCGCTATGGCGGACCCTGCTGCCTGTGGAACAGGCCCAGCTACGAGCAGTCCGCGGACTGGTTGCAGCAGTTGCCGCGCGATAAGCCCTGGGTACATGCCACCGAGGGAACCGCGCATGTGACCGCGCCCATCGTGCTGCGGGCCGCCGCCCAGGGTCTGGCAAACCTGCCCATGGAGGTGATCCTCACCGGCGGCAAGCGCGAGCCTTCCGAACTGGATCTGGGGCCGCTCGCGCCCAACATCCACGCCGTCCGCTGGGTATCCCACATCGACCTGTTGCCCCTGCTGGACGTCATGATCACCACCGGCGGCGCGGCCAATGTGAAGTCCGCCTTGGCTGTCGGCGTGCCGCTGATTATTGTTCCCACGGAATGGGACAAGCCCGAGATCGCCCGCCGCGTCGAAGATAGCGGCGCCGGCATCCGCCTTCAGCCGCGGCACTGCACGCCTCAGCGCATGCGGGAAGCCGTCGAGCGCCTGCTGCACACGCCCTCATACCGCCAAAATGCCCAGCGCATCGCCGGCATCTTCGCCAAATACGAAAACTCGGCTACCGCCGCTAAATTGCTGGAAGATCTCGCCGCCAAGCCCGCCCCAGTCAACCGTGGGGCAGGTTGGTAACCTGCGGCCGATTGTTATCGGCCCGCGCTCCTTCGCGGTCCATCGCCATCACACGCCGCCGCTTGCCCGTATCTTATTGAAACCACACGTTAACAGCCAAATCACCAGCCATAATTACCGAACGGCGTGGTAGTCTGTTCTCGGGCCAAGATAGTAGCCAGAGGGAAAGCCGCATCGCATCCGCCTGGGCCCTCCCCGAACAAGGTCCATGTTACGAAATGTTACACGAAAATGTCCCGCGTCTGGAGTGCAAACCCCACTTACAAACCCAAAGCCCGATTACGGAGCGGACCCAAATTTCACGAAGGCCGATCCACAATCGGCCGCAGCCTTAAATTCAAGCACCTGTCCGGGCAACTGCTGCATCTCGCGGCTGTCTCAAGAAAGGGCGCAGCCCGGATGAACAAATGCAACATTACCGCATCCTGATGCAACCGAAATCAAGAAATCCGTGGGGCGAAAACGCTGGTTCACTCCCGACGGGATGCCAGCCTGGGCGATGTCCCTGAATCTCCCAGGCCCATTGAAACCGCGTTGAATCCGAGCCAGAATACGAAGCAAACCCAATTCGACCCTTTCTTTTCAACAACAGCCCGGGACGGAAGCCAAATTCCGCCGCCCGATGCGGCGGCCCTGTGAACCCGTGGGAACTTCGGGGAATCGCTCGCATGCAACACAATGCAACACAATGCAACATGGAGCCACCCTCCTGGGAAGCATCCGTTCGCGCCATCGCGTGAGGGCCTCGCTTGCAGCGCCTATCGGCCAAGAGTTCTCTCTCCGATAGTACAGACAGGACTAGTACCGTGGTTAGATGCGCCTATGGACACTCCAAAGAGGGAAATGCTACTGTTGGATGGTCAGTTTAAGAGGAAAGTTCCTGTTTTTGCAACGGGTAGCGGACTAAAGAGCCGTGCCCTGCCTGGAGGAGATTGCATGTTATCGTCTGTTCGTTTCCACAAGTTTGGATTTGGAGTCCCGGGCTTGGCCCTGGCTTTTCTACTGGGGCTGGGGGCGTTCCCCACGCAGGCGCAGACACCCCCGCCCGCCCCGCCAGTTACCGTCGACAGCAGTCTGCCTAACTTATTCTACGGCGCGACTCCGTCGGTTTGCGCTTCTGCCACAAGCTGCCCCACACCGGTGTTGGTGTTTGTGCATGGCTTGTCGGGCTCTTATGCAGACTGGCTGGAGTCCGCCAACTGTCCACCCGGTCCTACGTTTTGCGGGCCGAACGGCGTCGGTGCGGGGACTGGGAACGACATGTACGACTACGCTTATGAAAACGGATTCCGCACGGCCTTCATGAGCCTCAGCGCAAACAACACTGGCAACAGCGCCAGTATCGCGACCAATGCCGCCATGCTGGAAACCATCTTTCCCAGAATACTGGCCAACTTCGGAGTGTCGAAGGTGTATTTCGTCTGCCACTCCAAAGGCGGGCTGGATCTGCAGGCGGCCTTGGCCACTCCGCAGTGGATCGGGATCGCCAATGCGGTGATTTTGCTGGGTACTCCAAGCCAGGGCGATGCGCTGGCCACCTGGGTCTTCACGACCCCCAATGGCCAAGCGCTTGGAAGCGCTTTCGGGCTGCTCACCCCAGCCGTGCAATCCATGGAAATCGCGAACGTACAGCCGCTCCGCGCCCAGTGGGACCCTATCTTCCAAAACGCTTCAATTCCCTTTTACACCGTAGCAGGCGATATCTGTACGGAGCCAACTCCTAGCCAAGCCTGCAAGAACACCACCACCGGCATGCAACTGCTTTCGATCACCGGCGGCGCCACTGCTCCCCCCAACGACGAACTGGTAACGGAGCCGGAAACAATTCTCCCCCAGAGCTATTCCATGGCTCTCGGTGTCGAACTGCAGAATCACTATCAATTGCGTCTTGGCAATTACTCTTTCAACCTGATCTACTCGCGCGTGATGGCGCAGGAAAACCAGCAGCCCGGTTTTGTCCGGGTGGCCACGAACGGTTTCGGCGACGCTGCCAACAGCGAGGCTTGGTCCATGGCATGGTTCAACGGCCAGTTGTACGTCGGCACGGGCCGCGAGGTCTATTGTGTTACCAACGCCGATGCGGCCATTGAAACCGGGCTGCCCGGGCTTTATCCGCCCGCTATTGGCAATTGTACGGCAGATTATCATCATCTGCCGTTGCAGGCCGAAATCTGGCAATACACTCCGCAGACCGATACCTGGGTACGCGTCTTCCAATCCCCGAACTCCTTGACCACTACCGACAATACGGGCGCAACCGTGTATACCGCCCGCGACATGGGGATCCGCAGCCTCACCTTGGTGACCGAACCGCCCGCAACTCCCGGCGGACCCAACGTAACCGCCATGTACGCAGGCACGGTGACTTCCGGCGCCATCTTTGAGCCTGGCCACCTTGTCGGCGGGTGGCCTCCGCCCCGTATCTTGCGTACTGTGGATGGCGTGACTTGGACTGCCCTTCCGCAGGATCCCGGGACTTTTCTGGGCAATATCTCCCAACCCTCGGCGGCGGGTTCGTCTCAAACATTCCAGGTTTTTGGCGTCCGCTCGGGCGGCCAACTGAACGGCATTTTGTATCTGCAAGTTGGAGACTTTTCAGGCGTGGGCCAGGTGATTAGTTCCGTGCCGGGAACCAATCCCAACGGCGGCGACAACAACTATCAGTACGCCAGCCCGCCCGCCTCGACACTGCCCGTCTGGATTCTGCAGGAGTTCAACGGTTTCATGTATGCCGGCACCGGCAACCCCTACAGCGGCGGAGGGGCGCCCACGGAGTATGGCGTGTGGAAGACCGCCGGGGCGGGCAGCGCTCCTTATCAGTGGTCGCCGATAATTACCCAGGGCGCCTACGCGTCGACGGGTTCGGTCTCCAATTACGCCATGAGTTTCGAGATATTCCCGGACACTCTGCCGGGCGGTTGCCCGACGACCAATGGCACTAACGGCAGCGCGGGCGGCTGCTTGTATGTGGGCACCGACCAGCCCAGCGAAATGGTTCGCATTCACCCCGATACGACCGGCCAGGTGCAGGTGGGGCCGGCGGATAGCTGGGACTTGGTGGTGGGCAATCCCCGCACCATTCCCGCGGGAAGCCTGGGCGCAGGCCAGGCAATCCTTCCCGTCAGCGGCATCGGGCAATATTTCGACAACGGGTTTACCGGACACTTCTGGAGAATGGGAGTGGGCGGAATGGGATTGTACATGAGCACTTACGATTCCAGCGGCGAGTCCGCCGATCCCTATAACGGGAATGGAAACGCGGAGAATTGGTCCCAGGAGTACGGGACGGATCTGTTTCGAACCCCCGACGGCGTCCATTGGACATCGGTGACCAGGATTGGCATGGGAGACGGTATGAACACGGGAGGCCGCACATTCCAAGAGACGCCCTTTGGCCTCTATTGGGGCACGGCGCGGCCCGCGGTGGGTGGAACCCAGGTCTTCATGATCGACAACAGCGTCATGGACTTTAACCGCGATGGCGTCATCGATCAGAAAGATGTGAATCTCATGACCGCCCGGCTGGGCTCCAAGGCGCTGGCGAAGGATCCCATGGATCTGAACCAGGATGGCATGATCACTCGCGCGGATGTCCAACTGCTCACCACGCAATGCACATTTCCGAAATGCGCCGTGCAGACCAAGCCTGCCACTGCTGCGCTGGGTGTGCCGGTGCTGCACTCCGCGCCGGGCGCCTTGGGCGGCAGCGTGTCGCTCGATTGGCCCGTGGCCTCCGGCGCGTTCGACTATCTGGTCTATCGCATCAACATGTCGGCAAGTGCCACCACGCCGCCGAGCTTCGAGCCGCTCGCGGCCGCATGCGGCACCGGCATGGGTGAGGTTTTGCCGAGTTGTGATTCCGCCAGGGCGCGTCAGACGGCGGCTCTGGTTGGCTTCCCGGGACCCGTTGCGTTCGTAACCCGCGTTACGGCAAGTGGCGCGACGGCGACATTCACGGAAGTACCCCCTACCACTAACCTGCAATTGCTCTATTTCGTACGGTCGGAGGACTCCTTCGGTAACCTTTCGGCGCCTTCCAATCTTGTGGGCGGCCCTTCGTACGCCGCACAGTAAGCCAACCCAAACCACGGGAGAGTGAGTATCATTACTCTCACTCTCCTCGTCGCGTTAGCCCACCAGTACTGGTACCCGTAGGCAGCGAGTGTCAATCAAACGCTTGATTCGGGATACATAGCAATCTAAAATCTAAGTTAACTCCATTCGTGGGGATAAGAAAAAGGAGAAGGAATTCAATGATTCTAAACATGCGCTCTGTCGCCGTAGCGGCAGCGGTAATATCCGGCTTCGCCGCCTCGGGAAACTTGATGGCGACCTGCACCGCCACTGCGATCGTCTATCAGGCCTCTGGAGAATTCGGCAGCAATATAATCAGCGGAGCTGATAAGCTCGAGTTGGCGGGTGAGCCGTTCAGCATCACTCTCTACGCCTGCTCGAACAAGGTGCCGGTAAAAACGGGATCGGACTACGCCGACTATGCCGGTCTCGAATTGAAGGGCGAAGTCAAATCCCGGCTGCTCACGTCGCCGACGGCCATCAGCACCGTTCAAGACACTTTCATATTGGCCGTGCCCGCTACCGGCTACGATACGATCCAGTTGACCGGCTCGGTAGTAATAGAAGGCGGCACGATCAATATCAAGGCCAACATTGCGCTGCCGTTGGGTACCTACACGACCACCAGCATCGGTCCATTCCCCAGCACCTCGATCGTCACGGCCAAATCGGAATTCACCTATTCGCAGACTTCTCCTGCCTGGACGCCTAACACTGCCTATGCCGTTGGGGCTAAGATCATGGACGCGGCTGGAGATACGCAGGAGGTGACCGTAGCCGGCACCAGCGGCGCCACGGCTCCCGCCTGGAACAACACTCTGAATGGAACCACCACCGACAACACCGTGACGTGGTCCTGCCAGGGCGTCCTTTCCACCAGCCTTTCCATCATTGGAACCGCGGCGGGCAACGTCGAGTCGGGTTCCGTCAAAGCCAGCCCGGTTCTGCATAACAATGCCGTGCAGGTGATTACGGCCCATGCGGACGGGAGCCAGTCCCAGCGGCCTCTAACGGCGGCGCCGGTCGATCCGGGAGCGTCAACGGACAAGACGATGCTGCAATTCTACGCATCCGGCGTACGCGACGCCTCTGAAGTTCATGTGCAGATCGCGGGACAAGAGGTGCCGGTGGTGTATGCCGGGCCGGCCGGCCATTTCCCCGGATTGGACGAGGTCACCGTGGAAGTTCCGCGCAGCCTGTCCGGGATGGGTGAGTCGGATGTGGTGCTGACGGCCGATGGCGAGTCGGCCAGCCCCGTGCGTATCCACGTTCAATAACTGTTACTGTCAACCGCGGAGCGCGCCCCGTCGCATCGGGGCGCGCTCTTGTTTGTGCAAGACTATGAAATAGGCGAAGCCTTCATGCAGGCAACGGCGGACGCTAAATCCCTGGTGCTGGACTACCTGAAAGCATTTGACTCTCGGGATATGGAGCGCTGCCTGGCTTTTTGCAATGAAGCGACCACTATTCACTTCCTGTGGGACTCGTTTCGCGGCCGGACAGGAATCGAGAAATGGCACCGGGATCGTTTCGCCGCCGATCTCCGGGTAGCCCGCGTGGATAACATCTCCGTGGCGGGGAATACCGTCACCGTCGATGTCGTCGTCACATCGAACAAACTCAAAGCGCGTAAGCTGCTCCAGATAGGCGGACGCATCACGTTGCGTCTGGATCGCGGCGTATTGCAGGATGTCAAATTCGGACATCGCAAGCCGGGCAAGTTGGGCGGTCCGGAACTCATCGACGCGTCTCTCTACCGCTCCTATGTGGGTCCCCCCGACAACTACGACATGGCCGCCGCCATGCAGTTCAGCCTGTTGACGTTCCTGGGATTGAGAGACGATCACTATCTGCTGGACGTGGGTTGCGGCTCATTGCGCGCCGGCCGGCTTCTTATCCCCTATCTGCAGTCCGGCAGGTATTTCGGCATAGAACCCGAACAGTGGTTGATCGAAGAAGGCATTAAGAACGAACTGGGCCGGGATCAAATCCGAATCAAGCAGCCCGCGTTCAGTAACGACCCCGACTTCACGCTGACCTGTTTCAATAAGCGGTTCGATTTCATCCTGGCGCATTCGGTCTTTTCACATACCTCGCTAACTCAAATGCGGCGGTGCCTGTCGGAAGCCAAAGGGGCGATGCAATCCTCCGCCGTGTTTGCCGCAACCTACTACGTGGGGGAATCGAACTACGCGGGTGAGGAATGGGTGTATCCCGGCCGTTCCAGCTTCCGGCCCGATCTTCTGGATAGCCTCGCCGCGGAGCAGGGCTTGGTATGCAAGCATTTGCAGTGGCCTCATCCCCACGGCCAGAGCTGGGTGGTGTTTGCGGCTGCCGGCAGGGCCGCCACCGTGCCGGATTTCACCGGCATCTCGAAGTACATTAGCTATGTGGGTGTGCCGCCGCCCTGGGGTGCGCCCGCGGCGTCCGGCGCTGCCAGTTAGGTTGTTTCCGCCGCCTACCAGGTGCCCATGTCTTCGCGGAGCATGTTGAGCGGATTCGTCATGCGCGCCGACAGCTTGCCGCTCTTGATCTTGCCGTCCGCGAAGCGCATCGTGACTCTCCCCGCGATCGACTTGGCTTTCCAGGCAACCAGCCTCTTAGATGTGGCCACCCCATCTACCGTGACGGTGTCGCCTTTGACCGAGATGTTATTCAAGCGGAGCATCTTCAGGTCCGCCTCGAAACGGTCCTTATGCCAGTCGATAATGGCTTGGCGGCCCTTGTAGGCGGTCATGTTGAAGTCGATCGCGGCGTCGTCGCTGAAGAATTCGACGCAACGCTCCAGATCCCGCTTGTGGAAGGCGTCCAGATAGGCCTCGGCGAGCGCCTTCAACTCCGCTTCGGTCGCGGTTTTGTTTTCATTTTCCGTATCGTTCATGGTCGATGTCCTGCCCAGATGCTTTCGGCGACGGCGCCTTCTTCCTTGACTGGATCTTTCGTCTTCCCGAGCGCTTGCAGCTTGTCCGCCAGCCAGCCTTCCAGTTCCGCCTCCATATTGGCGGCCAACTGCGGCTGCTCGGCGGCTATGTTGCGGTCCTCTCCCGGATCGGCCGCCAGATCGTATAATTCCCGGTCCGGATTTCCCAGCATATCCGGCTGGCGGGCCAGGATGAACTTGTACCGGCTATTCCGCAGATAATACTTCGCCTGCCAGGTGGATTCGAGGCCAATCACGCGGTCGTATCCGGAGGGCTCTTCCTGCCCCTGCATCTGCTGCAGGAAGCTGCGCCCCTCCATCTCTTCCGGAATCACGCTGCCGGTCGCCTCCAGCAGCGTGGGGGCAACATCCGACAACTGCCGGAAGGGTGCAATGCGGCTACCGGCGCGCAGGTTGCCTGCCGGCCAATGCACGATGGTAGGCACCTGCACGGTGCAGTCGTAGAGGCCGTAGTGGTCATAGCAGATGCGGTGATCGGTCATGCTTTCGCCGTGATCCGCCCCCAGCCAGATAATTGTATTGTCGGCCATGCCCTGCTGTTCGAGAGTGGCCTGCAACGCGGCGATGCCTTCATCCAGATAGCGGATTTCGCGGTCGTAGAGCGCCGTTACGTATTTGGGATCCCGGATTAGGCCATTGGGGGTGCGCAGCCACGTATCTCGGGCCATGGCGCCGATCGGATGATGCCACCATTCGTCCAACTCGTGGTTGTCCGGATCGGTGGGATTGTGGCCATCGTAGAACAGGCCGCGCATGCGTTCCGGCGGGACATAGGGATAATGCACATCCCAGTAATGGATGAACATAAAGAACGGTCCCTTAGGAACGGTCTTGATCCATTGGATGGCGCGATCGTTCAATTCCTCCTGGGTGACGGAGGCGTAAAACATATGCTTCAGGCTCGGGTCGAGGATGTACTCATAGCCGCGCCCGAACCAGATGCGTTCCCGAAACAGGGTGTCCACGGCGCAGGTGGTATAGCCTTCTTCGTAGAGGATTTCCGGCAGCCAGGGCGACCCGCGGGTCAGTCTGGCCTTGCCGCCATGCGCCACCACGCCATGGGTGACCGGGTGTTGGCCGGTGAAGATGGTGGTATGCGAAGGCTGGGTCGGGATGCCGGGAGCGAACATGTTTTCGCAGAGCACGCCCTCACAGGCCAGCTTGTCGATGTTGGGGCTCGTGGGAAGCGGATACCGATAGCATCCCAGGTGATTGGCACGCAGAGAATCCGCGGTGATCAAGATAATATTAGGTTTTTCCTGCATGGATCGCCGATCCGCCCGTGGGCGGAGTTTACTCGATATAGCCCAGTTCCCGCAGCCGCTCGGCTACCAGGGCCTCATCTTCCGGCCGCATTACGGGCGTTGGGTCTTCAGACGGCGGGGCGGCCGGTGGCTCGGGGACGACTATATCCTCTTTGCGGGGTGTTTGCTCCATATGCCTCTAACTACTCTTGTTACGATAGCATACGTAATGGGCCGAAACCAACTCCCCAGGGAGTTTTCCCCGCGTATGGTACTGGCTGACGGCGTGCTATCCTCGGCATATATTGACGCGCGCCGGCTTAACCATACTGCTGCTTCTGGCGTGGGCCTTGCCTTCGGCAGGACAGGAGGCCGACGAATCCCGCTACATCGGCTCGCTAAATTCGGCATTGGACAGTTTGATTGCCAAGTTCTCGGCGCTTCCCCAACACCCTGTTATCTTCAGCGCCAACCTGATTCTGGCGCACGGCGTGGGGGTGAAAGGAGTACCCGCGAAGGCTCTGCTGGAGTACATCGACGCGCTGAAAGCGGCGGGCGCGCAACGCATCCAGTTCAATCCGGCAGTGACCAGCGTCGACGATCCCGAAGTCATGGAGAGATATGACGCGGTGGTGAAGCATATCCGCGAGTCGGGCCTGCAGGTGCAGATCAACCTGGTATACGCCAGAATCGGTAACCGCAACGCCGATATGGCCATCCGGGATTTTCGGGACTTTGCGGTTCCCGCGGTGAAGGCTTGCGCTCAATTCGCCGCCCGTTATCGCCCGGACTACCTGGTGCCCGTGCATGAGCCCCTCACGATGGATGTCCGCATGGGTATCCGAGTCGCTCCGCCCGCCTGGGTACAGTACCTCGACGATGCCGTCCGGGCCGTCAAGCGCGCCTCTCCCAACACCCTGGTAGGCGCCGGCGCATGGTATCGCGAGTTGCCTTATTACCGCGCTTTCGCCGCTATGCCCAATCTCGATTTCCTGACCATCGACATCTACGACCAGACGCAGCTCGACATCTACGACCAGATGGTGCGGATAGCGCATGCGGCAAACAAGCCTGTCTCCATCGAGGAGACGTGGCGGCCGGCTTTCACCGGCCCGCTGCCGCAACACGCTCTCAGCTCGGGGACTGGGATCGAATCCCATACCATAAAAGGGGTGGGCCACGCGGATTTCGAGGACTTGGACGCGAAGTGGATGAAGGCGATGGTACTGTACGCCTCCACACATGGGATGGAAGCCGTTACCCCCTTCTACAGTCAGACATTCTTCGCCTATGTCGCCTCGGGGCCGGACCGGCCAATCGATCGCGAATACAACGAGAAAGTCATTCAAGCAATCGCGCAGGGCCGGCGCACTAAAACCTTTGAGGAATATCGCACTCTCCAGCAGAAGTTCGGGAAACCGATTGCCGTCCCGCCCGGTTCGCTCCGTAACAATCCTTAAGACCAAGCCATTTCCCCGACCGGTACTATACTAGTCCTGTAACAGTTGACTTTGGAGCGCGCTTCCCACAGAATTCAAAGGGTATGCAGAAATTTCTATCGATGGCCGTGTTGATCGGCGCACTATTCGCAATCCGCACTTCTTGTGGCGCCGCAACGCCCGTATTGACCACGCTATATAGCTTCCCCGGAGAAGACGGCGCTTTCCCGGAAGCGGGAGTGGTTATTAACAACGGCAATCTCTTCGGTACGACATATGCCGGAGGTACGGGGTGGGGCTCGGTGTTCGAGCTGGCGCCGCCGGTGGCCCCGAGCACGGCCTGGACTATCCACCCGCTTTACGCTTTCACTGGCCTCGCCGATGGGGCGAATCCTCGCGCCGGTTTGGTCTTCAGCTCGCGCGGAGTGATCTATGGCACCACGGAACAAGGCGGGGCTTTTGGCTACGGCACGGTATTCTCTTTGACGCCCGTCGGCGGTGGAAAGTGGACCGAGGCGGTGATCTACAGTTTCACAGGCCAGGGCGGCGATGGAGCTAATCCCGAAACAGGCTTGATCCTAACCCCCAAGGGATTGCTTTACGGCACAACCGCAGCCGGTGGGACCGGTTACGGCACCGTGTTCTCGATGACGCCGGCGGTCGGCGGAACCTGGACCGAGAAAGTGATGTACAGCTTTGCAGGCGCACCCACAGGGTGCGGCACAACCGGCAATCCGGCTTGCGACGGAGCGACTCCCTTAGGAGGCCTGACGCTGGTTCCCACTACCGGGACGGTATATGGCACAACCTACAGCGGCGGCATTGCGGGCTATGGCACGGTCTTCCGGTTGGTCCAGTCGGGCTCAGTCTGGAACGAGACCGTGCTCTACAGCTTTAACGGCGCATTCTCAGGTGTCGGCGAGACCCCGCCAGTGCCCTGCGGCACCAGCGGTCAGCCAGTTTGCGATGGAGGCGCCCCCGATGGCAACGTAGTGATCAACTCGGCGACCGGAGCGCTCCTGGGTACGACCACCCTGGGTGGCAATCCCGCAGGCTGCCCGGAGGGAGGCTACGAACAGGGCTGCGGGGCCATATTTCAATTGACGCCCCCGGTGGCCCCGAGCACGACCTGGACCGAGAGTTTGATCTACGCCTTTACAGGCGCCCCCCAAGATGGCATTATTCCCGCTTCCAACATCGTATTGCCTTCCAGCACCGGCCCGATCTACGGTACGACCTTCGCAGGCGGGGCTGCTGGTATTAATGTCTGTTTCCCGCAATCGTACACGGGCTGCGGCATAATCTACACCTTGAAGCCGCCCGTTGCCCCGAGCACAACCTGGACCAAAGCCGACCTGGCCGTGTTTAACGGCGACAACGGGGGTGGTCCCAACGGCGTGGTGCTCAGCTCAGGCGGCGGGGTGCTCTATGGAACGACCTACGATGGCGGCCTTTCGGGCGGCTATGGCACGGTATTCCAGCTAACTTTCTAATCCCAGCGGTGTACGGGCATGCGCTGCGGGACGCTTAGGCGCAATACTCTTCACTTAATAAACATTTCTATGGTATTCTGTTCTAGAGCGCAGCCTCTCCTGGAGGTCACTCATGGACGAAATGAGGGTGGAATCAACCGCCCTGCGGGCACTTGCGTACGACGACGATCGCGGGATTTTGC
>DATNMW010000172.1:0-36957 GCA_035602155.1 Bryobacteraceae bacterium | reverse complement strand
CGCCACCAAGCCGCCGTTGCGTCGCCCATCGCGGGCAACGGCAGTCCATTGATGGCGCATCCGAGCAGCATCTCCCAAGCCTCGGGATTATCCACGGGCGGCTCGGTCGATGGCCAGGCAGGTGTGTCCCGCAAATCCCGCCCATACTGGCGAAGGCCGGCGGCACGTGTGTTCCACAGATCCCGCATGCGCCCAAGCTGACGGCCGATGGCGGCAAGCCCGGTTTCCGCCACGCGCTCCTGTACAATCTCGAAGGTGATGGCGCGCAGATGCGGGAGCCGCGGCACTAGCGCCGCGGCGATCTCCATAAGCTCCGCTTCAACCAGCCCCGCGTGCGCGTCCAAATGGAACCCGCACTCACGTTCGCCCCCCGCCAGATGCAGCTCCCATACGCGTTCCAGCGGGATGGAATCGCAGAAATCGGCCACGCTCTGGCGTCCGTTACGAGCGTTGCAGAGGACGTTGTGCAGATCAAGCAGGATGCCGCAGTCTGCCGCCTCCACCACCGCCGCGACAAACGCGGCGTCCGGCCATTCGCCCGGCGCGGGCGGAAGGTAACTCACGGCCGTCTCGACCGCCAGCGGAATCCCGCCAAGCTCTACGCGATGCCGGCGGATATTCGCTTCCGCCAGCGCCACGCCGGACCGCGATTGCAGCGGGGGCAGCATAAAGCCGGCGGACACCGGGGGATCGCCGCGCGTCGGCCGGAATTGCGTGAGGCTGAGATGCTCGCTTACGAATTCCGGGCGCAACTCCGCTATGTCGCCAGCCAATGCCATAGCGTGCCCGTGCGGTGGATGGCACGTTCCGCCCAATGGCGCGCCAACGCCGTGCAGCAGCTTGGGCTGAGACAAATGCTTCAGCGCTTGGCCGACAATTGAGCGAAATCCGCCGTCGGGAGCCGGGATCCAAAAAGTTTCCGGCTCCGCCTCGACGACGTCGACTAAGCCCTCACCTTCCCGGCAGAGGGCGTCGAGCGCAGGCCACCACACGACGCCGACGCCAAGACCTTCCGGTACCATGCTGCGGCCCGATGGCTACTCGCCGAGGGTAAACTCGTTTTCTTCCTGCTGATAGAGAATTTGACGGCCCGAATGGCACGTGTTGCAGCCGGTGCGCCCGATGATGGTAGCTGTAATCCGCTGCAAGGCCTCAAGATTGTAGAGTGTTTCAGCACTCACGTGAACGTTGATGATGCCGCTTGGTCCAACGACGACGCGGGCATTGGGAATGGACGCCATGACGATCTCCTTTGATCGGATATTTAGCACCGGGACTTCCATTTTGGAATCCGGTCTGGATTATTGTACATCAGACCGCCAGAATTTGAGCCTTTTTCTTGGCGTTACTCGGGAAGGCGGAGAATTACATGGCACTTCAATGTAATGGACAAGACATTTTGCCGGGCTGTATGTTGGCAGTCAACGAGCAACGTATTGCAGATAGATCGCAATCAGATTCCAAACCACCACCGCGGCGAACCAGAAGTTGAGAAACACCAGCAAACGCTTGCGATTGAGGAACACCGCCACGGCCGCCAGTCCCGCCGCCAGAATCTTCGAAATGATGAGCCCGGTCAGTGGCCCGGTTTGCAGCAAATGTCCGATGAAGGTGCTGCCCTCCTGCGCGCCCAGACGCAGGCCGATCATGGTGGTCAGCACATCCAGGATCTGCAGGCCAAGGAACAGGCCGATGGATGGCGTTGGGAAGGGCTTCGGAATTAGAGCTTGGGTGAGGTCGATTTCTTGCGGCACGGGGTCCTATCGGTTAGCATTCATTATGCATGGCCGGCCGGCCGAGACTCCAGTCCTCTTTGGTTATCCGCGCTATTCGTCGCGCAACGTTGTTACCGGATCCAGGCGCGTTGCACGGCGGGCGGGCAGATAGGCCGCGGCGAGCGCCACGATCGTCAGCAGCGCCGCCACCGCGGCGAAGGTGAGCGGATCGGTGGGTTTCACCGCGAACAGGAGGGACTTCATGAGCGAAGTCAGGCCCAGGGCGGCCACGCTTCCGGCGATAATGCCGCCCGCGATCAGGATGGCGCCCTGCCGCAGAATCATGCGCAGCACGTCGCCGCTCTGTGCGCCCAAGGCCATGCGCACGCCGATTTCGCGGCTGCGCTGCAGAACGGTTTGGGCCATTACGCCATAAAGTCCTACCGCGGCCAGCAGCATGGCGATAAACGAAAACGCCGCCAGCAGCCAGGCCGCGAAGCGCCGGTTGGCGAGTGAGGCGGCCACCCGCTGGTCCATGGTTTTCACGTCGAAGATGGGCACATCTTTGTCCAGGCTCGACACTTCCCGTTGGATCCCGTTTGCGAGCGCCATGGGATCGCCCGCGGTGCGCACCACAACCTGTACGGACTGCGCGGGCCTCTGCAGATACGACCAATACAACGTCGCCTTGCGCTGCTTGCTATCCAGCGCGCTGTGTTGCACATGTCCTACAACGCCGACGACGGTCGCCCACGGTCCGCCGCTGCCACGCCCACGCCGCAGATGCCGTCCGATGGGGTCCTGGTCCTTAAAATATTCGTGCGCCAGAGCTTCGTCGACGACCGCGGCGAGGGGCGCGCCTTCGCGGTCGGAATCGGCCACCAGTCGGCCTCTGCGCAGCGGAATTCCCATGGTCTTGAAATAACCGGGGCTGACGATGCGCTGATCGGCGTGCGGCGCGGTTCCTCCGGCAGGCACGTCATGGCCTTCGATGCTAAACGATCCGGACATGTTGCTGCCGGTGAAGGGCAGCGGATTCACGGCCCCGGCGGTCGAGACACCGGGCAGCGTGGAAACGCGATCGAGCAACGCATGGAAGAAACCGGAGGTCTGCGCATCGGTGCGGTAGCGGACCGGGGGCAGCGAGACGCCGAAGGTCAGCACGTTTTGCGCGCGGAATCCGGGGTCGACCTTTTCGAGGCTCGCAAAGCTGCGCAACAACAGGCCCGCGGCGACCAGCAAAACCAGCGATATGGCCACTTCGGCAATCACCAGCGTGTTGCGCGTGCGATGACGGCGCAGGCTGCCCGCGGCGCCGCGCGCGCCCAGCTTCAGTAAGTCGTGCAGGTTGCCGGTGGCCACTTGCAGCACCGGCGCCAGCCCGAACAACAGGCCAGTGAGGAGTGCGATGGCTGCGGTGAACGCCAGCACACGTCCATCGATCGCGACTTCATCGAGGCGCGGCAGTTCCTGCGGGCCGTTCTTCACCAGGAAGCCCACGCCCCAACTGCCGAGTAACACGCCCGCCGCGCCGCCGAGCAGACTGAGCATAACGCTTTCCGTCAGGAGTTGCCGCGCGATGCGCCATTTGGCCGCGCCCAGGGCCGCGCGGATGGAAAGCTCGCGCATGCGGCCGGCGGCCCGTGCCAGCAGCAGGTTCGCCACGTTGGCGCAAGCGATCAGCAGCACGAATCCCACGGCGGCCAACAGCACCAGCAACGCCCCGCGAATATCGCCGACCAGCAATTCATTCAACGAATCGACGCGGATGGCCCAACCGCTCGAGGCCGGGTACTGATCGGGGAAGTTCTTCGCCAGCACGCCGGCGAAAGCCGCCATGCCGGCGCGCGCCCTTTCCAGCGACATGCCCGGTTGCAGCCGGGCCAGAATGAACAAGAACTGGTTGGTGCGCAGTGCTGGTGACATCTGCGCCGAAGTGAAGCCCGTGGGAATCCAGGCATCCAGCGGGGCGAACCACTGCAAAATGGAAGGCACGATTCCGACCACTGTGTACGGCTTGTCGTTGAGGTGGATAGTGCGACCAAGTACGTTGGGATCTCCACCGAAACGCCGCTTCCACAGACCTTCCGTCAGCAGGACGACCTGGTTCCTGCCCGGCTGATCTTCTTCGTAAGTGAACACGCGGCCCAGGACGGGCTGAACGCCCAGCACCGTAAACAATCCCGAGGTGGCTTCGCCGCATTGTAGACGCTCCGGGCGGTCCACGCCCGTTAGGTTGAAATCGTCGGTGTTCACGGCGGCCACTTCCGAAAACAAATGCCGCTGTTTGCGATAGTCGACGTAATCGGCGACCGACGCAGCCGCGGAATCCAGGCCGACGGACTTGTACTGGTTCTGAATGGCGACGATGCGCTCCGGATGCGGGAAAGGCAGCGGGCGCAGCAAAGTGGCATTCACCACGCTGAAGGTGGCGGTGTTGGCGCCGATGCCCAAGGCCAACGTGAGCACGGCAGTCAGCGTGAAGCCGGGGCTGCGGCGTAGAATGCGCGTGGCGTAGGCGATGTCTTTGAGCAGAGTCGTCACGACGCGTGATAAGCAATCGCCGTGCCGCGCGCGCGGATTGAAACGGCTGGGGGTGTGGGCCGCAGCAGTGGATACGATGTCCGGTTGTGGGATGCGGCTGTTCGGTTTCATGGCACGGGTGGGCTAGTACCGTTCCCCTCGTAAATCCTTGCTTTCCTAGTTCCGCCGCCTTACGATGCAACCAATGACTCGATATCCTTGCGTGCTAGCCGGCCTGCTGACGTTGGTTGCGCCGATCCCTATGTTCTCCCGGCCGGCTGCTGCCCAGCTCAACAAGCTGCCGCTAGCCTTCGAAAAAAACCAGGGCCAAACCGGCGCGCAAGTCAAATTCCTGGCGCGCACCCAAGGCTACACCCTGTTCTTGACTTCCGTCGAAGCCGTGCTGGCCATGCATCACGCCTCCGCCAAGTCCAGTGTGCTCCGCATGAAATTGCTGGGAGCGAATCCCGCGCCGAACGTATCCGGCGTGGATGAAATGCCTGGCAAGAGCAATTACTTCATCGGCAACGACGCGACGAAATGGCATGCGAACGTACCAATGTTCGCCAAGGTCGAGTACAAGAGCGTCTATTCCGGCGTTGACCTGGTCTACTACGGTAACAAACGGCAGCTTGAGTATGACTTCGTCGTCGCGCCCGGCGCAGACCCGCGCCGCATACAACTCGGCATTCGCGGGGCCAGGAAAATCAGCCGTGGCGAGGATGGGGATTTGGTGCTGGCGATGGATGACGCCGGGGGAGAGATTCGTTGGCACAAGCCAGTGGCGTATCAGGAGAAAGACGGCGCACGGCAGGAGATCGGCGCGCATTATGTTGTCAAGGGTAAGGACCAGGTCGCGTTTGAAGTGGCCGATTATGATCCGCGAAGGCCGCTCTTCATCGATCCCCTGGTTTATTCCACATATCTGGGCGGCAGCGGGTCTGATGGCGGCTCAGGCATCGCGGTGGACAGCGCGGGCAACGTATACGTTACTGGCGAGACCCAGTCAACAAATTTTCCTACTGTGAACCCCGTGCAACCTGCCTATGCCGGCGGTGGCGGCGACGTTTTCGTCGCGAAGCTGAATACGGCCGGATCGGCGTTAGTGTACTCGACGTATCTTGGCGGAAGCGGGTTTGACTACGGCTCAGGCATCGCTGTGGACAGCTCGGGCAATGCGTACATCACTGGGGGAACTGCTTCGACCAACTTTCCCACAATGAATCCTTTGCAGCCAGCCAACGCTGGCGGTCAGGGCGACTCTTTCGTGGCCAAGCTCAACCCCGCTGGATCGGCTTTGGTCTACTCTACCTATCTTGGCGGAAGCGGACTTGACCAAGGCAACGGCATCGCGGTGGACAACCTGGGCAACGCGTACGTCACGGGGTACACCAACTCAATAAACTTTCCCACAATGAACCCCTTGCAGCCCCTGTACGCCGGCGGCACCTATGACGCGTTCGTGGCCAAGCTCAACCCCGCGGGAACGGCGTTTGTCTACTCCACCTATCTCGGCGGAAGCGGAACGGACTCTGCTGTCGGCATCGCCGCGGACGGTTCAGGCAATGCGTACGTCACGGGGGGTACGTCCTCGACTAATTTTCCCACCATGAACCCATTTCAGCCAGCCAACGCCGGCGGCAGTTCCGACGCCTTCGTGGCCAAGCTCAACCCCACCGGATCGGCCCTCGTCTATTCAACATATCTTGGCGGGAGCGGGGATGACCACGGCTCGGGCATCGCTGTGGACAGCACGGGTAATGCGTACCTCGAAGGGGCGACGGCCTCAACCAACTTTCCCACCGTGAATCCCCTGCAGCCAGCCAACGGCGGCGGCTACGACATTCTTGTTGCTAAGCTCAACCCTACTGGATCGGCCTTGGTCTATTCTACATATCTTGGCGGCAACGCGGATGACTACGGCTACGGCATCGCCCTGGACAGTTCCGGCAATGCGTACGTCACGGGAGAGACGCAGTCAATTCACTTCCCGACCGTCAATGCGTTGCAGCCGCTCTACGGCGGCGAAACCGATGCTTTCGTGGCCAAGCTCGACCCCTCGGGATCGGCTTTGGTCTATTCCACGTATCTTGGCGGAGAAGACGAAGACTACGGTACCGGCATCGCGGTAGACGACTCGGGTAACGCGTACGTTATGGGCGGGACAGAATCACCAGACTTTCCGACTATGAATCCCTTGCAGCCCGCCTATGGCGGCAACGGAGACGCCTTTGTGGCCAAAATCGCCGGCGGGCCCGCGCTTGCTCCCCCTAGCCTTAATTTCGGCAACCAGACGGTGGGGATCGCCGGCGCTGCGCAGGCGTCGACCCTAACCAATACTAGCGACGCCACCCTGACAATCACGTCGATGAATGTTACCGGGTCTAATAGCAGCGACTTCGCCGAGGCCGATAACTGCGGCACCCCCGTCCTGGCAGGCGGCAGTTGCAGCATTACCGTGACGTTCACACCTTCGGCAACCGGCACGCGAACTGCCGCCGTGAGCATCGCGGTCGATGCTCCTGCAAGCCCGCAGACGCTGCCACTAACCGGTACCGGCGTCTTGCCCGCAGTGACGCTCTCCCCCACTAGCCTGGCCTTTTTTAACCAAACGATCGATACCACCAGCACGGCTCAGAGCGCCACTCTTACGAACACCGGCCTTGGGATTCTGACCGTCGCAAGCATCACCGTGACAGGCCCATTCGCACAAACGAATACTTGCGGGGCGACCGTGAATCCCGGAGCCTTCTGTACGATTCTCGTAACCTTCACTCCCAACACGACCGGTACCCTGACCGGCTCCGTCACCATGACCGACAACGCTCCGGGTAGCCCTCAGACCCTGGCGCTTAAAGGCGTGGGGACCTCGCCAGAGGTCGCGTTCTCTCCCGCCAGCTTGACTTTTCCCGACCAAACCGTCTTTACGGTCAGCGCGATCCAGAATGTAACGCTGACGAACACCCACTATGGGATTCTGACTATCGGGCGCATCGCAACATCCGGTCCATTCCTGCAAACGAATACTTGCGGCGTAACTTTGAATCCATCTGCCTCTTGCACGATCAGCGTGACCTTCAAGCCCGAGGCCCTAGGCGCGTTGACAGGCTTCGTGTCGGTGACCGACAACGCCCCCGGCAGTCCTCAAACGGTGCCCCTCACTGGCACGGGAACGTTTCTGCAATTCACCCCCGCAAGCCTCTCTTTCGGGACCCAACCGGTCGGCACCACCAGTCTACCGAGGAAGATCGCACTAACCAACAAGGGCAGTGCCACGGTGACTATCGCGAAGATTTCCGTCGCCGGCCCCGACGCCGGCGACTTCGCCGAGACCAACACCTGCGGCGCGAGTCTGGCGTCCGGAGCAAGCTGCTTTATCACCGTCACCTTCACGCCCACGGCCACGCACACGCGGACGGCGGCGATCGCAGTCTTCGATAACGGCGGCGGCAGCCCGCAGTCGGCGCCGCTGGGCGGGGCAGGAACCTAAAGCCTGTCCATTCGCGCCTCGCTATACTGAAGGCTGTCCCACGATGCGCAAAACATTTTACGGCTGGTGGGTGACGCTGGCGGCCTTCCTCACATTTGGCATCGCCGTCGGCCTGCCCTACTACAACATGCCGTTTTTCTACGACTACTTCCAGCGCGAGTTCCACTGGACCAAACAGCAAATCACCTTCGGCTTTCCGCTCGCCGCGCTGCTGACGCTATGGATCGGTCCCGTGCTGGTGCCGCGATTCAGCCCGCGCAAGCTCATCCTTGTTGGCACGGCGCTGACCTGCGCGGCGTTCCTGGGCTTCGGAACCATGCATGGCTCGCTCACGGTCTACTACGCGCTGTGGTTCCTATACACCGTCGGCTACATTCTCTCCGGACCCATCCCGCATCAGCTCATCGTTTCGCACTGGTTCCGGCGCAATCGCGGCAAGGCCATGGGAATTGTATACGTGGGTGTGGGCCTCATCGGGTTCCTCGGGTCGTACATTGTCAAGCCGCTCACCGAGGGAACCAATTTCCATACCGCCCTCATGGTGTGGGGCGCACTGATGTTCCTGGCGTGGCCGCTGGCCATCTTCGTAATCCGCGACCGCGCAGCGGACAAGGGCCTCTATCCCGATGGCGACAGCCAACCACCCGCCGAAAATCAGGCAGCGTCGCTAAGCTTCGGCTATCTGTTACGGCACTATTCGTTTTGGCTGCTGTTGATCGGTAGCTTCTGCTCCATCGGCGCGATCGGCGCGGTGAACTTCCACATGAAGTTCGTTTTTCTGGACCAGGGCTTCACGGACCGCACCAAGGAAGGATTGACGCTGCTGAATTCCACGTGGCGGGTGGCTTCCATGACCATCCTGGCCACGAGCATCGCCGGGCGCCTGGCCATCGGCGGGCTGGCGGACCGCTTCTCGAAAAAATGGGTGATGACCGCGACCTACTTTCTGGTAGCCGCCACCATTCCCATGCTGCTGACCGTCAGCCCGGCGCGTTCGCCGGTAGCGTTCGCGGTGCTGTTCGGCTTCGGCATGGGCGCGGACTACATGCTGATTCCGTTGATGGCCGCGGAGCAGTTCGGGGTCAACACGCTGGCGCGCTCCATGGCGATTCTTCTGCCGGTGAACACCATCGGGCAGACCTGGTTTCCGTATTTCGTTTCGATTCTGCGCGACCGCTTCGGCAGTTACGCCATTGCGATGGGCGCGGTGTTCGCGGTATCGGTGATCGGCGCGCTGGCCATCATGCTGCTGCCGCGCCATCAGGCTCAGGATGAGACACTTCACTTACAAGACTCTGGACGAATTGCGGCGCGCGGCTGAGGAAACCGGCGCGGCGCATGTCCGGTTCACCGAGAGCCCGGAGGAGGTCCGGCAAGTGCTGGCGCGGCCCGTGCGCGTGGGTGCCCTCACCGTCGGAAACTCTATCGCCATCCAACCCATGGAAGGCTGCGACGGCACGCTCGACGGGAGCCCCGGCGAGTTGACCTGGCGCCGCTACGAACGATTCGCGCGCGGCGGGGCCAAGCTCGTCTGGTTTGAGGCTACGGCGGTGCGCGAGGACGGCCGCGCCAACACGCGCCAGCTTTGGATTACGCCGCGCAACGTGGCGGATTTCGCGCGCCTGCTCGCGCGCATCCGCGAAGTGCATCGCGAAAATTGGGGCACGGCGGACGATCTGCTGCTTCCCATCCAGCTCACGCATTCCGGGCGCTACAGCGTGCCGCGGCGCATCGTCGCGTATCACAATCCGTACATTGACCGGAAAACGGCCACACCGCCCGACTGTCCCGTCATCGCCGACGATGAACTGGAGCGCCTGGAAGACGACTACGTGAGCACCGCCGGCTTGGCGCTCGATGCCGGATTCCAAGCGGTGGATATCAAAGCCGTGCATGGCTACCTGATCAGCGAGTTGCTTGGCGCCAAAACCCGCGAGGGACGTTACGGCGGTCCGCTCGAAAACCGGCTGCGGTTCATTCGCAACGTGATCGGCAAGCTGCGCGCGGCGTTCGGCAATCGGCTGCTCATCGCCATGCGCGTGAATGCTTTCGACGGCGTGCCGTTCGGATGCGCTTTCGAAACGCCGTATCCATACGGTTGGGGCGTGGACGCCGCCAATCCGCTACGCGAGGATCTGCGCGAAGTGAAGCAGGCCATCGCCTGCTTCCGCGAATGGGGCGTCGAGCTGCTGAACATATCGCTAGGCTCGCCTTACTACAATCCGCACATCGGACGTCCGTTCGAGAAACCGGACGAGGGCAACTACGAGCAACCCGAGCATCCGCTCATGGGTGTCGATCGGCATTTCCGCATCGCCGCAGAGTTGCAGCGCGCGTTTCCGGATCTGCCCATAGTAGGAACAGGTTATAGCTGGCTGCAGAAATATGCGATCAACGCCGGGGCCTGTAATATCGCGGCTGGCGACATTCACTTCCTGGGAATTGGGCGCGGCGCGCTAGCCTATCCGGATTTCGCGCGCGATGCCCTGGAGAAAGGCGAACTGGACGAACGCCGCTGCTGCAAGACCCTGACGTATTGCACGTATTTGATGCGGCAGAAGCATCATCCGCTGGGCCAGTTTCCCACGGGATGCCCGCCCTTCGACAAACAGGGTTACGGAGAACTAATCAAGTTGGCGCGGCGTGTGGGGCAGGTTGGCAACCTGCAGGCCGATTGTTAATCGGCCCTAAGCGCTCAGCGCTAGAGCCTGCGGATGTTCCCACTGCCGCTTCCAAAACATCCAGGCAAGCCCGGCCACGTGAAAGACCTCCTTCGCGTTCAGCGGCTTGGCCAGGACGTTGTATCCACCCAAGTTCAGCACTTCGGACCACAAGCGATCATCCGCCATTCTGGACGTAACCACCAGCAATGGCGGGCACCGCATGCGGCCCAGCCGGCACAAGACATCCTGCCAGTTGCTGTCCGGCAATTCGCTCTCGCAAATCACCACCGGCGCCACATTTTCGCGCAGGAACTCGAACGCCTCCTCCTGCGTGCGGGCGCTATGCTGTTGCCAATTGGAATGTTTCAGGATGTCGCGCAGGTGTTGATGATCCTCGTCAAACGGACTAATCAACAGGACTTCAACGACTTTCTGGGAAACGGCTTGCGTGTCTTCGCTGGTCATGGCCTCGTCTCCTTGGCCTGATGCGCCCGACAACAAGGCGGTCGTTTCAGGTACAAAAAGATTTTAGCACAAAGCGCACTTTTTGCCTGAAATTTTAACGAAACGCGCGCCAATAGGTACTATTTCAGACGCGCAGCGAGGAAAGTTGGGTGACGTGCGCGCGCACCAATCGTCCCAGCACCCCGATGAAGCGCGGCGCATCGTTCAGCCCCGGCACCATGCGGTATTCCCGAATGCCCAATGCCAGGGCCTGCGCGCGATGTTCGATGTCGATTTCGTGCAGCGTTTCCACGTGGTCCGAGACAAAAGAGATGGGGATCACCAGCACGCGCCGGCGGCCTTCGTCCGCCAGCCGCCGCAGCGTCGCGTGCATGGAGGGTTGCAGCCATTTCGATGCGCCGACCTTGCTCTGGTAGCAGAGGTGCCGCCGACCCGGCCAGCGCCCCTGGCTCCAAACCAGATCGACTGTACGCTCGATCTGGCGCTGGTACGGATCGCCGCCGTCGATCACCGCCATCGGGACGCTGTGCGCGCTGAACAGCATGTCGACATCGTCCAGGCAGGCCGGATCGTCAAACTCGGCCAGCGTTTCGTCGATCGATTCCACCACCGCCTGGATGTAACCCGCATCTTCATGGAACTCGGTTACCGCATGCACCTGCGGATTCCAACCGTTCGGCTGGAAGCGGCGCTTCCATTCGTTCAGGCTGCTGCCGGTGGTCGTGCGGGAATACTGCGGATAGAGCGGCAGTAGCACCACCTCGTCCGCCGCGTATGCCTCCAGTTCGCGCACGGCTTCCGCGGTGAACGGATGCCAGTAGCGCATGGCTACCACCACGCGCGCGTCCAAATCGCGGCGCAGCTCCGCCTCCAGCGCCCGCGCCTGGCGCCGCGTGAATTCCAGGATCGGCGAGCGTCCCCCGATTTCCGCATAGTGATTCCGCACGTGCCGTGCGCGTGTGGCCGAGATCAGGCGCGCCAGCGGCTGCCGCGCCAGGCGCGCGAACGGAAAATCGATAATGTCCGGATCGCAGAAAAGATTGTAGAGAAACGGCTCGATGGCCTCCAGACAATCCGGCCCGCCAAGCTGGAAAAGAACGATTCCTATTTTGCGCCCCGCGCTGTAGAACGACATCCTGTATTACGTTGAGTGTACAACACTTCTTGTAAAGTAATACTGAGGAGCCCCCGTGTACCTTCCCGACGACCAACGCTACGACAAAATGCTCTACCGCCGCTGTGGCGCGAGCGGCCTGCGCCTGCCGGCCATTTCCCTGGGCCTGTGGCACAATTTCGGCGGCGTGGATGCGTTCGACAACATGCGTGCCATGCTGTGCCGTGCGTTCGATCTGGGCATCACGCATTTCGACCTGGCCAACAACTACGGTCCTCCGCCGGGCTCGGCCGAGGAGAATTTCGGCCGGGCTCTGCGCGCGGATCTGGGCGCTTGGCGCGATGAGCTGATCGTCTCCACCAAGGCGGGCTACCTGATGTGGCCCGGACCCTACGGCGAATGGGGTTCGCGCAAATATCTGTTGGCCAGCCTGGACCAAAGCCTGCGCCGGATGGGGATCGATTACGTCGATATCTTCTATTCGCACCGTCCCGATCCGGACACGCCGGTCGAGGAGACCATGTCCGCGCTGGATAGCGCCGTCCGCGCGGGCAAGGCGCTCTATGCAGGCATCTCCAACTACAATCCCGAACAGACCGAGCGCGCGGCAGCGGTCTTGCGGCAACTTGGCACGCCCTGCTTGATCCATCAGATGAAGTATTCGATGTTCGTGCGCAACGCTGAACAAGGGCTTTTCGAGCGGCTGGCGGCCAAGGGAGTCGGGGGCATCGCGTTTTCCCCGCTGGCGCAAGGCCTGCTAACGGACCGTTATGTGCAAGGTATTCCCGACGGCTCACGGGCATCGAAGCCCGGCACGTTCTTGAAGAAGACGGACGTTACCGAGAGCCGCCTGTCGCAGGTGCGCGCGCTGAATGAGATTGCCCGGCAACGCGGCCAGACTCTCGCGCAGATGGCGTTGGGCTGGGTGCTGCGCCACGGCGTGATGGCGAGCGCGCTGGTGGGGGCCAGCCGGGTGGAGCAGATCGAACAATGCGTGGGCGCGGTGAACAATCTCGACTTCACCGCGGAGGAGTTGCAACGCATCGACGAGATACTATGATGCGGACTCTGTAGGGCAGGGGACCGCGCCGCCCTCAAGTCCGTGCCGGTTGTACAACAACAGCAACAGCCGGTTCGATTTCCATGTTCTTTAAATGGTCGTACCAAGTGAACTTCAGAATAATCGAAGTTAGCACCACCACCGCTATCGCCCACCCCGCAATCTCGTAGCGTCGAATCACGATATACACCGGAAACGCGATCAGGCTGGTCTGCCAGGCGATGCCCACCACGATATTGAACATGTCGCGCAAGAAATCCGGGTTCGGCCGGAACGTCGGGTCTTCCCGCATCGCCTGGTCGCGGATGGGATCCCAGAAGCCCCACGGCCGGACACGCCGGTAGATGCCTACGATGATCGGAAACGAATTCAGCGGCTGGACACTGGGCAGCGCCCACGGTATGATCAGCGATCCGGCAATGCCAGTCACCATGCCCCAGAAATAACCGTAGCCGTTGAATCGCCACCAATACCACTTCAGAACGTTGGACGCCGTGTAGCCGCCCCAGAGCGCCGAGACGATCCACTGGATTACGGTATTAATAGAGGTCACAAACCAGCCGAAGGTAATACCCAACACCACCACGCCGAACGACGCTACGTAGCTTAAACGCACACAAGTCCGTTCGCTGGCTTGCGGGTTCACATATTTCCGGTAGAGGTCGGTTACAATGTAAGGCGGCGCGGCGTTCACTGTAGCGGCGAAGTTCGACATGAAAGCGGCCAGCAGGCCCGCCACTATCAACCCCGGCAGAACCGGCGGGAACAAACTGGCTGAGCGCGTCGGGCAGCACTACGTTCACCATGGCGCTCATCATGGAAGCTTCGCGCGGGTTCTTCGTGGAAAGGATGCGCTGCATGTCGTAATTGGGCGCAGGCCCGGCCATGCCGATCAGGATGCCTTTGAACAACATCATCATGAAGAAGGCGCCGAAAATGGTAGCCGTCCTCGGCGATTTTGGTGTTCACGGCGGCGATCAGTCCCGACCAATCCAGATTCAGATGCCAGCCGAAGAAGATCTGCTCCTAACCCGCCGGAATCACGCGGCGCAGGGCCTCGGGCGAAACCCGCCCGATCGCGATGAGGCCGATGGCCAGTGATGCAACCGAAAGAATGCAGAACTGCAAAACCTCGGTGATCACCACGCTGAACATGCCGCCCTTCACTACGTAGAAGGTGGTGATCCCCATCAGCATCAGCGCGTATTGGTTGGCCGAAAAATGCCAGGGTAGAAAATCGACGGCAAATTTGCCAATGCCTTTGAAGCCGTAAGTAAGAAAACCGATGACGCTGACCAGCGCGTAGATCACTACGATCATGTGCGAAAGTTGCGCGCCGCGGCCCGTGCCGAAGCGCGTGCGGATCCACTCGGCGCCGGTGACGTTGGAGCGGCGCAGCCGCGTAGACAGATAAACCATCAGGAATATCTGATTAAAGACCGGCCGCAGCCAGGGAATCCAGACGCTCTTCAACCCGTAAATGAACATCAGGTAGACCAGCCACATGGTCCCCGCGATGTCGAACATGCCGGAGGCGTTGGACACACCCAGGAAATACCACGGCAATGTGTTGCCGCCCAGGAAATAACCTTTGGTGTCGCGCGAGGCGCGTTTCGAGACCCAATAACCAAGGAGCACGGAGGTCGCTACGTAGATCACGATGATCGCGACATCGATCGGATGCAGTATCTTTCAAACCGTTGCCCGAATATCGTAGCAGATCTTGATTTTCCGCGCGCTTCGATGTAGCTTTAGAAGGAAGAGCGGTGGAGTTCGCTTAATCGCCGTCCCTGGACGGCCAATGACTCCTACAGTGGTCATCTGTGGGAGCCGAGTCCATCCGTCCCGCATCAAACCACAAAAAACAGAGCGAGGATATCCTTTAATGGATCAAATGTGGTTCGTTGCCGCTCTCTGGCTGGCCTTGGCGTTGCTTGCGGTGCTCGCCGCCAACTGGCTGCGCATCTCGACGGCGCTCTCGGAGATCGTGGTCGGCACGGTGGCGCAGCTCGTCATCGGTGCGCTGGTGGGCCGCAACCTGCTCAGTGCCAAGGCAGAGTGGATCACTTTCCTGGCAGGCGCCGGCGCCATCGTGCTCACTTTCCTCGCCGGCGCCGAACTCGACCCCGCCGTCTTCCGCGCCAAGTGGAAAGAATCCACGGCGGTCGGCCTGGCCGGCTTCTTCGCGCCGTTTTTCGGCGCTGCCCTGATGGCGCACTATGCCCTCCATTGGGCCTGGCGTCCCAGTTGGCTGGCGGGCGTGGCGCTCTCCACCACCTCGGTCGCGGTGGTCTACGCGGTGATGCTGGAACTCGGATTCAATCGGACCACCTACGGTAAGGCCATCCTGGCGGCTTGCTTCATCAACGACCTGGGTACGGTGATCGCGCTGGGGCTGATCTTTTCGCCATTCACCATCAAAACCCTCATCTTCCTGGGAACCTGCCTAGTCTTCTTTCTGGCGCTGCCGTTCGTCACGCAATGGTTCTTCGCGCGCTACGGCGGGCGTGTATCGGAACTGGAGACGAAGTATCTGCTCTTTTTGCTCTTCGGGCTGGGCGGCTTGGCTGTCTGGTCGGGCAGCGAGGCGGTGCTTCCCGCTTACCTCATCGGAATGGTCCTGGCCGGTACGGTCGGCAAAGATCACTTCCTCATCCGCCGCCTGCGCACCTTGACCTTCGGGTTGCTGACGCCGTTCTACTTCATCCGCGCCGGTAGCTTCGTGTCGGTGCCCGCGCTGGTGGCCGCTCCGCTTGCCTTCGTCACGCTGTTTTTTGCGAAGATGGTGACGAAGATGGCCGGCCTGCTGCCCACGGTGCGCGCCTTCGGCTACCGCGGGCACGACGGCATCTACTACTCGTTGATGATGTCCACTGGACTCACTTTCGGCACGATTTCGGCGCTGTTCGGTCTCAATCACGGCATCATCGACCAGAATCAGTACTCTCACCTGGTGGCTACCGTCATCGGCAGCGCGGTCATTCCCACCGCCATTGCGAATGCGCGCTTCATGCCGCGCCACCTGCTGCCCGAACAGGAGCGGGAATTGAAGGAATCGGCGTTCGGCGAGCCCGTGGGGGATTTAGATGTATGATTCGACGGCTAACACAAGACGGCTAACACAAGGAGGCGCATACGGTTGGACAAATACATGGTAGTGCTGGCGGGAGCCGGCCTCGGCGGCCTGGCCCGCTATGTGGCGGGAACCTGGATCATGGCGAAGTACGGCGGCCGCTTTCCGCTGGGGACATTCGTCATCAATATCACAGGCGCTTTTCTGATAGGAGTCCTGATGACGCTCCTGACCGAGAGATTTCACCCGCATCCCAACTGGCGCCTGTTCCTGGTGGTGGGGATTCTGGGCGGATACACGACGTTCTCCAGCTTCGAATACGAAACCTATCAAGCCATGCGCGACGGCGAGCGTTGGCTGGGCCTGCTGTATGTAGCGGGCAGCGTGTTGCTCGGCTACCTCGGGGTGTGGCTGGGCACGATTTTGGCCGGTGGACGCTAACCACTCCCTCACGGTCGCGGCTCAGTTCCGAGCCGCGCGCGTTAGCAAGCGGAGGCCGGTCGTGGCTCAGTTCCGAGCTGCGCGCGTTAGCAAGCGGAGGCCGGTCGCGGCTCAGTTCCGAGCCGCGCGCGTTAGCAAGCGGAGGCCGGTCGTGGCTCAGTTCCGAGCCGCGCGCGCTAGCAAGCGGAGGCCGGTCGTGGCTCAGTTCCGAGCCGCGCGCGTTAGCAAGCGGAGGCCGGTCGTGGCTCAGTTCCGAGCCGCGCGCGTTAGCAAGCGGAGGAACCCGATGCTGACTAAAGGTCCGGCCAAGAAAGTTACTATCTTCATCAACGAAGACACCCAGCATCACATGATGGCCCTGCACGACTCCATCATGACTTTCCTGATGCACAAGGGAGTATCCGGCGCCACGGCCACTCGAGCCTACTCCGGCTTCGGCTCGCACCAAATGATGCACACGCCAAAAGTCGAAGTGCTGGCGCAACATCTGCCGATCCGCATCGAATTCGTCGAGACGGCGGAGAAGGTGGAAGAAATCCTGCCCGCGCTTTATGAGATGGTGAACGACGGTTTGATCGAGGTGCAGGATACCACCGTGGTAAAATTCGCGCATAAATCCGCCAAGCCCGATCCCAAGCTGCCGCACGAACACACACAAGGACCCGCTACTTTGTTGCGCGTCTTCCTGGGCGAAGCCGATAAGTGGCACGGCGAACCGTTGTACGACGCCATCGTGAGCAAGCTGCGGATGATGGATATCGCCGGCGCCACCGTCTATCGGGGCATCCTGGGATACGGCGCCAAGGGTCACGAGCACAAGCGCAGTGTCTTCCACCCCATGCGCGACTTGCCCATTATGCTTTCGGTGATCGATTCGCCCGAAAAGATCGCCGCCGCCGCGCAGGCCATCGAAGCCATGCTGGAAGACGGCCTGATCGTGACATCGGATGTAGAGATGGTCCGGCTGGTGCGCGGCAAGACCGCGATGGAGGCCCCCGATGCTGCCGGGACAGCCCGCTAGGCTCCTTCGAATTCACATTTCGGAATCCGACCGCTTCGAAGGGAAGCCGTTGTACGAGGCCATCGTAAATAAGTGCCGCGAGATGAAAATCGCCGGCGCGACGGTATTTCGCGGTCTGGAAGGCTACGGCGAGACAGCCGAGATGCACAAGTACCACCTCACGCGCCACGATCAGCCTATCCTGATTTCGATTATCGACTCCGCGGAGAACCTTGCCCGCCTGTCGCCGCTCGTAGAGGAAATGATGGACACGGGCCTGATCGCGATTTCCGACGTGCAGATAGTTCGTGTGCAGAAAAAGACGGCCGCTGTTCCCGATGAAAATGGATGAAAAAGGCGGCTGACTGGAGCGTAATCTGACCTAGCCTGCCGCCTTTGCTAGAAACCTTGGCTACAGTGAACTGCATGGGACGGCGTCCGAAATGACGCATATGTCTCTGGGATCGGGTATATTGATCGCTTATGCCTGCAAGAAATGCTGGGGCGTACCCTGAAGCTTAAGGCGTGGTGGCTTGCGCCGTACTCGACGGCGGCGAGACGGCATTGCCGGCGTCTATTGCCTCAATCGAGTAATAATAAGTGACGTTCGCGGAGACGCCGGTATCGATAAACTGAAGCGCCGTCCGGGAGGCCAGTTTGGTCATAGCTGTGGGTGACGTCCCCCGCGAGACATTGTAAGACTGAATCGGCAGACCATTGGGCGGGATGCTTTGGGACCAGGTTACCGTGACCTTTGTGGCGCCGTTTGCGGTGGCCAAGACGCTAGTCGGCGCGGCCGGCATCGGAGGCGTAGCGACCTGCGCCGTTGCGGACATGGGAGAGGCGTCTTTTCCGCTGTCAACCGCTTGAATCGCGTAGTAGTAAGTGGTATTCACAGAAGCCCCGGTATCGATAAACTGAAGTGCCGCCCGGGTGGCAAGTTGGCTTAGGCTGGCGGGCGAAGTGCCCCGGAAGATGCTGTAGTTCTGAATCGGCAAACCACTGACGCTTTCGGTCCAGGTTACCGTGACTTGCGTGCCGGAGTTCGCAATGGCCACGACGCCGGCCGGCGCCGCGGGCATCGCAACGGCCGCAACCTGCATGGTAGCCGACATGGGAGAGGCGTCTTTTCCGTTGTCGACGGCTTGGATCGCATAATAGTAACTGGTGTTAGGAGAAGCCTGCGTGTCGATGAACTGTAGCCCCGTCCGGGTGGCCACGTTGGCCAGGCCAGTGGGCGATGTCCCCCGGAAGATAGTGTAATTCTGAATCGGTAGGCCGTTGGCCGGGACGCTTTCGGACCACGTTACCGTGACTTGTGTGTCGCTGTTTGCGGTCGCCGAAACGATAACCGGCGCGGCGGGCATCGGAGCCGTAGTGACGGATATTTGGTCGGATGGCACGGAACTGCCGTGGTTCGTGTCAACCGCCACGATCTCGAAGTAATAGACTGTATTGGCGCTCAGGGATGCCGCGGTGTAGGAGGCGGCCGTTTCCTGAGCGACCTTGGCCAGTTTGCCGGACACGGCGCCTTCGAAGACTTGGTAGTAACTGACCGGCAAGCCGTTAGGCTGGGGGTTCTCCTGCCACGTCAGGGCGATGGTACCGGAGGCAGGCGACCCTACCACGCCGGTGGGCGGGTTGGGCAGCGGCATGGTGGTGGCTGAGGCAACCGGAGACATCCCCGAGCTGATCCCCTTTTCCACGGCTACGATGCCATAGTAGTAAGCGGTGCCGGGTGTCAGAGGCAGGTTCCGGTAGCTGGTCGCGGCGGACGTGGCGATCCCGATCTGCTGAAGATTGGAGGCCGAGGTTCCGGCAAGAATCAAATACTGGCCCAAGCCCGTGGCATTCGAGGGTGGAGACCAGCTCAGGTCGATCTCCTGCGACGAAACCGCCGTGACCATCAGATTCGTCGCGGAGTCCGCCGCCGATCCATATGTCTGTAAACTCAACTCTTGCGAAAACGGCGAATGGTTGTTGGCAAAATCGAATGCCTGAACCTGGTAGCTATACAACGTGTTGTCGGTTAACCCTGTGTCGCTGAAAGACGGCAGGGTTGAGTTGGCTATCCATACGCCAGCGCAGGGCTGGCCGGGCGCCGGTGCAACGCAGCGATAGACATTGTAGCCCGCTACCCCGACGCTGTCGCTGGACGCCGCCCATGAAAGGTTGTTCCCCACGACGGCCGCCGTGCCGGTCAGGTTGAGCGGCGCGGATGGCGGAGTAACATCGGGCGCGGCGACGAGTTGGCTGTAGTAGCTGGCCGCTACGGTGGTGTACTGGCTCTGCGAATCGGCGGCAATGGCCAACGAATTTTCCGTCTGCGTAATGTCGTAGTCCGAACAACTCGCGGTCGTGCACGTGCAGTTCGCGGCGCCGCCGTTGGCGCCGGTTCCGCCGTATGTCTGATAAGCGGAGAAATAAGTTGGCTGTTCCGGAACCATATAGAGCATCTGCGTGTAGTTCGCCAGAGTCTGCATGGTCTGCAGGAAATAGGAATCGAGAGGAGCCCAAAAGCTGAACGGCTGCCGTGCGCGGAGCACGTCGAAGCTGACCGTATTCACTTCGTCGGCCGCCGCCTTCGTCACCCAAGCCTGGCTTACGGCCACCGGTTTGCCGGCGGCCGCGGCCATGCTGGAGACGGTCAGCGTATTGGTCAGAAAATTATTGGACTGTACCGTATTGATGGTAAGAACGTGGTAATCGATGTAGTCCAGGGGCAGGGCGGTGTAGGCGTTAATATAGTCCAGCAGGCTGGAAGAACCCGAAGCCGCCATCCAGGTGCCAAATCCCGCGCCCATCTTGGGGACCTTGGACAGGCCCAGCGCCTGCACGGCGGCGATCTCCGCCGCCACCATTTGGGCGGCGTCGGCCGGGATGCTCAAGTTTTGCTGGCCCGTCTGTTGAGTTTCGGTATCGGGTTCGTTCGCCAACATGAGGTAATCCGGCTGCATCGCCTGTGCGACAGTGGCGGCCATTTCAGCGCGCGCCGCCATGTATTGCGGCCAGGAGAGGGTACTGTAGAAGGCGCTCGTATTGGTCCAACCCGCCTCCGTGGAATTGGAAAACAGGATCTCGTTGTCGATAATGAGTTTGAGACCGGCGGCCCTGACAGCCTGGGCCACCTGGGTATAGAAGTTCAAGTAAGGCTGATATGCGGCTTGGCTGCCATAAAAAGGCTCATACAGAATGGGGAACAGGACCGGTACGGACACGGCCGTGATTCCCAAAGCTTGCAGCTCCTGCAATTGGGCCAGCACCGTGTTCATATAGTTGGGGCTGGATAGCGAAGGACCCGTATTGCTGTCGGCCCACTGCAGATTGGCGCCGTACACCGTGGGGCCGTCCGATATTGGCGTCCAGGTGGGCGGTGTCGCCAGCAAGGTGTTGAATGCCTGCACATCTCCGTACAGCTCGTTATAGACTGAGCTGCAGTAACCCGCGGGCACGGGTGGCGCCGCCGGCGGCACCGGAACGTCCGCCTTGCACGGCGCATAAAGGAGCGCCGCCAAGGCCGCAAAAACACTAAGGGCGCGGCGGGCGAAGCGCCATCGTCTCCCCTGATTCAATGGACCGCATAGATACACACGGGACCCCGTCGACGTTGAGCTGCTAACGCAAGACACCATGAACTCCCCCTAAAATGGCGCCTGTCGCCTTCCATGACGAGCACCCGCAAACCATTTCAAGCAATCTTATCGGCCAAAGGGTGCGCTATTTGCGCTGGCATGCGTAGAAGCAGGCTGCAAGCGCCATAGCCCGACCGGCTGCTAGTCTGAGATCAGGTCCGCATGCACCCATTTATGGCTCTGGCCCTGCTTGCCGCTAGCGCGCCCGAAGCGGTGGTCCTGAAGCCCGCTGCCAACATGTACGCGCAACCCAGCGAAGACGCCGAAGTGGTGTCGCAAGCGATCTATGGAACTAACATCGGCTTGCTCGAGACGCGGCCGGGCTGGCTGCGCGTACGCACGCCGGATGAGTACACCGGCTGGATGCCGGCTAAAGATCTGCGCCGCCTGGCCGTCGGCGAGAAACCCTATGCCAGCGGCGACCGCGTGGCCTCGGTCGAAAGCTTGTTCGCCAATATCTATCGCGAGCCAAGCGTCGCCAAGCGTCAGCCGCTAATGACGGTACCGTTCGAGACGCGCCTGGAGGCGATTGCCGAACCCGACCAGGATCCGCGATGGCTGGCTGTACGACTGCCCGACGATCGCTCCGGCTGGCTGCAGCGCGGCGACGTCTCCTTCGACCGCCAGCCGCTCTCCATCGGAGCCGCGATCGAGTTGAGCCGCCGGTTCCTGGGCTTGCCATACACCTGGGGAGGGACCTCCAGCTTCGGCTACGACTGTTCCGGTTTCACACAGATGCTCTGCCGGCGGCGCGGCGCGCAAATCCCTCGCGACGCCGACATACAAGCCGCCTGGCCGGGCGCAGTGGCGGTGAAGCGGGAAGACTTGCAGCCGGGCGACCTGCTCTTCTTCGGCAGCGCCGCCGATCGCATCACGCACACCGGCATGTATATCGGCGACGGCAAGTTTATCAATGCGACCACCTGGATTCGTCCCGTGGTCCAAATTTGCGATCTCAACGACGCGCACTGGACCAGCTTGCTGATAGCCTGCAGGAGGATCAAATGAATCGCCGCCACTTCTTCATCGCGCAGGCCGGATGGCCCGCGCTGCTGGCCCGCTCCGGCAGCGCCGCGCCGCACGCCACCCTGCGCACCGAGATCAAGCGCCTGAAGCTCCGCCACACCTGGACCACCACGATGTCGTCGAGCGACTACCGCGACACGCTGTATGTCGCGTACACCAACGACGGAGTCACCGGCCACGGCGAAGGCGCGCCCATCGTGCGCTATCGCGAGAATGCGGAAGGCGCGCGGCAGGCCGTGGAATCCGTACACGAATTGTTGACCGCGGCCGACCCGTGGCAGTTCGCCAAGATCATGCAACGGGTCTTCGCGCGCGTGGAGGGCGAGTGGGCCGGCAAGGCGGCCATCGATATCGCGTTGATGGATTGGGTGGGGCAGAAGCTGGGCGTGCCGCTATACCGCTACTTCGGCCTGGACCCGCGCGATACGCCGGTCACGACCTTCTCCATCGGCATCGACAATCCCGAGACCACCCGCCAGAAGGTGCGCGAGGCGGCCGATTTTCCGGTGTTGAAAATCAAGGTGGGCCTGGATACCGACGAAGCCACCATCGCCGCCGTGCGCAGCGCCACCGACAAGCCTTTGCGCGTGGACGCCAACGAAGGTTGGAAGGACAAGGAAGTGGCCGTGCGCAAGATCGACTGGCTGGCCGGGCAAGGCGTCGAGTTCGTGGAACAGCCCATGCCCGCCGAGATGCTGGACGAGATGCATTGGGTGCATAGCCGCGTACACGTTCCTCTCATCGCCGATGAAGCTTGCCGGCATGCAGCGGACATCCCCAAGCTGGCGGGCGCATTCGATGGCGTGAATGTGAAGCTCGACAAAGCGGGCGGCATTCTGGAAGCGCACCGCATGATCCAGTTGGCCAAGGCGCTGGGTCTGAAAACCATGCTGGGCTGCATGGTTTCAAGCTCCGTCTCGGTGACGGCGGCCGCGCATCTTTCGCCCCTGGTGGACTATGCGGACCTGGACGGCAACCTGCTGATCTCGAACGATCCGTTCACCGGCGTGCTGGTGGAGAAGGGCAAGTTGATTCTGTCGGACCGGCCCGGGCTGGGCTTGCAGGCCGCCGGGTAAACTAGATCGCCGCTCTTCCAAATGTGGCAGCGCCGCGCGCCGCCATTGGCAGGTTGAATGCCCCACCAAAGCCCCTCTCTTGACTTTCGATATATTTTAGCGCAATATATTGCTATGAAACATATCGTGCCGGCGGGCGTCTTCCGCATTGCGGAGGCCGAACGTGCCTGAATCGTTCCATTGGAAATCGGAAATCGCGAAGCGTCTGGCAGGACTGGGACTGGCGCCGGCGCGGGAGGCGGAGATCGCCGAGGAAGTGGCCGGCCATCTGGAGCGGCAATACGAGCTGTTGCTGGCCGGTGGCGCCGCCGAAGAGGAAGCGCGGCGGATCGCGCTCGAAGAGTTCGATGGTAATGACGCGCTGGCCGCGTTCGGGCGAATTGAAAAACCCGCCGGGCGGGAACCGGCAGTTGCTGGAATGACGCCGGCGGGGAGCGTTGTGGCGGACCTCTGGTATGACCTCCGATATGCCATTAGGACACTCAGGAAGAGTCCGGCGTTCGCCACTCTGGCGGTGCTGTCGTTGGCGCTGGGCATCGGTGGCAACGCGGCCATATTCAGCGTGGTGAGCGCGGTGTTGATCAGGCCCTTGCCCTACGCCGACCCGTCCCGCTTGGTGCAGGCGGCAAACGATGGCTACTACCCTCCCGGCGGTCTGGTGGCCTTGCAGCAACAAAGCAGAACCATGGATGTGGCGGGCTTCAACTCCGGTCTGGAGCTCAACCTCACCGGCGAGCGGGAAGCGTGGCGGCTGGAGGGCAGTTCGGTATCGGCTAACTTCTTCGACGTGCTCGGCGCGGCGGTGGAACTGGGCCGCGGCTTCCGGTCCGGCGACGACCGGCCCGGGCAAGACCGGCTGGTGATCTTGAGCCACGCGGCGTGGCAAGATAAATTCGGCGGCGATCCGTCCATTCTGGGCCGGGTGATCGCGCTCGGCGGCGTGGACCGCCAAGTGGTGGGCGTCATGCCTCCCGCTTTCGCGTTTCCCGGCGATGACACGCAGTTCTGGATACCCCTGCACCTCGATCCCCGCGATGCGGGCGCTTACTGGGCGCGGGGATTCATGCCGGTTATCGCACGATTGCGCGCCGGCGCCACGCTGGAACAAGCCCGGCGGGAGATGCAGTCGCTCACCCGCCAGATGGTCCGCCTGTTCCCTTATCCCATGCCGGGCAATTGGAACGCTCAGGCTACCGTTCTTCCGCTGCAGGAATTCATGGCCGGCAACGTCCGCGCGAAGCTGATTGTCCTGCAGTGCGCCATTGGCTTGGTCTTATTGATTGCTTGTGTCAACGTGGCCGGCCTGTTGCTGGCGCGCGCCACCTCCCGCCAAAAAGAAATGGCCCTGCGCGCCGCTCTGGGTGCATCGCGCGGCAGAATCGCACGGCAGCTTCTCACCGAAAGTGTGACGCTCGCATGCGCGGGCGGCGCGCTGGGCATCGTGCTGGCGTTGTCCGCCTTCTCATTCTTGAAGGCGGCTCTGCCCGCCAATACGGTCGGCTTGCCCAATATAAGGATGGGTTGGCAGGCCGTGTTGTGGGTGAGCATGCTATCGTTATCGACCGGCTTGGCCTTCGGGCTGGCGCCCGCCCTGAGCGCCTGCGGAGACGACCTTGCGGGGGCTATCAAGAACGGGGGGCAGCGCTCGGCGGGCACCGCCAAAGCGCGTGTACGCAGCGCTCTGATCATGGGTGAGGTGGCGCTTGCCGTAATCCTGGCAGTGGGCGCCGGATTGCTGATCAAGAGTCTCTGGAGGCTGGCGCGCGTGAATCCGGGTTTCGCACCGGAGCATATTCTCACTCTCCGTGTCTCTCCAAACCAGTCTCTCTGCCGTGAGCGCGCAGCCTGCATCGCACTATTCGACGAGCTGGCGCTCCGGACGGCGGCGATCCCCGGAGTGCATGAGGTCGCGGCGGCGAACACCGTTCCCATGGTGGCCGACATACCTTCCATCCCAGTAGCTGTGGAGGGGCACCCGTATATTCCCGGCCATAGTATGTGGCCGATGTTCTGGGCAGGAGCGGTGACTCCTTCTTACTTTCATCTCATGCGGATTCCGATTCTCGCGGGCCGGGCGTTCGCCGGGAGCGACGGGGAGAAGTCGGCGCCTGTGGTGATCGTAAGCGCCGCCGCGGCCCGCCGCTATTGGCCGGGCCAGAGCCCCATCGGCAAACACATCAGGCCGGCGTTCGAGAGCAATTGGAGGACGGTGGTGGGAGTGGCCGGCGATGTGCGCCAGTACGACCTGGCAAATCATTCTCCGGACTATATCCGCGGCGCGATGTATATGCCTTATTCCCAATCGGTCACCAATGAGCGGCAACTGCCCGCCGCCATGACGCTGATCGTGCGCACGGGCGGCGACGTTACGGCGCTTCCCGGCCGCATCCGCGGGCTGGTCAAGGATTTGAATCCCGACGTACCGGTAAGCGAGATCCGAACGCTGGAATCGCTGATCGACGACTCCACCCGGCAATCCCGGTCTATGACCTGGCTCTTCGTTGCTTTCGCCGGAACGGCGGTGCTGCTGGCGGCCATTGGCGCCTATGGTGTAGTCTCGTACTCCACCGCGCAAAGAACCTTCGAGATTGGCATGCGGGTGACACTGGGGGCGTCCCGGCGCAGCATTTTTGGGTTAGTGCTGGGCCAAAGCCTGCGATTGGCGATCGCCGGCACGACCGCGGGAATAGTCGCATCGCTGGCACTGACTCGTATGTTCGCGGCGTTTCTCTATGGCACTGCCGCCACGGATCCGTGGACTTTCGCCGCTGTCTGCGGAGTTCTGACTGCCGTAGCGTTGGTGGCGGGTTATGTCCCCGCGCGAAGGGCCGCCGCTATCGATCCGTTAACGGCACTGCGGGCCGAATAACGGGTCTTTACAGCCCGTCGCCCCCGATCTGCCGAAACGCCGCGGGCGCAAGCGGCGGACGCAAGTCACTTCGGATTCATCAGTGGCTAGTATAGAACGGTGCGCGCGCAGGGCTCGAGTGCGTGCGCTACGGACCCACCGCGATGGTAACGCTGTTGGAGGCGGCCGCGCCGATAGAGATCGAAACCGGCACGCTATTGCTCGCGGCGATGCCGGCCGGCACCAGCGCGTTCACCTGATACTCACCCACAAAGCCGGGCGCCAAACCCGAGAAAGTCACGGTCGCCGATACCCCGCCGATGGTCACCACCGGGGTTGCGGTGGTCTCCGCCAGGGGATTGGAGGGCGCTGCGGCGCCGTCCACCGGCTGATTGCTGACCGTGCCCAAGCCCATGCAATAAATCTGGATATAAGTACTGCCCGGCGTGGCTGGATGCGACGCATCCACCAATTGAAAGGAATTGTTCAGGATGGCGCCCTGACCCGTACCCTGCGCGTTGGTGGTGAAAATTGCGGGAGCGTTGGCGGCTACCTTGAAATCAAAGGCTGTGCTCTCGCCGTTATTGTCTACCAGTAGAGTGGCGACCGAGCCCGGCGTTAGTTCGTAGGGAATCTGAATGTTCAACTGGACAGGCGACACATAATAAAGCGGCGCCGCGATCCCGCCGATGGACGCCCATGTCCCGGCCATCATGGTGGGCAAAGGTATGGTCGGGGCGCTGGCGCTGGCGGGCGCCAGATTGGTGCCAAAGACACTCACAATCCCACCCGGAGCAAACGTTTCCGTATAGGAAGCCGCGTTCGACAATCCCCCGATGGCGGGCGCGCCGTTGGTTGGCGATGTGACTGTCACGCTGGCGGTGGCCGTCTCGCCGTAATAGGATGTGTCGCCGCTGTACGTCGCCGTGATGCTATTGACGCCCGCCGCGAACTGAATTCCGCTGACGGTCAGGGTGGCCGTAGCGCTGGCGCCGGATCCCGACAGCGTGGCCGTGCCCAGCGCAAAAGTCCCCGTCGAAAACGCCACTGTGCCCGATGGCGTCCCGCCATTGCCGCTTGTCACTGTCGCCGTCAGGACCGCTGTGCCGCTAAACGTCACACTGGTCGAGCTGGCCGCGAGCTTCATGGTGACGCCGACCGGGGTGGCCACGCCGCGGCTGTGCCACGCCGTTACCAGGTTGTAGACATCCGGTGTCCCGACGCCGGTCACCTCATCGTAGCCGACGGTGGTGTAGTACCCGATCGCCGGCAAGGTGCAGGAGCGCGCGCACGGAACCACGATGTTATTTCCGACGGTGATGTCATGAAAGACGCCCGAGACCGCCGCCAGAGTGTAGAGCGACGGATTGATGTTGCCCAAAGCCGGGCTCGACTGGAAACCGTTGGCGACCAGGTACTGCCCCAGTAACACTGTAATTCCGGAGAATTGCGGTGGTCCCACGGATGTCCCTCCGAAAACCTGAAAACTTCCGCCCGTATAGACTTGGTAGCCATCGTGGTCGGGGGAGGCCGCCAGCGATACGTCCGGAACATATCTGAAGGCGCCGCCCGGGACGCCCGTGCCTTTCTGCCACGACGGTTTTGAGAAATAGGTGCTCACGCCGCCGCCGGTGGCCGCCGGCTGTCCCTCGAGATTGCTATCGTTCCAGGCCATCTCGGGGATGTAAGACCGCGCCGACACCTGGCCGCTGCCATTGGTGGAATTCCAATAGTTTCCGCTTCCCTCGTTGAACTCCGTGCCGCCCACGCTGGTCACCTCGGGAACGGACCCCGGCGTATCCACCGATAAGCTGGTGTTGCCGTCGGTCGTGGAATTGTCGGAAGGTAAGAAACAGTCCGCCGCGCCGGCATCGCCCGAGGCGGCGAAGACGGTCTGGCCCTGCGCGTTGGCTTGCGTGGCCCAGGATGCCAACAGTTGCGCGTCGGAGAGCGGCGTCTGCAATTCACAGTCGCCGTAGCTGATGCTGACCACTGGCGCCAGATTCTCGTCGATGGCGTATTGGAGGGACGCGAAGACGCCGCCAATTCCAAAATTCGGGGATGCATTCACGAAGAGAATGGTGGCGTTGCGCGCCACCGACCCGGAAAGCTCCAGGTCGAGATCGGCTTCCGGGAGATCGTCCTGGCTGACTCCAGGATCGGGGCTGCCGGGAACCAGCACCACGGTGGGATCGTTTGCCGGCAGACCGAAGAAAGTGCGGTATGCCTCGATATCCGACATATTAATGTCGGTCTGTCCAGCCACCGCAATCTTCTGCCCTGTTCCACTAATGCCCGCGTTGTATAGAGGGACGATGTCGTAAATGGTGGCGATATCGCTTGGGCCGAGATAATGCGCGCCATCTTGGGTATATTGCGGCTGCGTGCTGCGCCGAAGCAGGGGCTTCCACCGAAAGTCGTTGAGACCGCGAATGGCAAGCACTATGCCTTGTAAGGCCACGGGTATCGTGGGATCGGCGGCATTGGCGAAATGCGATTCGCCGCCCACCTGGTAGCGATGAATCTCGACTCCAAAGGCGCTCTCGATTTGACCGGCCGCGCCGCCGAAGGAGATCGCATTGCGTCCGCGCGCGATGGACTTAACGGTAAGACCATACTGGCCGAGCCACGCAACCATCTTGTCCATATCCGCCCGAGTGGCTCCGAACCGGTCGGCGTATTGTTCCGGCGTAAGCCAGCCATGATAGTTTGGCGACGCAGGATCCTGTTGTTGCGCCAACAACCGGTCGAGGGCGGCCTGCTGGCTTGCCGATGGCTGGAGCGCCATGGTGACCAAGGGAAGCTGCATGGATGGATCCACCGGTCCTTGATCCACGCCGGATTGGATCCGCGGACTTACATGGCCGGGCAGCGCTACGCGCAGGTTGTTGTCGATGGTCACGGTGATCCGGTCCGCGGCCCGCAGCGCAGGCGCGAGACAGACGCCGATGAGCGCCAGACATCCGGTTACACGTCCGCCTAGCGTCGCGCGAGAGCTCATGCCACGTGAGACGGGACGCGCCCCAGCGTGGTTTCCGCCGATTTGGGATGCAGGTACTATTCCCAGGGTACACTTAACTGCCGGTTTCAAGCGTCATCACTACCAGCGCCACCCAGAGTAAGTCGGCCAGCAGCAGATGCACGATCTGCATCCAAACTGGCGCGAGCAGAGCGACGTTCAGCGCTCCGGCGGCGAGTTGTACGAACACCAGTGCGACGACGATCATGGCCATGCGGCTCCGTCCGGTTCGCATGGCCTGCACCGCCGCAGCCAGCAGCATCGCTCCGCCAACCACCGCCAGCACCGGGTGCACCACGCGCAGGCGCTGCAGCGCGCTAGCCGTTTGCGAGAACTCCTGGCGCATCCCGGAAGCCACTGAAGCGGCCGGAAATAGCGTATCGCCCAGCGCCGCGATCGCGCCGCTAACCGCCACCACGATCGCCACGGGCAACGCGGCCATCGCCAGCTTCGGCGCGCCGCGCCATGCGCGCGAAACGGAATCCGAGCCAAACCACGCCGTGAGCGTCAACATGGCGAGCAGAATCTGGGTGTTTACCAGGTGCGCGGAGAGATACGCCGCGCGCCCCGCCGACGCGTTGTGCTCGACGTATTGAAACAGAACCAGGCCCGCTCCCAGCAGCGCCTCCGCAAACAGGAATACGACCGACAGCGCTGCCCAGGTGCGCGCGCGATGGCCGCGCGGAAACAGGCTGAAGGCCCAGACGCACAGCGCGGCGACGCTCAGCAGCGCCAGTCCGCTGGTGGCGCGGTGGGTGAATTCGATGATGGTCTCGATGCGCGCAGCGCGCGGCACAATCACGCCATTGCACAGCGGCCAACGGTTGCCGCAGCCGGCCCCCGAGCCGGTGGCGCGGACGAATGCGCCCCACAGGACCACCAGCATGTTGTATGCAAGCACGGCCCAGGCAACCTGGCTGAATCGCCGATTGGCTGCGGAAGGCGATTGCCGTGCCGGCGGGTCCGTTAGCAAGTGGGACATTCATCCCAATGTAGCAAGCGGGCCTGCCGCGAAGCCGCTTACAATTCTTGTGCGACGTCTTCACCCGCCTGCGATTACCGCTGGCTGGCTTCGCCTGTGGTTACCCGCTGGTTGAAGTCCACCGATTTGCCGCGCGGGATACTTAGCGAGCGCCACTGGGCATGCTGGTAATGTTTGGCCAGCAGGACGATCTGGCCGATGTGGCAAGCGTAGTGCGCGATCTGCCGATTGACGGCCTGCATCACCGAATGGGCTTCCCCGCGGATGGTGACGCGACGGCCCACGTCCGCCTCCGACAGCGGCTCTAGCGCACTGAAAAGGCAATCCCAGCCCGCCTGCCAAAGCTGCATAAGCGACTCGCGCGTGGCGGGCGGGTCCTCGAACTCGGTGTCGCGATGGCGGTCCGGCTTCTCGCCGTCGCTCGCCGGAAAGTCCGTCCAGCGCGAGCGCATGTTGCCGGCCATATGCTTGACGACGATGGCGATCGAATTCGCTTCGGGGTCGAGCGCGGCGAAAAGTTGCTCGTCGGCGACCTGCGCCATGGCGCCCTCGGCCAGCTTCTTGTAATAGCGGAATAACGCCAGCGAGTCTTCCAAGTATGAAGTCGTGAATTGCAGGGCCATAACCTTACTTCTCCGGTACCGAAATTGTGATGTTGCGGTATTTCATGCCGCCAGTGTGATCGCCCTGGATGTAGGCTATCGATGGTTGTCCGGCCGTCGCGCACCACAGTCACCAAGCGCCCCACCAGCGTCACATCGTAGCATCCCCATTGGCCCGGCCGCTTGGCGATCTTTACCGCCGGCGCCAGGAATCCATAGATCGATCCTGTGCTGACAATGGAAATCCCGGGATCCAGACGCTATGCATTGCGGTGCAAACCGCCACCTAGGCAGGGCGTTCCCGGCTAATGATTGACAACCGGCGTGGAGGGCGGGCAATCCTGCCCGCAGCCGTCTTTCAGCCGGCTGGACTCGCTGGAAGAGCGGGCCTGCGGCCCAAGAGGTTGCCCCACATCCGCGGCGTGAGGTTGTCAATTTGTTATCAGGGACAGGAGACTCGAGGGTTCCGTAAGTCCCTCAGACGCCTTGGCCGGAAACGGCACTGTGTCCCTTCGGACTCGGCGGCCGCATCTCGCAAAAGGATGTCCCAAAAAAGACTGCCATCCCATTCCCGCCTCAACATCGGGACCGCCGGCCAAACAGCCGGGGAAGGCAAGTTCGCGCAAACATCGTCCCCGTCTCCCTCCAGGGCAAACGCAATGTGCGTCGCATGATATCATCCCCGTGTGGGCAATTCCGCTTGCGTCCGCGACCGCTGGTCCGCCTGGACCCGCTCTCTGTCTCGGCTGAAAGCAAACGAAGGGCTGAAAGCCCCACCACGTCAATAGATTCGCAGCGCCGCCATCGGATCGATCTGCGTAGCCCGGCGCGCCGGAATATAACTGGCCGCCAGCGCCACGAACAGGAACGCCGATCCGACCCCCGCGAACGTCGCCGGGTCGGCGGCGCTGACATGAAATAATACCGACTCCATCAGCCGCGTCAAGCCATAAGCCCCCACCAGGCCCGCCGCCACTCCCGCCAATGCCAGGCGAAAGCCTTGCATCGCCACCAGCCGCAGAATGTCGCCGTGCTGTGCTCCCAGCGCGCGCCGGATACCCATCTCCCGCGTCCGCTGCGCCACCGAGTACGCGATCGCGCCATAGATTCCAATCAGAGCCAGTAACAACGCCACGCCCGCGAAAGATCCTAACAGCATAACCAGCAACCGCCGCTGGCCTACTTGCTCCTCCACTAAGTCGTCCATGCTGTGCACCGCGGAGACGGCTTGATCCTTGTCCAACACCCGCACCCGTTCGCGCACCGCTCCGGTAAAGCGCAACGGGTCGCCGTCCGTCCGTACAGCCAGCATCGCCGATGGCAGCGGGTTCTGTGCGAAGGAGACATACACCGTTTCCGGCCAGGCGCTGCTTTCCAGATTCTGATGCACGTCGGCGGCGACGCCCACGATCTGCGCCGGTTTCGGATTCAACCCGCCAAACCAAATGCGCTGGCCGACGGGGTCGAGACCGTTTGGATATTCCGGCCAGAACCGGCGCGCCAAAGCTTCATCGATAATCGCCACGCGCTCCGCATCGGCCGCATCGTGTTCGGTAAAGTCCCTGCCCCGGCGCAACGGAATCTCGAGCGTGCGAAAGTATGCCGGCATGACGGGCATGTAAGTCGCAATCAGGCGCTCATTCAACTTCAGCAGCGGTTTCGAGGCGTCCTGCACGGGAGTTCCCGCGTAGCCGATCATGGGGAGAGACATGGCCGCCGTAGCGCTGCGGATACCCGGCGACGATCGCACTTGCCGCACGAGTTCTTGAAAAAACGACACGCGTTTCTGGGTCGTGTCATAGCGCACCGGCGGCAAGGAAAGCTGCATAGTCAGAAGATGCGCCGCGTTGAATCCGACCCGCACCCCCCGCAGGCGGCTTACGCTTTCGATCAATAGGGTGGCGCCAATCAGCAACACGATCGAAAGGGCGATCTGCCCCACCAACAGCAGTCCGCGGATGTTCAGCCCTGCCAGAATCGCTCCCGCGCCGCCATGCTTAGTGGGACTACCGGCCTCCCCGGCAGCCCGCAACACGCGCATCGGGTCTGGCCTTGACGCGGCCAGCGACGGCGCCAATCCGAAGAGCGCGCCGGTGGCGAGCGAAAGCAACGCGGCGAACGCGAGCACCATCCCATCCAAATGAATTTCCGCCGCGCGCGGCAGATCGAATGAAGAGATTAACGGAATCGCGCGCAGGCACCAAGCCGCCAGCAGCACGCCGAGCGCTCCGCCGCATAGCGACAACAGCACGCTCTCCGCCAGCAATTGTCCGATCAGGCGGGTGCGTGCCGCTCCCAATGCCACCCGCACTGCCATTTCCCGCGAACGCGAGGCGGCCCGCGCCAGCAGCAGGCTGGCCACATTGGCGCAAGCGATCAACAGCACGAAGCCCACCGCGCCGAAAAGCATCCACAGCATGGAACGCACATCCGCTACCAATTCATCCTTCATGGCCGTCAATTCCAGCGGGGTTTTCGGCTTGGCATCCAGCATGGTGGGGTGCGCCAAGGCGTATCTGCGGCGCATCACTTGCAGTTCCGCGTTGGCTTGCGCCATGCTCACGCCCGGCTTCAGCCGGCCGAATATAGTCAAAAACGGGCTCAACGCCCTGGCTCGTGCAGGAACGCGCGGCGATTCCGCCGGCGCCGGCAGCCACAGGTCCATGCCGGGAAACGGAAACTGAAACCGCGGCGGCAGAACGCCGATAATAAGGTAAGGCGTCGCGTCCAGCGTTACCGTCTTTCCTACGATCTGCGGATCCCCCGCAAACCGCCGCTGCCAGAGTTCCGCGCCGATCATCGCCACCGGTGCGCCGCCGGGCGCGTCTTCCTCCGGCCGAAAGCCGCGTCCGCGCACCGGGTCGGCCTCCAGAATCCGCAGGAAACTGGCGGATACGCGCGCGCCCTTCAGCACCACCGGCTCGGCGCCGCCGGAAAAGGTCAGGTCTTCCGGGCCGCTGAATGCTCCGATGGCGGTAAAGGAGTGCGCGCCCGCCTGCATTTCCGCGAATCGCGTCGGCGTGGCGCCTCCCGAGATGCGCACCAGCCGGTCCGGGTCGTGGTACTGCAGCGGCTTCAGCAGTACGGCGCGGACGACCGTGAATATCGCCGTGTTTCCGCCGATCCCAAGCGCCAGCGTCAGAACCGCCGTAGCCGTGAACGCCGGTTTCTTGCGCATGGTCCGTAGCGCATAAAGAATGTCCCGCCAGATCGTCTCCAACTGTCTAACTGCATTCATGACTGATTTTCTCCGGATCAAACCAGTTTACGCCTCGTGGCACCCTCATTAAACCGGAGGTCCGGCTTAAGCACATGGCGACGAATCGGGAGGTGGCGTACGCAGCGCCCGACCGCCGCATCAATTTAAGTTCAGTATCGCGGATTTCTACGCGATCGGTGCCTCCTTCCGGGAGGTCCAGCCGCTGTTGCTGGCCGTGGATAAGGATGGACTAAGCCGTCGGTAGTGGTTCGGTTTGCACCTTTTGGGGCGCCGTCGAAAACCAACCTTGGAGGGCGGGCAATCCTGCCCGCAGCCGGCTTTCAGCCGGCTCTAGCCGCCTCAAAAGGCGGCTGCGGCCAAGATTGGCCGCCCTCCAAGGGTTTTCATCGCATTTGGTGGCCCGCAGGGCCATGAAGACAGGATGGTATCCTGCGCGCCGATTGGGAAGCGGCGCGAACTGGGCCGATTGACAATCGGCCCGCACGTTGCCAACGTTGCCAACCTGCCCCGCAACCCAAATTGACCCACTACCAAGCCGTCGATGGAATCGCGCCTGCAAGGCAAGCTGTCACCCGGACCTTGGGCTGCCCTTGAGGGTTATATCGACGGGGAGTTTCAGGGAGACGATCCGTGTGGCGCCCCTGGGGAGGCCGCTCCACTGAGTCGCAACAACTGGCGCTTTCCTGTACACCGCTATCCACCCACAGCCTGAGAGAGGCTGCCGAGTATTTTCATCTGGGTACACGGCGCCGCGTCCGGACGCGTCAGCGGATTTTCCCTTTCCGTATCCGCGTAGACGCGTACCATGTTGCGGCCTTCTTCCTTCGCATGATAAAGCGCGCGGTCCGCGCGCCGCAGCATGGATACGCCGTCCAGGGGATGCGGGGCCGCTTCGCTCACTCCGGCGCTGATCGTCAACGCGATCCGCCCATCGCCGTGGCCTCCAATCTCCAGGCAAGCCACGGCGGCGCGAATGGCTTCCGCTTTCATCGCCGCGTTATCCAGCGATGCTCCCACAAACAGTACGGCAAATTCCTCTCCTCCGTAGCGGCACACAATATCGCCGCGGCGCAGAGTGTCTGAAATCGTCTGCGCGACCGCCCGCAATGCTCTGTCTCCTATTTCGTGACCATAGACGTCGTTGAGCAGCTTGAACCGGTCGATATCCAGCATGATGGCTGAAACCGGCATTTGCAGCCGGTGCGCCTGCTCCAGCTCCGGGCGCAACAAATTGTCGAGGTACCGCCGGTTATACAGTCCGGTCAACCCGTCGCGGATGGATTCCTCTTCGAGTTGCGACCGTAGCCTGATCGCCTCGAAGGCGGAACCGACCCGCCCGGCAAGTGTCAGGAACATCGACTGCGTCCGTTCATGCTCGGCCGCTTGCAATTCGTCCGGCTCCTGTAGCGCCCAGAAGGCGGTTAACATCCCCACCAGCACGCCGTTGGCAAACATCGGTACACAGGTGCTGGCAGCTTCGCGCGAAGCGGTCCCTGAGAAATGCTTGCACATGGGGGCCATGGCCCCCGCCAGCCTGGTGTGAACCACACCCCGCCGCAGCGCCCAGCAGTCGGTACGCCGTACAGTCTGTTCCAGTTCGTCCGTGTCGTGCGTGGCTGCCTGTCGTTCGCCTTCCTTGCCGCCGGCAAAAAAATAGACCGTCGCCGTAGCGTTGCCGGAAAGCCGGTCGATGTAGCGCCTCACCAGATCGACGACTTCGTCTTCGGTCAAACTGGCTTGCAGGAATGCGGTGATCTCCAGGAGGACCGCGTTGTCTGCGTCCCGCTGGCTCGACATTGCCAGGCTTCGCGAAAGGGTGCCGTTTAGCGTCTGGAGCTGGCGCTCCGCGGCAATGCGCTCGGTGATGCTCGTCGCGAACTTTACCACCTTCTCGGGCGCCCCGTCCAGGCCCAGGATCGGCGTATAGGTTGCCTGCATCCAGACTGCATGGCCGTTCCTCGTGAATCGCTGGAATTCGCCGGCTTGAAACTCACCGCGGCCGAGCGCTCGCCAGAACTCGCTGTACTCCGGGCTGGCTGCGTATTCGGGTTGAACCAGAATCCGGTGGTGCCGGCCAATCAGATCCTCCGCGCGGTACTCCATAAGCGCAAGAAAACGTTCGTTGGCGGCGATGATCGTTCCATCCATGCCAAACTCGATCACCGCCTGGGACGCTTCGATAGCCTTGGCCTGACCCGCCAGCAGCGCCTCCCTTCGCTTGTGCTCGGTGACGTCCCGCCCGATCCAGTAACGGACGCCGGTCGCCGCATGCTTCGATACGCTCCATTGCAAGACCGGATGAGAGCTGTCAGCCGCCCGGCACCGGCACTCGAAGTCTATGGCTTGGCCCCCTTCCGCAAGTGTCTGAAGGGCGGCAAGCACTGCCGGCGCGTCGTCGCGGGTAACCAGATCGATGAAGGCTGTTCCGCGCAACGCAGTCTCGGAGTAGCCCAGCACCCGCCCAAATGACGAATTGGCTCTGAGGATAATGCCTTCTGGGCTCTCCACATGCAACAAGTCTCGCGCCGTCTCGAAGAAGCCGGCGCTGGGATCCTCGATCCCTGTTACGCCTGCCATACGGCTCCGCGGCCGGGCCGGCAAAGTTCGCGGTGTCGATCGACGATGTTCTTCCTCTCTTGCCGGAAGCGGCATTTGGTGGGCATTCCCCTCATATCGGCACTTGCAGGACTAATGTGCGCGTGATGTTCGCCAGGAATGAAGCGAAAGAATTGATCCGGGTAACGATGGTTTTCCCCATTAGGGACAACCGTGCTAGCTGGCGGGGCGCCCCATTTGCCGTTTGGTTCGGCACGGCAAGATGAGAGGAAGACCGCCTCACCGGCACTAACCTAAGGCGAGATCGGGATTACAAAAAAAGCACAACCCAGCCCAAAAAAGCACAACCCGTCCCGCTTCACCCCTCCCGCGGGCGCAGCTATAAATGATACACCGCCGCCCCCGTGCCAATCGTAGCCAGCGCCGTCACCGAAGCCACCGGTTGCCAGATC
>DATNMW010000171.1:0-22981 GCA_035602155.1 Bryobacteraceae bacterium | reverse complement strand
ATCCATGTTGCCCACCTTGCTGGGCTGAAACAGGGCCAATTCACAACCGCGCTGGATCGTCACCAGCCCCCCCGGGTCGCGCCGGCCGCGGATGCAGTCTTTCGTTTGGCAGGGAACGCACACGCCCTGGTCGCGCACTTTCACTTCCAGAGGCGAGAGCGTGGATGCCACAAAGTTGAATTGACCGATGGGACAAACGAATTTGCAAAACACGGCGTGCTTGAACATGCCGTCGATCAGCAGGATAGTAGCAAAGTAGGCCACGATCAACCACGCGGTCCACCAGGGGGAAGACCAGAGATCGAACAACTCGTAGACAAAGAGGATGAGCGCGAAGAGGCCCGCGGAGAGCCACTTGTTGCGCAATTTCCGAGGCCAGGTGAACCGAGGCCGAAAAAGTCGCCGCGCCCACTGCCGCACCAGCATGAATGGACAAGCCAGGCAGAACAGGTTGCCGGCGCATAGCAGCACCAACACCAGCGCGCCGCGAAAGTGAACCCAACTCACTGTGGTCGCCAGATTCTTGGGCGCCAGCGCAGGGCCGAACAATCCGTGCGCGATCATGGCAATCCCCACGATCAGCATGGGGATCTGGAGGAAGGTGCGGGCGTGCCGCCAGGAAAAAAAGGGCCCGATCAACGGGATTTTGAGCAGATCGAACGCGGGCGATTCAGCGGACACCGTTCACATCCAGTTGCCGTTCCAGCTTCTGTCCGCCACGCAGCGTGACGTGCACTAGGACGACCCAATCGCCCGCCATGGTGAAAGCCAGCCGGCCTCGATAACGTCCGGCGGCAACTTCCAACGCCTCGCCGAACTCGGGGCGCATGCCCGGATGCGACATGTCCGCTTCCAGGGCGATCTGAGCGCCGCGTATAGGTTGACCGCCGGCGTCGGTTATCCACAACGTAATTGTCGCCGCGCCGACACGGGCCGGCCAGGGTACAACTTCATGCCGGATCGTTATCGGCGGCGCCGTTTCGGCAGGTTTGCGGCATCCTGCCGACAGCCATAGGATGCAACAGCCCAGCGCGGCCGTCGTCCTGCTAGTATGCGTTGGCCTGCGCCGTCCGCGGCCGCCATTCGCAGGTGCACAACGCTTGCCCTCGTTCTCCGGCGGGCGGAAACATGTGATAGTACATGCCGATGACCATGGGAATGAACACGACCGAGTTGTAGAACAAATGCAACTCCACCCGCGGAATCACCAACTGCAACACGCTGAACGGGACCGGTTTTCCCCAGAAATTGTGATGCATGGTGGCCTGCGCGATCAGCAGCAGGTGCTCGATATGGTGCCAGAACTGAATCACCAGGGCAACCGTCCACCAAGTGCGCGCAGTCCCCGTGAATCCTTTGCGAAGCACCCAGATGCCCACCAGCATGACCAGTGCGTACCCATAGTGCAGCACCTCCGATTTGATGAGCCACGGATACCACAAGCCCACCACGCCGTTCGCTTGAGGCCGCGGCCATCCCATCAGATATATTTGCGTCGCTTGCGCCAAGTGCTCGGCCCAGTGCGCCAGCACGACGGCCATGAAGATCCAAAGCGCGCGCTCGTGCCACTGGGTATTCAGTTTTTCGTAAAAGCTGGGACCCGCCACCGGTGCGAAATCCATGCTGGAACTAGATGCAGCCATCGGACTTTCTTCCTTCCCCCTGAGAATGCGCAGCCCTCTCCGAGCGCGCAGCAAGAGTCTGAGAGATTATCACACGCAAATCGGACGAACGTCAATATTGAATAAATATTAGGGTTTTGCCTGTGCTCCCAGCAAGCGCTTGGCGCCGGCGGCGGAATAGTTCTTTTCGATTATTGTGCTCCGGCGCCCGTCACGGTTAGCCTGAATCAATCTTCCGATGGGCCAGATCTCCGTTCTGCTTGTAGACGATCACGCTTTGGTGCGCAAGGGCTTCCGGCGCATCCTGGAGGACGATCCGGCGATTCGCGTGGTGGACGAGGCGGCTAACGGCCAGGAAGCCATCCGGCTGGCGCGGCTGCTGCACCCCCAGGTGATTGTGATGGACATGGCCATGCCAGGCCTGGATGGCGTGCAGGCCACGCGCGAAATCGTAAAGGACCAGCCGGATATTGCGGTGTTGATCTTGAGTATGTATTCGGAAGAGAATTACGTGCGCAACGCATTGGATGCCGGCGCGCGTGGCTTCATCTTGAAAGACGCACTGGAAGTGGACTTGGCCGGCGCCGTAAAAGCCGTCGCGGCGGGACGGCAAGTGATTGGCCCAGGCCTGCTGGCCGCCAACCGCGCGCCCGATCCCCAGTATGACCGTCTCACGCCCCGCGAAAAACAGATCCTGGAATTGGCCGCCCAGGGCAAGTCCAACAAAACCATTGCCGCTCTTCTGCATCTCAGCGAGAATACGGTTGCCGTGCATCGCGCCAATGTGATGGCGGAACTGAACATTCACCGTACCACCGACCTGATCGTATGGGCCGTCAAGAAAGGCTTGGTGCGCCTGCCATGATCTTCACAGCCTGCCAGAGACGGTGAGGTATAATGCCTCCATCCTCGAATGAATCTGCAGCTCGCTATAGCGGTCTCGCTCGCGATTTCCCTTCTTTGTTCCGGTTGCAATCGGCGTTCGTCTATTCCCGCGGTCCGATCGACAGATTATCGCGAACTTTGCTCGGCGTTCTATCTTGGTCTGGCGGCGCTCCAGTCGGGCGAGGATGTGAATGCGCGGAAGGGTCTGACACGCGCCACGGAAATCGCACCGGGAGAGCCGGCAAGCTGGGTCGATTTGGGCCTTTTGCAGGCCCGCGAGCAGGATTTCGATGCGGCCTACCAAAGCTTCGAAAGAGCGCGAGGTCTTGCACCAGGCAATAGCAGGATTGAAGGTTTTCTCGGCTTGGTCGAGGCCAAGCGCGGCAAGCTTACGGAAACGCTGGCGCATTACCAGAAGGCGGTTGCGCTTGACAGTTCGAATCTAAGAGCGCTGTATTCGTGGGCCACCGAGACGGAGCGCCAGCAATCGGCAACCAGTGACGCGGACGCACAGAAACTGCTCGAGCGGATTCTGAGAATTAAGCCCGGCAATGAAGCTATCCTGCTCGATATCGCCCATCTGGCTGCGAAGCGGAATGACGAACGCCTGTTGAGAAGCGCCGTGGACGGGCTGGGGCGGAATACCGCGACTTGGCCCGAACCCGCCATGCAGCAACTAACCCGGCTGCAGCAAGCTGCGGCGGCCCGTGATTTCCGTGCTGCCGGCATCCAGGTTCAGTTTCTACGCAACACCCTGGTTCGGGTGCCCAGCTATCGCCAGAGCTTAGATGAAGTGAAGGCCCCCGCCACTACCGTGGGAGATCCATTCTTGAAGTTCCTGAAGCTGCCTTCTCCCACTTCGGAACCTGCCCCGCCGGACATGCGGCTTCACTTCGATCCGCAGCCGTTGAAAGGCTCGCCTGCGGGAAACATTGCCTGGATCGGATCGCTGGTGCTCGACGGAGAAGGCGATTCGCGGATTGTATGGGCGGACGCGAACGCCGTGCATGTGGAAGACGGCGCAACCTTACCCCTGCCCGTTGCGCGAAAAGGGGCTTCGACCGCGGCGCTTAGCAGGAATGCCATCGTGGGCGCCGACTTGAACTACGATTTCAAGACCGATTTGATATTCGCCACGCCGGATGGAATCAGAATCTATCGACAAGAGACTCCCCAACAATTCATTGATGTGACTACGAAAACGAAACTGCCCGCGGAAATTGTGAATGGTTCGTACACCGGAGCATGGGCTTTCGACTTCGACCTGGATGGAGACCTGGACATCGTATTGGGCGTGCCGCGCGGCGAACCGGTAATTCTTCGAAACAATGGCGATGGTACGTTCGCGGCAGTACGTCCGTTCAAAGGCGTCGATGGGATGGCCGCCTTCACCTACGGCGACATCGATGGCGAAGGCGTGCCCGATGTGGCTCTGATCGACGGCAACGGGAAGCTGCAAGTCTTCAGAAACAGGCGGCAGGGTGTGTATACGCCACGCAACGTCCCGCCTCAACTGGTCGACCGCAATCTGGCAATTGCGGCGGGGGATGTGAATGGAGACGGTCTCATCGATTTCGTTGTGCTGCGAAGCGACTTCACCATTCTCCGGCTGTCCGGCACAGGCTCCGGCGAGGCGTGGGATTTCGCGGAGATCGCCAGCGCCAAACCGGACGGCGATCCCGCGTCGGCGAATCTCTTATTGGCGGATCTGGATAACAATGGCAGCCTGGACATCGTCGCCGGCGATAGAATTTTCCTGGGAGATGGAAAGGGCTTTGTGCCGCTTGCCGCCAGACTGCCATCCTCCTGCTGGGATCTCGCGGATTTGAATAGGGATGGCCGGCTGGACGGAATCGGGCTAACGAAAAATCGCACAGCCGTTCAATTCACCAATCGCGGCGCAAAGAACTATAACTGGCAGGCGATTCGCACCAGGGCGGCCACCGCCACGGGAGATCAGCGCATCAACCCATTTGGCATAGGCGGCGAGATAGAAATTCGGTCGGATCTGCTGACTCAGAAACAGATCGTCACTTCGCCGGTTCTGCACTTCGGGCTGGGCGACCATACCAGCGTCCAATTCGCCCGTATCGTTTGGCCGAATGGTTTGATCCAAGCTGAATTCAACCTTAAATCGGACCAATCCGTGCTGGCGCAGCAACGCTTGAAAGGCTCCTGTCCGTTTTTGTTTGCATGGGATGGGCACGGTATGCGGTTCTTGAAAGACGTCGCTCCGATGTCCGCGCCGCTGGGGGCGCACCTCAGCGCTACATCGCTGGAACCGATTGAACAAACGCAGCAATGGTTCAAAATCGATGGCGGCCAGCTAGTTCCGCGGGATGGGTATTACGACTTACGGCTAACGGACGAATATTGGGAAACCTACTATATCGATTATTACTCGTTGCTCGTCGTCGATCACCCGCAAGGCTCGCAGGTCTACGTGGACGAGCGTGTGGCCGATCCCCCTGCGCCTCTCAAGTTGTATGTGACTGGCGCGGCGCGAAATTTCGCCAGCGCGAGAGACGATACCGGGAACGACGTGAGCGCCTCGATCCGCGAACTCGATGCCAATTATCTGAATACGTTTGGCGCCGGGCAGTATCAAGGATTGACGCGCGATCACTGGGTGGAGCTCGAGTTGCCGGAAGATGCGCCGCGCACTGGGCCTCTGTACCTGATTGGCGACGGTTTTCTTCACCCGTGGGACGACACCATCACCATGGCGCGCAGCCAGGGCGGCAGCCCCACGCCGCAGGATCTGAGCATCGAGGTGCCAGACGGGGCCGGGCATTGGGTCACGGTGCGGAATCGTCTCGGCATTCCGGCGGGCCGCCTGAAGACCGTGGCCCTCAATTTGACTGGGCTGTTCCGCGCAGGCGCGCCGCGGAAGCTTCGTTTACGTACCAGCATGGAGGTCTATTGGGACAGGCTGGCATGGGCCCCGGGCCTCCCGAATCAACACGTGAAGACTCAACGGCTGACTCCCTCCGGCGCCGAACTTCGTTACCGTGGCTTTTCGTTAGTTACTCAGGCCGGGCCTTCATCGCCGGAACTGGCGCACTATGACATTCTCGCCGGGACTGCGCAGCAATGGCGAAACCTGGAGGGTTACTACACGCGATATGGCGATGTTCGCGAGCTACTGGAAAAGATCGACGACCGCATCGTCATCGTCAACTCGGGCGATGAGCTGCGCATGCGGTTCCCCGCCGTTCCTCCACCCGCTGCCGGTTGGATGCGCGACTATATATTCATTGGCGACGGATGGATGAAAGAAGGCGACTACAACTTTCAGTTCTCCAGCACGGTTCTGCCCCTGCCCTATCACGCGATGAAGAGCTACACGGCACCGCTAACTTCGCTTGAACGGGATAGAGCCTATCGGCTGCATCCTTCCGATTGGCAGCAGTTTCATACCCGTTACGTCACTGCGGAGCGTTTCGCCAAAGCGTTGTGGGATGGCGGCCGCTAAGCATGCCTGCCCGGTTCGTGGGTAGTGGGTCAATTTGCTTTGTGGGGCAGGTTGGCAACCTGCGGGCCGAATGTCAATCGGCCCAGTTTGCGCCGATTTCCAATCGGCGCGCAGGATACCATCCTGCCCCACAAAGCAAACTGACCCACTACCGAATCGTCGGGCGGTCCCGTCGGGGGCCGCGACGTCCTGGCCGGCTTCTCGCCATCGCGAATTAATTAACTTGCCAACCTCAGGCCCCATGCGGTATATAAGCTCTATGCTCCGCCTCGCCTTGTTAGCCTCGCTCTCCCTGGTAGCCGCGACTCTGTTCGCCGCCGATAAGAAACCGTCCGATCTTACTTTGCGGGATCTCTCCGGGAAGAAGGTTCAGCTTCGGGACTATCGGGGCAAGATCGTCGTTCTGAACTTCTGGGCGACCTCGTGCGGCCCCTGCCGCGAGGAAATGCCCATGCTGGTGGAGGCCGCCAAGGCGTGGGCGGCGAAAGGCGTTACGTTCATCGCCGTTTCGCTCGACGACGACCAAACGAAGAAGGACATTGCGGCCTTCATCGAACGGTATCATGTCGATTTTCCGGTATGGTCCGGCGCTTCCGCGGACGACCTCGACAAGCTTCGCATGGGAGAAGGCATTCCGGACACGGCTTTTCTGGACGAGAACGGGGTGGTGTGCTCGCGCGTGCTGGGCGAAATCCACCGGCCGGAGTTGGATGAGCGGCTCGCGTGGCTGACGGGCGATCGCAAGTCCGCGCCACCATCGGCTCTTGTACGCCACATGTAACCGCGATTAATTAATCCAAACCGAGTAATAGCTTTTCACCATTGCGTTGTTTGTGCGCGTGCCCGTAGAATACGTCTCATGCGACATTCAAAGGGTCTTAGTCCGCGCACAATCCTAGCTATCTGCCTGGCCGCCTCGGCGGCGCTGGCGACGGTAGCGCCAGCTTTCGGCCAGGGCTGCATTGTGGCCAGGTCCAACGGTGAACAGGGGGGGCCGGAGAGTGAGGGAGGCTACTTGTCTCCGGGCCAATGGGACTTCGGTATCGGATACCGGCATCAGTTCTCATACATTCACTTTGTCGGGCCTACCGAGCAGAGTTACCGCGTCCAGGAGGGGACCCAGGTCGAAAACAAGATCAACCTGGAGAACTTCAGCGCGACTTATCAGCTGTCGCCGCGATTCAGCTTTTCCGCCGACGTCCCGCTGCTCACCGCGAGCCGCCACACCAACGATTCGTCGATTATCTACACTTCCTCGGGCATTGGAGACACGTCGTTCGTGGCGAATGGCTGGTTGTGGGATCCCAGGGAGAATACCCGCGGCAATATTCAGCTAGGCTTCGGCTTGCTGCTCCCCACCGGCAAGGACAACGTCGCGAATGTGGTCGAAGGAGCAAACGGAAAGACAACCACGACCATCGTGGACTATTCCATTCAGCCCGGCCAGGGCGGCTGGGGCATTCCGCTGCAATGGAGCGCTTATAAGAACTGGTTATCGAGCCAGCTCTACTTCAACGGAACCTATACCGCGATGTTAGAGGATATTAACGGCGTTCTGAGAAGCTCAACCGTGAATCCGATTACCCTGACCCAGTACAACGCCATCATGGATCAGTACCTGTTGGAGGGCGGCGTGGCGCACCCAATCTCCAGGATTCGCGGGTTGACAGTCACATTTGGCCCAAGAATGGAGGGAGTGCCGGCGCGCAATCTGTTTCCGACCGGCAACGATCTCGGTTTCCGCCGGCCGGGGTTCGCGGTCTCCGTGGAGCCGGGCATCCAATACGCAAGGCATGGCAACGTCTTAACGGTGACTATCGCGCGCGCGATTTATCGCGACCGTACGGTTAGCGTACCGGACGCGCTGACGGGAGGGCACGGCGACGCGGCCTTCGCCAACTGGGTATGGTTGGCCAGTTACACGTTCCGGGCGGGCGGCAAGCATAGGGCATCGATCCCCGACGATAATTCCGGCATCGCGCCGCCGCAGAGCAGCCCTGCCCCTGCCCAAGGTTCGTCCGGCGGAAAGGGCGCCTGTGAGTAGGATGTGTCCGTCCCCGGCCGCAGGCGGACACGCCCGGGCTAATTGTTTTCGATTATTGCGCACCGCCATGCGGTTCGGTTAGCTTGGATAAGTTGAACATACCTACCGAACCGATCGGCAGTATTCCGCGGCCGGCGGAGTTGATTGCGGCTCGCCACGCTTTGCAGGCAGGGGGGATGCCTGCCGGCGAATTCGCCCGCGTTGCGGAGCTGGCGTTGCGGGATACCATCCGCCTCTTTGAGGAGACCGGGTCTCCGGTGATTACCGACGGAGAACAGACCAAGTCCAGCTTTGCGACATATCCGGTCGAGGGCGTATCCAACGTGGCGCCGGATGGCGTGGTGATTCCTTTTGAAGATGGCCACACACGGCAATTGCCGCGGCTGACTTCGGGTCCATTTCACTATGGGACGTACGCATCGGCGTATCTGGCGGCGGCCAAGAGGCTGACAAAGCTGCCTGTGAAACAGGCGGTGATCTCGGCATCCGCCCTAAGCCTGCTTTACCCGAGTTCGGAAATTCCGGGGTACCCGCGCGAGGCGTTCCTCTCGGACCTGATATCCGAAGCCGCCGCCGATATCCGGGGTTGCCTCGAGCAGGGAGCCGATAGCGTACAAATCGATTTCACGGAGGGACGCCTCTCCCTCAAACTCGACCCGACCGGCGGCTTGCTGCATAACTTCGTCGCGCTGAATAACCAGGTGCTCGATCGCTTTGCGCCGCAAGAGCGCCAGCGTATTGGCGTGCATACCTGTCCAGGCGGCGACCGGGATGCTACGCATAGCGCCGGCGTGGATTACGGCGGCTTGTTGCCTGCTCTTTTTCAGTTGCACGTTGGGCGCTTTTACGTTCAGTTGGCGAGCGAAAAGGATCCGGCGAGAGTGTTGGAGATCGTCAGCCGGCATTTGCAGCCCGGTCAAACGGTATTCGTCGGTGTCATCGACCCTATCGACCCGGTGGTGGAAACGGCGGCCAAAGTGCGTGAGCGGGTGCTGCTGGCAGCCAGGCACCTGCCCCCTCGGCAATTGGGCACCACGGACGACTGCGGCTTCGCGCCCTTTGCGGACGATACTTCCACGCCGCGCCATGTGGCCTTTGCTAAGATCCGGGCGCGTGTGGAAGGCACCCAACTGGCTGCCCGGGAAATATTACAATAGGCAGACCGCCGTTCGAAGCTGGCCCGCCCTTGCCGCACAATCTAAGAATGCAGCCCGGCACTTTGCACCATCACGATGTAACCGTCGTCGGCGGTGGGCTGGCCGGCATGGCTGCATCTCTGCATCTGGCAAAAGCGGGCTTTCGCGTCGTATGCATCGAGCCCGAAACGCCATTGCGCCCACCCGTCGGCGAGTCGCTGGACTGGGCCTCCCCCGGCTTGTTAGGCGCTTTGGGCCTGCCCATGGAAGATCTGATCCACCGCGGGATCGCAACCTGCAAACGGGGTGTCACTCTACAGTTAAGCGGGGGAGCCGCGCAGGAGTATCGACCTGGAGAATGGCTGGCCCACGCTCCGTTTCGCGTCGAGTTGCGCACCATGCATGTCGATCGGATGCGCTTGGACCAGGAACTCCTGCATCTGGTTGTTCGACAAGGCGTCACTGTAGTCCGCGATAAAGCCCTGGCCGTGGAAAGAACCGGGATGCGGGTCGTCTCTATCCGGACGGCATCGGGAGGGCGATTCGCTTCGAAGTGGTTCATCGACGCTTCGGGGTCGTCCACCAGCTTGTTGGCTCGGGAATTCGGTCTTCCAGCGGTTGAGTATGGCCCCAAGAAAGTTGCTTTGTGGGCCTATTTCACAGCCCCCCAGGCGCACGAGGGGACGACCATCTATATGTATGCCGCACCGGGGGAATACCTGGATTGGATCTGGGAAATTCCCATCGGTCCCAATACGCTGAGCGTAGGTTACGTCGCTACGGGCGAAGCGATAAAGAAGGTGCGGGAGCAGGGGTTTACCGTCGAGGATATTCTCGGCCGGCAACTGGCGCGCTTCCCGCGCCTCGCGTCCCTGTGGCAGGGCGACACCGGCAGCGTTCCCTGCGTGACCTCGTTCAGTTGCCGCACCTATCGGGGAGTGAGCGGCCCGAACTGGATGATTGTGGGCGAGGCGGCCTCCATGGTCGACCCCATCACTTCCAATGGCGTCACCGCGGCCTTGAGGCATGCGGAGGAAGCCGCGGCCTTAATCGCGGAGTTCAGAGACAGATCCGAGCTGCCGCCCATGGCCAGGGCTTCTTACAACAGACGAGTCTTGCAGATGGGAAGATTTTTTAACAGTGGGATCGAACGGCTGGTATACGACTGGCCGGCAAGAGATCGCCTGGGCCCGATGCGCGCGGCGACAGTTTATACGACCGCCGCCTGGACCATGAACGCCTTGTACTCGCGGCTGCGCCCGCGTGGAGCGCTGTCTACAGGCGCATTCTGCGCGCTTCTGAGTATTTTGCGGGCAAGCGCCTGGCTCCTTGACCACGCTTCCGGCGGCGCTCCCGCCAGTCGCGGCAAGCTTGGAAAATAAATTCGCCACGCATCCCCCCCGCCAAATCACCCGCCACCCGCTTTGCTCCCGCCCTGCCGCTTACGCGCGAAGAATGTCTGCAGTAACTCCACGCACTCCACCGCCAGCACGCCTTCCACGATCTCCACCCGATGGTTCAACAGCTCGGAATCCGCAATCCGGAACTTGCTGCGCACACCGCCGAACCGCAGATCCCGGGCGCCGAAGACCAGCCGCTCCACTCGCGCCGCCACCAATGCCCCGGCGCACATCGCGCACGGTTCCAGTGTCGCGTAGATCGTAGCGCGCTCCAGCCGGTAATTCCCCATGACCGCCGCCGCCGCGCGCAATGCCAGCATCTCCGCGTGCGCCGTCGGATCGTTTAGACCGATGGCCGAATTGCGTCCACGCCCCACAATCTCGCCCGCCGCTACCACCACCGCGCCCACCGGAACCTCGCCCGCCGCCGCCGCCGCGCGCGCCAGCGCCACCGCCTCGCGCATATAGGTTTCCCGAACCAGGATGTCGGCCATTCCGTTATTAGCTTAGAATAGGAAGATCCCCATATGTTCCGGTATCTCCCGCTGATCGTCAAGAACTGCTGGCGCAACCGACGCCGCACGTCGCTCACCATTGCCAGCATCGGGGTCTCCATGTGCCTGCTTGGCGTACTCATTGCGGTCTATCACGCCCTGTACCTCAGCGATGCCACCCCCAACCAGGCTCTGCGCGTGGTGACTCGCAACCGGATATCGTTAACCGTCCCCATCCCCTTGTTTTACCGCGACCGTATCCGCCAGGTGCCCGGCGTCCAGGAGGTCATGAGTTCCCAATGGTTCAACGGTGTCTATAAGGACGCCCGCGATCCCAAGAACTTCTTCGCCCGCTTCGGCGTCGATCCGCCGGAAAAGCTCTTTACCATCTTTGGCGAGTTGAAAATACCCGAAGACCAAAAGCAGGCCTTCATCCGCGACCGCACAGGCACCGTCATCGGCCGCGATCTCGCCAGCAAGTTCAATTTTCACATTGGCGACCGTATTACGATAATCGGCGACATCTACCCTGGCAACCTCGAACTCACGGTGCGGGGCATCTTCGACAGCCCGCGCCAAAGCGAAGTGCTCTACTTCAATTGGGCTTATGTGCGGGAAGGCTTGCCGGAGAGCCGCAAAGGCGAAGTGGGAACCTTCGACATTCTTTGCGACAGCGCCGGCGTGGTCCCCCACGTGGCCAACACCATCGATGACGAATTCCATAACTCTCCGGTGCAGACCCGCACCGAGACCGAGCAGGCCTTCATGCTCAGCTTCGTCGGCATGCTTGGCAATGTGAAGTTGTTTCTGGTTAGCATCTGCGCCGCCGTGATGTTCACCATCCTGCTGGTTTCCGGAAACACGATGGCCATGTCGGTGCGCGAGCGGGTGCGTGAAGTGGGGGTGCTCAAGACCCTGGGTTTCACTGGAGGAAATATCCTGTTCATCATCCTCGGCGAAGCCTGCGCTATCTCAATCGCCGGCGGAACCTTGGGATTCCTGCTCTCGACCTTGATGACCGGCGGCGTCCAGAAGAGCCCCGCAGGCATGTTCCTCCCTCCGATCCGGCGGTTCGACCCGGCCGTGGCGTCGGTTTGCATCCTGGTGGCCCTGGGCATCGGCCTCCTCAGTGCTTTCATTCCTGCCTGGAACGCTTCGCGGACGAATATCGTCGAGGCTCTGCGCAGCACCGATTGAGATCCCCCCATGGCCATCCCCGTCACCTACAACCTTAGGAATCTGGTGGTTCGCAAGACCACCACCCTGATGACCGCGCTAGGCATCGCTCTTACCGTGGCTGTGCTGTTGGCCATGATGTCCCTATTGGCCGGCCTCCGCGCCACCCTCTCCGCCAGCGGCGACCCTCTACAGATCGTTGTCATGCGCAAAGGCTCCGAGTCGGAGTTGGTCTCCAACTTCACCCGCCAACAGTTCCAGGATCTAAAATTCAAGGCGGGTATCGCCCGTGCTCAAAATGGCGATCCCATGGCGTCGCTCGAAGTCGTGACGGTGATCAACCTGCCCGGTGTGGACGCGCCGGAAGGCAACAACGTAACGCTGCGCGGCCTTTCGCCAATAGGCATTGAGATGCGCCCCTCGCTCAAGATCTCCGCCGGCCGCTGGTTCGATCCCGGCAAGCGCGAAGTGGTCGTCGGCAAGTCGGTCGCCCAGAATTATCCTGGCGCCGCGCTGGGCAAGCGGCTCACTTTCGGTCGCGGCGACTGGGAAGTGGTCGGCGTGATGGACGCCGGCCAGACCGCCCAAAACAGCGAGATTTTCGCCGGCCTCAACCAGGTCGCTTCCGACCTGCAGCGCGAGGATGTGCTCAGCTCCGCCCTGGTGCGCGCCACCGACACCGTCACGGCCGCCGCGCTGGTGAAGAGCATCAACGACGATCAGCGCCTGAACATGAACGCGGTCTCCGAAAAGGAATACTACGCCCTGCAAACGGTTTCTGCGAGGCCGATCGAATACCTCGGAGTCTTCGTTTCGATTGTCATGGCTATCGGAAGCAGCTTTGCCGCTATGAATACCATGTACGCCGCGGTGGCTCGCCGCGCGCGGGAGATTGGCACATTGCGCGTGCTGGGTTTTTCGCGTGGCAGTATTCTGCTCAGCTTTTTCATAGAATCGGTGCTGTTGGCGGGTTTGGGCGGAGTCCTGGGCTGCCTGCTGGCTTTTATTGCCTTGAACGGAAAAGCCACCGGTATAGGCAGCACCACCTTCAGCGAGCTGGCCTTTTCCTTCCGTGTAACGCCGCAGATCATGCTCGCCGGAATCGTCTTCGCGTCCGTGCTGGGAGCGGTGGGCGGCGTGTTCCCGGCCAGCAGCGCCGCGAGAAAGGAAATCCTGGTGGCGTTGCGCGAGGTCTGACCGCATGGATGCTGAACTGAAATCTCTCCAAATCGACCGCAACAAAAAGCGCGTCGGCGAGCCATCCAAATGGGCCACCCGCTGGATTATCGGTGGCATTCTCCTGTTCCTGCTGCTGGGCGCCGGCCGTTTCGCCTATAGCCGCCTGAATGCCTCTACGGAAGTCTCCGTTCAGCGCGTCAAAGCCATCGACTCGGGGCACGCCGAGCAAGGCGTAGTGCTCAACGCCACCGGCTACATCGTGGCCGCGCACAAAATCGAGTTGGCCGCCAAAGTCATCGGCAAGGTCAAATGGATCGGTGTCGACAAGGCCGACAAAGTGACGGAAGGCCAAGTGCTCGTGCGCCTGGAAGACGACGAATACCGTGCGCAGCTGGATCAGGCCAAGGGGAATTTGGCCAATCTGCAAGCCCATTTGGCCGAGTTGGAACACGGTTCGCGGCCGGAAGAGATCGCCCAAGCGCTGGCCAATCTGAACTCGTCGAAGGCCGATCTGGAAAACGCCAGAGTCAGCCTGGAGCGCACCCGCAAGCTGGTGTCGCAGGCGGTCATGTCGCAACAGAATCTGGACGACGCGCAAGCCCGCTACGATTCCGGGGTGGCCAAGGTGAATTCGCTGCAGAAGGCCTACGACCTGGTCAAGATCGGTCCGCGCCAGGAGCAAATAGATGCTATGCGCGGCCAGGTGGAGCAGGCCCGCGGCGCAGTCGCCTATGCGGAAACCAATCTAGCCAATACCATTATCCGTTCTCCGGTCACCGGCACCATCCTGGAGCGCGCCGTCGAGATCGGTGAATTCGTGACCACCAGCTTCGTGGGCGACCGCGGCGCCAAAGGCTACGTCGTCTCCCTGGCCGATCTCAACGATCTGGAAGTAGAGTTGGACATCAGCCAGAACGATTTCGCCAAGCTGCACATGGCGCAGAAAGGCGTCATCACCACGGATGCCTTTCCCGACCGCAAATACGATGGGTTCATCCGCGAGTTCTCGCCCGAGGCCAACCGGCAGAAGGCCACGGTGCAGGTGAAGGTAAAGGTCACCCATCCGGACGATCGTCTGCGGCCCGAAATGAACGCCAGCGTGGCCTTCCTCTCCGATGAGAAGAATGCCGCCGCTACGCCGTCGCAGCCGATTGTGATCGTGCCGGCCACAGCCATCCGCGATAATAAAGTCTTCGTGATGCTGGAAGGAAAGGCTGTGACGCGCTCCGTCAAGCCGGGCCCCGCCAGTAGCCAGGGCGTGCGCATTGAACAGGGACTCATCGGCGGCGAAGATCTGATCGTCAACCCGCCTGCCACGCTGAAAGATGGCGACCGGGTCCGCCAAAAAGTCTGATCGACTTCAATCAACCATGAGCGAAACCATCATCGAAACGCGCAATCTGACAAAAGAATTCGTCCGCGACGAGTTCCATGTCGTGGCGCTCAAGAATATCAATATCGGCATAGAAAAGGGCGAGTTCGTGGCCCTGATGGGGCCATCCGGCTCGGGCAAGTCCACGCTGCTGCACCTGATCGCAGCCATGGATAAGGCTACCGGCGGCGAGATCCGCGTGTTGGGGCACAATTTGCGCGAGTTGAGCGATCGGGAGATCGCGCACTGGCGCAACGAACATGTGGGCTTCATCTTCCAGCAGTTCAACCTGATCCCGGTGCTCACCGCGCTCGAAAACGTGGAGTTGCCGCTGAAACTCACCAATTTGAAGAAACAGGAGCGCCTGGAACACGCAGCTACGGCGCTGAAGCTGGTGGGCTTGGGCGACCGCCTGGGACACTATCCACGGCAGCTTTCCGGCGGGCAGGAACAGCGCGTGGCCATTGCGCGTGCGATTGTCACCGACCCGGCGTTGATCCTGGCGGATGAGCCTACCGGCAACCTGGATGCGGCTTCCGCCGACGACGTTTTGACGATTCTTTCGAAATTGAACAAGGAGTACGGCAAGACGGTGGTGATGGTGACGCACGACCCGCACGCCGCGCGCTTCGCGACCAAGGTGCGGCATCTCGAAAAGGGCGAACTCCTGGCGGAAGCGGTGGGACAGGCGTCCCAGCCTGTCTGAGCCGATAACCTCGTATGGCGGAACTGGAAATCCATCACGAAGAAGGACACGGGCACGACCCCATGGGCCAGAAAGTGGGAGTCATGGCCGCGCTGCTTGCCGTTTTCCTGGCGGTGGTGACGATCCTTTCGCATCGCACGCACACCGAGGCCATCATCAAGAAGACGGACTCCAACGACCAGTGGCAATACTATCAGGCCAGCCGCCTCAAGTTTCATAACCTGGAAGTTGGAGAGCGTCTGATCGGAGTCCTTGGTCCAAATAATCCCGGTGCGAAAGAGATCCTGGCGCAATTCGCCAGGGATAAGAAGAAATATTCCGATCAGGCCAAAGAGCTGCAGGAGAAGGCGGCGGGCCAGAAGGAAGCCTCGGAAACCGCCGAGCGGCGCGCGCTGCATTATGATTTGGGTGAAGGGCTGCTGGAAATCGCGCTGGTGCTCAGTTCCCTCTATTTCATCGCGCGCAAGATGCTGTTCCCGGTGGTCGGCGTGATCGCCGGCGTCGCCGGGTTAATCGTCGCCATCACCGGGCTGTTGGTCTGAAGGGCAAAAGGCCAAAACCGGAACCACAGATGGACACAGATACACACAGATAAGCAGGGTCCCGGCCGTAGTAGAACCCGCGGACTCAGTGCCTGCGTTTTCGCCTCCGCGTAGCATCGATGTACGGGCCCAGTTTGCCGCGTGTCTCGGCGCCAAGTCGTACAATGAACGCTGAGGAGGAACCGTGATGTTCACCAATGGCCGGAATTCAGTTCGTCGCGCGGCCGGGCTGGTGGCACTGCTCCTGTGTCTGGCTACAATCGCCGCGGCGCAATCTGGCACATTTAGCATGATGCAGGGGTATCCCATCCCCACCGACAGCGCTTTCCCCGCCGGGATCGCCGCCGGGCCGGATGGTGCTTTGTGGTTTACGGAGAGCGGCTCCGGCAACATCGGACGAATCACCACTGCCGGCGTGATCACCACCTATCCCATTCCGACATCCGGCGGTCAGCCATGGAGCATCACGTCCGGGCCGGATGGCGCTCTCTGGTTCACCGAAAATGTCGCCGGCAATATTGGGCGGATCACCACAGATGGGGTTGTCACCGAGTATCCCGTGCCGACACCCCGCAGCGGCCCGCTCGGGATCACCGCGGGGCCGGACGGCGCTCTGTGGTTCACCGAAACTCGGGCCAACCAGATCGGGCGGATCACGACCGCGGGGACGTTCACGGAGTATCCGGCCAATATTCCAAGCGGGGGAGACGAGGGCTATCCGGACTACATCACGGCCGGGCCGAATGGCGCGCTGTGGTTCACCTGGACGAATTATGGGAGTGGCGGCGCCGGACAGATCACGACCGCCGGCGCGGTAACCTTATACCCGGTGCCGGCATCCTACGGGGGCTTCAGCGAGGTGGACGGGATCACGGCCGGACCGGATGGCGCCCTCTGGTTCGCGGACAACGCCGGAAACATCTGGCGCATTACGACTGATGGCGCGATCACCCAATACCCCGTGCCACTCAAGCCGTCCGGAGGCGGAACGGGTTGGATCACGGCGGCGCCGGACGGCGCTCTATGGTTCACCGTATCTTGCTCCCCGTGCGCCAATGGATGGATCGGGCGGATTACCACGGCGGGCGTGATCACGGAATTTCCCGAGCCCACTTCGGGGGGCTTGGGCGGGATTGCAGCAGGGTCGGATGGCGCTCTTTGGGTCACCGATACCGGATTTCGTCTTAGCATAGACAGCGTGATCTTGCGCGCCCCGGCGTGCGCGCTGGGCCTGAGCGCCAGTCTCACAGGCACGACTTTGGCGACGAACTTCAATCTGGGAATCGACACGCCGGCCACCTGGAGCATCGTTCTCGAGCACACCATCGGTTTGGAAACGCCCATCCACCCGGTAGCGCCTCCGCGCGCGTTCACCATAGACTGGAATGCGTCTCGACTTACGGGCAACGTGCTCGTGACATCGGAGTTGAGCAACCCCAGCGGTCAGGTGCTTTGCGCCGAATGGACGACGGTGGATACGGGCCAATAGGATAGACGCGCGGCAAGTAGCGGACCCGTCAGAAACAGGCCCAATGTGGCGAGGGCCGGGTCGCCACCGCAACCGGCGCGACGACCTGGAAATTCGCCGTCAGGTCGCAGGTACAAGCGTCGAACTCGGCGCCGTCGCTTGCCAGATTATGGGCTACACCGTTAAGCTTCGCCGCCGTCTCCGCCTTTCAAGGGGTTGTTATCGGGCGCAGCTAACGTGGCAAAATGTTCGCGGCTCAACAGTTTGCCGGGAGGCGCTCCGTACTATCCGTGTTTATCCGTGTCCATCTGTGGTTATTTCTGCGGCGTCACGCTGGCCAGGGTGTCCACGTTGCTCTTATCCACCAGCATCTCGCCGGTGCCGATAAACGTCGCCACAGGCGATTGTGGATCCTGCGTCCACAGCTTGTCCAGCGGATTCGGCGGATAGTGGTGCAGCGTGTCCAGCGCCGGCACGCCCACAAATCCCATGGTGAAAGGCTTTTGGGCGATGGTGCCGGCGATGCGGTCCTTCTTGATCCAGTCGAGCGTACGCGGGTCGGTATCCATCGCCACCACCACCTTGCCGCCCACTTTGTTCCGGTCGAGCACATCCGCCACCTCCGGGCAAGCGATGGCTTCCAGGCAGATGAATCCGTCGACCTTGTCCATGCCCTTCTTGTCGATCAGGTCCTGGGTGCGGTCGAAGGCGATGCGCGGGTCGCCTTTAATATCCACGACATCCACGATCTTGATTCCCGGGTGCCCCTCAAAGCCGTCGCGATAGCCGCGCAGCCGGTCCTTCAGATTGGCCTGTTCGGGCATGGTGAAAACTACCACGCTGCCCTTGCCCTGCAACTGTTTCGCGGCCAGTTGCGCTCCCATCGTTCCAGCCTTGTAGTTGTCGGTTCCCACGAAGGTAAGCCGCTTGCTCGCCGGCGCGTCGGAATCCAATGTCACTACCGGAATGCCTTGGCCGATGGCCGCGTCGATATCCGGCTGCATCACTGCGGGATCGGCGACCGAAACCATGATGCCCGCCGGCTTGATCTTCTCCGCCAGCACCTTCTGGAAGGCGTCGTGCTCCGCTTTGGGATCGAACGAGTCCGGCCCCACCATCTCTGCCTTCACGCCCATCTGTTGGGCCGCGTGCATCAGCCCCGCATTGGCGTTCTGCCAGTACGGAATCTTGATGTTGGTCGCCACCAGCCAATACTTCTCGGTCGAGGCGTGCGGGGAACCGCCGCACCCTGCCAGCCACGTCAGCGCACCGCCGCAAAACCCGATCAGGATCTGTCTGCTCATTCGCATGTCAGGCCTCCGCACTTGACAGTATATGTCACGGCAGGCGGTCCAGCGTCAACATCGTGCTGTCGAAATCGCCCGTCAGCCCGAGTTCGATCCCGCGGTTGATCAGGTACGAGCCGCTGGCGGTTTCGAGCCGGCCGCCCAGCTTGTTATCGATGGTCTTGATCCGGTATACGGCGCGCTCGTCCAGCCCGCGCAAATAGACGATGGGCATGGGGCGCAGATACTGTTGCGAGTGCAGAAAGGCGAACAGCACAGCCTGCTTGCCATCCTGCGACACATACTGGTTGGCGGTGAATTCCCCTTCGCGCGGCGAGAACAGCCGGTAGAGATTGCCCTGCTGGACTGTGGCGCGGATCTCCTTGTCGATCGACACCATGCGCGATGCCAGCGCGAAGTCCGCGTCCGTCCAGTGGTTCAGGTTCGACCCGATTCCCAGCGATCCCTGCATCGCCACCAGGAACCTGTATTTCAGCGGCGTGCCGCGGCCGTTGAGATTGGGGACGTCCGTCACCCAAGCCATCATCACCTTGGGCGCGTAAGCGTTGGTGAAGCCCTCCTGGATGCGCAGCCGGTCGAAGGCTTCGGTATTGTCCGATGTCCAGACCTCGTCCACGCGTTTGAGGATGCCCAGGTCCAGGCGGCCGCCGCCTCCCGAACACGATTCAATTTCGAGGCCGGGATGTTTGGCGCGCAAACGGTCGATGATGTTGTACACGTTGTCCACATACTTGACCCAGATCTGCTTCTGCTCCGCGACCGCCACTTCCGGCCAGCCCGGCTCGCCGAAGTTACGGTTCATATCCCACTTCAGAAATTCGATGTGATTTTCCGACACCAGCTTGTCGAGCACCGTGAAAATGTGCTCTCGCACATCGTCGCGCGCCATGTTCAGAATGAGCTGATTGCGCGCCTCCGACCGCGGCCGGTCGTTGAAGTGCATGGCCCAGTCGGGATGCGCGCGGTACAGGTCGCTATTGGGATTCACCATCTCCGGCTCGACCCACAAGCCGAACTTCATGCCCAAGCCGTTGACGTAGCCGATCAGCCCCTTCAGGCCGTTGGGGAACTTTTGGGGGTTGACGGTCCAATCGCCCAGGCCGGCGTGATCGTCGTTGCGCCGGCCGAACCAGCCATCGTCCATCACGAACAGCTCCACGCCGATTTTGGCGGCTTTGTCGGCAAGCTGCTTCTGGCCGGCTTCGTTGACGTTGAACGTCGTGGCTTCCCAGGAATTGTAGAGCACCGGGCGAGGGTGCGGCGCGGCGCGATCGGGCAGGATCTCCGCGCGCTCGAAAGCGTGCATGATGCGCGAGCTTTCGCCGAAGCCCTGGTCGGTGAAGCCGCCGTAGAAGGCTGGCGTTTCCAGGCTCTCGCCGGGCTTCAACAGATATCCGAAATCGAAATCGTTGAAGCCGCCGGTGACGCGCACCTGGTGCGCGGTCGTCTCCTCCACCACCAGTTTCCAATTGCCGCTCCAGCCGATGGCGCCGAACCAGACGCGGCCGTGCTCTTCATCCGCGGCGCCTTGATAATCGAGGGCGAACCATGGATTCAGAAAATGACTGGTATTGCCGCGGCGGCTTTCGAGCACCTTCTTGCCGGGTTCGACCGGCTCGCGGCGGAGCTGCGTTTCGCCCGCCCAGCGCCCGGTCAGATAGCTCAGCCGGTAGCCCTCGCCGGCCGGGACGTACCACACGCCTGACTGCGCGCTTTCCACTACCACGGGCTGGCTGGTCTGGTTCCGAATCGCGGAGCGCTTCTCGACGATATCCGAGTGCGGGTAGACGCGGTAGAGCAGATCGACGGCTAGCGCGTAGCGGATATCCTTGGTGTGGATCTCCAGCGTGTCGCCGCGGATTTCGTGGGAAACGTAGTCGAGCACCAGGTCGCGCGTGCCATCGGCCAGCGTGACTTTGACGCACGGCTCGTTGTAACGGATGCCGCCCCAGCCGGGATATTCCTCGTTAGTCATGGTTTCCCGCGAGTCGAAGGAGGCGTGTTCGTGCGCGGTGTGCGCGGGTGCGAGATCGTCGTCGCGCAGCAGTTTCTTGCCCCAGTAGACGTTCTGGAGGGTGTTCTGCTCGTTGATGCCCAGCACGTAGGAGGTGCGACCGGTTTCCAGCACCCACAGCTTTTTGGCGGGCAGGAAGCGCACCTGTGCGAACATGGGGAGCGAGAGGAGGCAAATCAGGACGGGCTTCATAAATGGTCAACGTATCACTTTGCGTTCGAGGGTCGGCGGTCTTCAGGGCGCTAGGGCGCTGACAGCCCCCCTCGCGGGCTGCTAGAATCGTAATTGCCCGCCCATGGCGCTATCGTCTAACGGTTAGGACGGAGCCCTCTCAAGGCTTAAATACGGGTTCGATTCCCGTTAGCGCTACCATGTTGTCAGCCGCTCAAGTTGTATCCGGACCTTGATGAGCGCGCGCTCAACTTTTGTTTAGAAAATCTGCAACGAGATTTGAATGCCTGCGACGAGGTCGAAGCTGCTCTGAATTCCTACGGTCCCCAGATTACGGGGGCGAATTCTCGCCGAATTGCATCTCCCATAGCTCAACATGTGGTCGAGATGTTGCTTGCAAGATACATATACCCCTCGAAGGAACAGCCAGTACGGTCTGCCTCCCGCGAAGAGAACTCTACGCGAGAACACTGCCCGGCGCCATTTCGTGAGTTCCCGTATCGGTTGGAGGCCGTAGGTGAAGACTCATTGCCGGTGCGGAGTTTTGACGAAGAACCTCATACATCGGAAGGCCGAGCATCGGCTATGCGAAAGGAGTTTGAGGCGGCGTTGTGCAAGCTTCTGGAAGACTCGGGCGCCTCGGGGCAAGAAAGAGAAGAAGCAAGTCTACAAGGAATAGGAGCCTCCGTGGCTCTGAGCGGAAACGCTACACACAGCGGAACGGTGGAGAGAATGTTCCCTCCCTCTGGAAACAACTCCGCGATGATGAGTTTCTTGACTCAACAGCCGATCGGAGCGCTCCTGAGCAACCGCCGGTCAGGGGGCTAGGCATGGAGATTTTGAACGTTCGCGTTGCGCGGTCCGTTTGGCTGTTCGATGCGCGAGATCTTAACCCGCGAGGGCTTAACCCAGTTTTTTTTTCGGCTATTAAGGACCGCTATCACTTCTTGGGGTCGCCAAAGACTCCGGAAGAACTGAGCTGGACTGCTAGCAGTCCAAAGGGGGTGCGATTCTTCGACGGAGCATTCTCAATCGAAGACAGTTTGTTGTCCGTAAGCGTGACGTTTTTCAACGACGGGATAATAGCGGACACCGGATCATCGACGCGCCACTCCGATACTTTTCTTGAGGACATACTCGCGTTTTGCGGCACAGTATTTTGGTGCGAGGCCTCCCTCTGACTTCGTTCACAAGAAACAACACCAAAGTGAATTGATTGTCCGCTCTGATCACGACCTTGCCACAACTTCCGGCAAGGTTGCGAAGCTGGCTGCACGACTTACCGAGATTTCCAGCGCCGCGCCTCCATTTCAGTGGTTTGGTTTCGAGTTGCGAACCGACGCGCAAGGCGGCACTCCGCTAACGCCAATCTTCAAATTTGAGCGCGAAGTCGGTGTGCCGGCCCAACTGAACCGCTATTATTCCTCGGCTGGGATCAGCACCGAGGATCATCGGCAACTTCTTAACGACTTTGAGCAGATCTTGGCTGGATGAAACGCTCTTGATTCCGCGGCCCAACAGTGGTAGCACAGATCTGGCAGTCCAAGACGCTTTCGCGCACAAATCGACGTGCTCCAAACCCGGCCGTTAATCCTCACACGCGGTTTCATCAAAACTCCACTCTCGCTTGCACCGCGATCATGCGCGGCGAATTGTCGCCGCCCAATCCAACCCCTAGCAGCCCGGTCGGTGGCGACGTGGTGGAAGTGATCGCCCCAAAGCCCGTCTGCGTCGCGGGCTGGCCGGGAATGCCCGCCACCACCGAGGGCAAAGCGAAATTGGGATGGTTCAAGACATTGAAGAATTGCCCGTCCATACGCAACGTCAGCCCCTCGCGCAGGCGGAAGCGCCGGGTAACGTACAGATCGCTCCAGACGAAATCCGGACCGCGCAGGCTGTTGCGCCCCAGGTCGCCGAATTGGCAATTCGCGGGACTGTCGCCGCCGTAACATGCGCCCGTTCCTGGATCGACCGCAGAGACGAATGCGTT
>DATNMW010000170.1:0-17563 GCA_035602155.1 Bryobacteraceae bacterium | reverse complement strand
GACCGGCAGGTTCATCAGATGTTCCCAGCGCGTGCCGCCGTCCTGGCTGCGCCATAAGCCGCCATCGTCGCCGGTGAACATCATATTGGGATTGCCGGGATCGATCCAGACATCGTGAAAGTCACCGTGCGCATTGGCTACTGCACTGAAACTGCGCCCGCCGTTCACGCTGAGCAACAGCGGTCCGTCGACCTTGAACACTTTGTTTTCGTCTTTGGGGTCGACGATCAGGTTAGCGAAATAGAACGGGCGCCAGATCTGAAACTGGCTGGCATCCAGGCGCGTCCAGTTCTGGCCGCCGTCGGCGGACCGGTACAGAGCGCCGCTCTTGGACTCGATGGTGGCGTAGACCACTTGCGGCTTGGATGGCGCCACCGCCAGCGCGATGCGGCCATAGGGCTTGTCGGGCAGGCCTTTGGCATTCGCGGAAGTGAATTCGGTCCAGTGCTCGCCGCCATCGGTGGACTTGAACAAGCCGCTGCCCGGGCCACCCGAGCGGAAGGTCCATGCCTGCCGCCGGAAATCCCACATCGAGGCGTAGATGGTTTTGGGATCCTGCGCGGCCATCGACAACATGCCGCATCCGGTCGAGCCATTCGCACCGGCAAGCACCTTCCGCCAGGTCTGGCCGCCATCGCTCGTTTTGTAGACGCCGCGTTCGTCGTTATCGTCCCAAAGGTGTCCGGTGGCGCAGGCGTACACGATGTTGCCGTCTTTCGGATCGATCAAGATCTTGGCGATATGTTCGGAATCCTTGAGGCCGGCGTTCTTCCAGTTCTCGCCGCCATCGACGGATTTGTAGACGCCGTCGCCGATGGAGACGCTATTGCGCACCCAGCTTTCGCCGGTACCCACCCATACGATCTTCGAGTTCGATGGATCGACCGCGACCGCGCCGATGGACTGCACATCGGGCAGATCGAATACGGACTTGAAAGTAGTCCCGCCGTTGACCGATTTCCAAACGCCGCCGCTGGCGGAAGCGGCAAACACGGTAAGCCGTCCGCTATCGTTGACGGCGGTGACAGCGGCGATACGGCCGCTCATTTCCGCCGATCCGATATTGCGCGCCGGCAGGCCCGATATGGTGCCCGAATCGTACCGGACCGGCGCTTGCGCCAGCAGGGCGGGGCTCAAGAGAAGAGGCAGATACCACAGGCGCAAATGAAACATCACAGTGACGACTCCTTTTTCGGGGGCGCGGATGGCGAAGCAGCGGGTGCGGCCGCCGGCATCTTGAACTCGGCGGGATCGATGGCGACATTGGCCTCGATCTTATCAATGGTGATTTTGCTGGTCTCGCCAGGGTTGCGAGGATTGCCCTGCTCCAGCGCGAACGGGAAGTAGATGCCGTTGACCAGCTTGTAGGATCCCATTTCGGAGAACGATTCCTTCACCGAACCGTGGATGAATTGCACCAACTCCGTGCGGACCTCTAAGAACGTCTCTGGGTCCAGGTAATAGTAGACGATGTCGCCGTTCTTCAGAGTTACCTTCAGGCGGTATGCGTCGTCGCCATCCACGGTGTCGTGGCCCAGGTACTCGATGGTGTTGCCTTTCGCTTTGTAATCCACCAGGTGGCCGTAGAAATCGGACTCATCCTGCAAAGCGCGCAGGTCGTCCTCGCCGAGCATCTCCGGATCCTTGCGGCCGCCGAACGGCATGATACGCCAGCCGATGGCGCCGTCATATGCGGATATCCCGGTCATGCTCATGATGGTGAAGCTCTGCTTGACCAGGTCGGGGGCCATGGTATCGAGGCCGAGTTGCGCCGTGAAGCTGCCCTGTTGCAACTTACCCGTCATGCGCAGCGAGCGGATTTCCTTGAGTTTCTCGACGCCGCCGTGGGCCGTCAAGTTCTTGTTCACCAGTTCCTCGGCGGTCTGCGCCGAAAGCAGCGCGGCGAAGGCCAGGCCCACTGTAACTCTTGTAACGTAACGCATTCGGTTTGCTCCTTGTGGTGCGATTGATTATCGTAACAGGCAATCTTGCGACCGCAGTGCCCACGTCGAAGACGTTAGCGGGCTACTGGCCGTAAGGGAGTGGTCACCAGCGCTAGACATTTTGACATGCGTTAAGCTACAGGCTACGGACCAGATACGGAGCGCGGAAGGAGCAAATGCCAGCGCTCCCGAGGTTCGCCGCCATGGCCACCGCCAGCATATAGGGAACAGGATTGCGGTGCAGCCGGCGGGTAATTTCGAGCACGTAGCTGCGTGAGCACCAGGCACATGGGGGCATTTACAAAGAGCGCGGAGAAGAATCCGGACACGAACACGATCGCCGCCAGCAGCCGGATGGGCGGCGCGCATGTTCAACTACCCACGCGCTCACCAGGGTGAAGAACCCCGACAAGCGCAGGTTGGCGACCACGATCATCGTTGCCGAACGGGAGAATGATAGTCGCGTAATCGATGGCCGGCATCGGGGTCAGCAAGCCTTCGAGCCATCTTAGTAACCCGTCAACCTGCCCTAACGGAGTTCACCGGAGTAGAATGAAAGGCACGCCCATGCAGGTCCATCGTTTGTTTGCCATCCTCCTGCTGCCCGGCACGTTTGCCACGGCGCAACAGGCATCCCCCCCCAGCCAGTCCGCATCCGAAATGGAGACCAAGGAAGCGCCCGCAAAATTCACCTCGCGGGTGAATCTGGTGCCCGTGACCGTAGTCGTGCGCGACCGCAACGGCCACGCGGTGGGCAACTTGGCCAAGGAAGACTTCCGGCTCCTGGACAATGGAAAGCCGCAGGTGATCGCGAGGTTTTCGATCGAGAAGCCGGGCACTCCGGTGGTGCTGGAAAAGGAGCCTGCGAGTTTGGAGCCGCAGCCGGAGAACAAGCCGCCGGAAGCCGGGGCCGCCGTGCCGCCGCCAGTGCTCGCCGACCACTTCGTGGCCTACTTGTTCGACGATTTGCACGCGACGTTCGAAGACCTGGCCCGCTCGCGCGATGCCGCGGCGCGGGTGATCGCAACGTCCATGCAGCCGGCCGACCGGGCGGCGATCTACACCACATCGGGCCAGATCGTGCTGGAGTTCACCAGCGATAAGGAGAAGCTGCGGGAGACGCTGGCGCGGCTGCGGCCGGCCCCCGTCGCCGGCAGCATCGGCCATGGCCTGGACTGCCCGGATATCAGTTACTACATGGCGGACCGCATCGTGAACCTGAACGACCCACAGGCGACGCAGGTCGCGCTCATCAACTACAAAGCGTGCAGCATGAATCCCTATGCCACCGCGAACGAGGTCATGGGGTTTGCGGAAGGCGCGCTGCATCAGGGGAGCACCAGACCCGGCTGGCGGCTAGCGTCCTGCTGCAAGTAGTCCGGCGAATGGCGGCGATGCCGGGCCAGCGCAGCATCGTGCTGGCCTCGCCGGGATTCCTGGTGCCTTCCGAGGACCAACCGGAAATCACCGACGTGATCGACCGCGCCATCCGGGCCAACGTGATCATCAGCACCTTGGATGTGCGCGGCCTTTGGACGCCTCCGGGATTCGACGCCTCCAGGCCGGCGCCGGCGGGGGGGCCTCAGGTGCTCAATATGGTGAGTCAGTACCTGCAAGAGGAGGCCATGGCCGAGGAAATGGTCATGGAAGACCTGGCGCATGCCACGGGCGGCGACTGGTTCCATGCCAATAACGATCTCGGCGACGGATTCAAGCGTCTGGCTGCCGCGCCGGAATTCATCTATGTGCTGGCTTTCACGCCGGAGAACCTGAAATCGGACGGCAAGTATCACAAACTCCAAGTCACACTGCGGGACCCCAAGGGCGTGACCTTGCAGGTGCGCAAAGGCTACTATGCGCCGCGGCACGAAGCCGGCGCCACGGACCAGGCGAAGCAGGAAATCGAGGATGCGGTCTTCTCCCGCGAGGTCATAAAAGATATTCCGCTGGCCGTGCACACGCAGTTCTTCCGCTCCGGCGAAGTGGATGCGAGTCTCTCGGTGGTCGCGCAATTGGACATCAAGGGCCTGCACTACCGGAAGGCGGATGGGCGAAACCACGACGACCTGACCATTGTGTCCGCACTGTTCGACCTCAACGGGAATTATATAACCGGCGAACAGAAAACTCTGACTCTACGGCTGAAAGAAGAAACCCTGGAAAAGAGGCTGGATTCCGGGATCAGAGTCAAGGCGAACTTCAGCGTGAAGACCGGAAGTTACGTTGTGCGTGTGGTAGTGAGAGACAGCGAAGGCCAGATGATGGCATCCGACAACACGGGCGTGGACATTCAGTGACGGTCTCGCACTCAAGGCGGCGATAGGGTCTTCGATGAACCCAGCGCGCGCACTTCCGCCGCGGTCAGATGCCGCCATTTTCCGATCTGCAGATCGCCGATGCGCAGCGGACCAATGGCCACCCGCGTCAGCTTGAGGACCTTGCTGCCGACGGCTTCCACCATGCGGCGCACCTGCCGGTTGCGGCCTTCGCCGATGGTCAGCTCGATGTGCGTGTATTTGCCGGAATCGCGCAGGCGCGCCGCCAGCGCCGGGCGCGTGGGGCCGTCGCTCAATTGCACACCGCCGCGCAGACGCGCGATCTGTTCGTCGGCCAATCGGTCGGCGCACTTCGCCTGGTATGTCTTGGCAACTTTATATTCGGGATTGGTAAGCCGCTCGGCGAATTCCGTGTCGTTGGTCATGATCAACAGGCCGGTGGTGTCCAAATCCAGGCGGCCTACGGGAACCACCCATGTGCCGGCATCGCGCACCAGATCGTAAACGGTGGGCCTGCCTTGCGGATCGGTATAAGTCGTCAGGTAGCCCTTGGGCTTGTACAGCAGCAGATAGACCTTGCGGGCGCCGCGGACCGGTTGTCCATCGAGCGCGACCCGGTCACGCTCCATATCCACCCAATGATCGGGCGACCGGACCACTTTGCCGTTCACCCGCACCCGGCCCGCGCCGATCCAGCTTCGCGCCTCGGTGCGCGAGCCCAGCCCGGCTTTGGACAACACTCGTTCCAGAGTCTTCAACGGGCGCAAGGAGGGCATCCTGCTATATTAAAATAAGGTCCTCCGAATGTCTGGAACTCTTCTGGTGAGGGGGGCGCGGCAACTGCTTACGTTGCGCGGCTCAACGGAACCCAGGCGCGGGACCGCGCTCCAGGAACTTGGTATCATTCGCGACGGCGCGGTCCTCATTGAGGACGGACACATCGTGGAAGTGGGCCTCAGCCGCCGCGTCGAGAACCTCGGGTTGCGCGGATCCCAGGAAATCGACGCCACGGGGCATGTGGTAATGCCCGGTTTCGTGGATTGCCACACGCATTTCGCCTGGGGCGCTCCGTGGCTGGACGATAGCTACGAGAGCGTTGCCGGCGCTGTCAAAGAGCCGCCGCACGGGCCTGCGCCGGCCCTTCAGGCGCTGTACAACGCTTCCGCCAAGCGCCTGGAATCGCGTGCGCGGCAATTCGTCAACGCCATGGTCCGGCATGGGACCACCACTCTGGAGGCCAAGTCGGGCTATGGGCTCGACGCCAGAGGCGAGTTGAAGATCCTGCGCGTACAGGCCATGCTGAATGGTGCGCCGCTGGATATTGTGTCCACGTTCCTGACCCCGCGTTCGCTACCCGCCACGCACGCGGGCAACCCCGCCGGCTACATTTCGTGGATATGCTCCGACGTGCTGCCGGCGATCTGCCGTAAAAGGTTCGCGCGTTACGCCGGTCTCCGGTACGCCGACCGGGTATTCGATTTGGAGCAGAGCCGCCGGTATTTGGACACGGCGCGCGCGCTCGGATTCCAGCTCAAGATCCACGGCGGCGAATACCCGGAGAGGGGCGCCGTGCGCCTGGGAGTGGAAGTGGGAGCTGCCAGCGTGGATTGCCTGCACGACACCTGTGCGGCGGACGTGGACTTGCTGGCGCGCTCGAACACCATGGCCGTGTTGCTGCCCGGGGCCGCCTTTCAGCGCTATCCACAGCATGGCTTCGAGCATGGCAACGGACGGTGCGCACACGCGCGGCAGATCATTGACGGAGGCGCGGCCGTGGCACTGGGCACGAACTTCAACCCTGGCGCCAGTTCGACGTGCAGCATGTCCACAATTGTCGCGCTGGCGTGCGAGCATCTGGGTATGAGCCCGGCGGAAGCCATCTGTGCGGCGACATTCAATGCGGCCTGCGCCATCGGATCGGGGCAGGTGGCGGGCTCGCTGGAAGTGGGCAAGCCCGCCGATCTGATCATGCTGAACGCATCGGATTACCGGGAGATTCCCCACTGTTTCGGTGTCAACCTGGTAAGCCGAACGGTGAAACGCGGGGTAACAATCTATCAAGAAGGAAAGGTCGCGGCGAGGTGAAGGGACGGGCCTCCCGGCCTGCGACGCCGATTGCCAAGTGTTTGCGGCCGTGGGGAGTCAGCTTATTGAAATGAGCGCGCCGGTTGTTTCCCAGGGGGTCTGGGGGCCCCTACCGGAAGGTCATCCGCGAAAATGCTCCGAGGCTCTGCACATCCTCGACTGGTACCACGTGGTAGGTAAGATGAACCAGGCTCTCGATGAGGTCCGCGCCGGCGAATCGCGCCGCATGGCCTCCGAAGGTCTCAGTCCGTGCTGAAGAAATCGCTGGCTGCTGTTGAAGCGCGAGGAGCATCTGAAGATCGAACAGCGCTTCCGGCTGCGCGACCTGCTCCGCTACAACCTGAAGACCGTCCGCGCTTACCTTGTGAAGGAAGCATCGCGCACCGATCCTCACACGATTTTATCTGACGAATGAAGCTAGCGCTGCCTGTTCGGAGCGTTCCGATGAGTCGGGACGCGGCACGCAAGAGTGAGTGCGCCACGCGAGCGCCTCAATGCGTGGCTTGTTCCGATGAAATCCGCCACACGCCATCGGTCCGCACCAACGTCATGCGTTCTTCCTCTTCACCGGCCGGACGTCCACGCCCCGAGGCTTGCCAGTGCCAATGCTTGCGGAAAGTGGCAACGGCGCGGCTGTCGCTCACTGGCGTAATGGTTACGCCGGTGACGCGATAAACATCCAGACGGCCGTAGCGCGCGCGGTCCCGCAAGATACTCTGGCGCACAGCGTCGCGCGTCACATCGTGCCGTGAGAAATAGGTGCTCACCACCGGCGCGTAACATTGCCCGGCCGACTCGACATCGCCGCGCTTTAGTGCGCCCGCCCAGCGATCCACCAGTTCATGAATGCCGGCGACATCCGGCTCGGTTGGCGCCGGTGTGCCCTCCACTATGGGCCGTGCGTCCAGCGGTGGCGCGGACGGCGCGGCAGCGGCCGCCGCGATCCGATCGACGCCCGCATCCGGATGCCACCACAGATAACCGAGCGTGCCGCCGGCTAAGCCCAGCAACATCGCAGCCGCGTACCAGAGCCATCGCCGGCGGCGGCTCGCGACGGCGGGACGGTCAGGTTCAGGTTCCAGCCGCCGACGCGGCGCTGGCCACGTCGTCAAGGATGGCGGATCGGAGGCCCGCGGCCGATCCATACCGGGCGGCCGCGCCGTGGGCCCACAGCGCCGAACGAAAAAATCGTCGTCGCTGGTTCCCATTAAATTGGGCTTGACCAGCAACACCAGATCCTCGGCCGCGCCAAAATACGCCCGCATGAGGTCTTCGTCTTCCTGGCAAAGCTCGACCGCCGGCGCCGTATGACTGCGGTAGAACCCCAGCACCGACAAGCCCGGCTGCACGCCTCCGCGAAACCAGTCCAGAGTCTCCCGCAATAGTTCGCAGTCGGTCTCCGAAAGACGGTAAGAAGGCCCGAAGCGGTGCTCCGAGGGCACTGGCTCGAAGTCTTCCACCACAATGCGATCGTCCTCGCGCCGGCCGAGCAGAATCCCGCCGGTCTCCGCGCCGCGGTGTGGCGCGGCGGTGAAAGCTTCGCTGACTTCCTGGTGGATGCCTTGCATGGCACGCCGGCGAAAAGCGACCGGCGGCAGCTCCGGCGCGTCCCAAGTCACATATTCGAGTTCCATTTCCTGGCTGGAAGATAGTCCGGGCATGCGTAGATAGTCAATTAGTCAGACGGCGGGGCATCCGGGCGCGTTGCGAAAACTAGGATGCCAGGCGCCGTAACAGTACCACTCCCATCTCGATATCGCGTTGCCGACGCGCAAGGTCGCTCGCCTCGCGTTCAATAGTGAGCGGGCCTTTGTAACCGATCTCCTTCAACTTAGCGACGAACCGCTCCATTCCTACTGAACCGTGGCCCAGCGGCTGTTCGCTTCCCAGCGCGCCGTGGATCGACGGAGGCGGCCAGTCGCCGTCTTTGCAATGCACCGTAAGCACGTGCGGCGCGAGCGTATCCAGCGCGGCGATCGGATCGCCAGTCCCGTAGAGGATCATATTGGCCGGGTCGAAGTTGATGCCCAGATTGCCGCGTTGGGCGGCCAATAAGAACTCATGCAGCACCGGCGCCGATTCCTGCCCGGTTTCAAGCGCGAACGTTTGGCCATGCCCGGCGGCATGGTCGCACACGCGCCGCACCATATCCCGCACGGCTATATAGTCCGGCGAAGCCGGGTCTTCCGGCACGAAACCGATATGCGTGGCGATGCCCGACACGCCGATTTCGGCCGCGAAATCACTGACCGCGAATGTGCGCAGTTCGCGTTCGGCGCGCGTAGCAGGCGGCACGAAGCCCACGGTTTGCCGCACCGTGGGAATGTCCGCGTAACTCTCGCCTATATATGCTGCAAACACCGTAGCCGCGATAAAGTTTTCGTCGGCCAGGGCCTGTTTCCACTGCGGCGCCGCGTCTGGCAGCGGCATGTCGCCGGGGATACCCATTTGGCCGCAGCGCACGCCCCACGATTTCAGCTCCCGTATGGTTTCGTACGGATCGCCACCGGCCCAAAACATGACGCCGACTTCCATATCGCTCAAAGGTTGCATGCGATCTTCTCTCCGTTTCTGTTGCGGGATTCCAGCATGAGGTGCGCCAACTTTACAGCCGCGGCGGATTCTTCGGGCGGGCAAGCCAGCGGTTTTTCGCCGCGCGTGGCGCAATCCAGGAAGTATTCAAGTTCGGCGCGGTAACCGTCCGTGTCCGGTACATTGAGAGCGTGTTGGCTGGCATCGGCGCCGTATTCGGCGAGGGGCGTGGCGGACGAATCGAACTCTAGTGTGCCGTTGTCGGCCACGATCGTGAACTCCATCGAAAATGGATAAGCCGCCGGATGATGCCAGCCACCCGATATCGCCACCGCGCCGATTCCCGGATACTGGAATTGCGCCAGGATCCAATCCACCCCACGCGCCAGATCTTCGTATCCGGAAGCCCTTACGGCTTCCGGCTTGCCGAACACATGCAAGCAGAAATCGATGTCGTGGATCAACAGGTCGAATACTCCGCCGCCGCTTTGCGCGGGGTCCGATAGCCATATGCTCCAGGCGGGCGCGGCGCATCGCCGGCGAAAAATGGCTGCGCGCACAGGTCCCAGCCGCCCCGAACGCAGAATATCGGCGGCGCCGCGATACGGCGGAATGAAGCGCACTACTTGCGCGGCCATCAGGATGCGGCCGTGACGTTCGGCGGCGGCGATCATGCGGTCGGCCGAGGCGCCATCCAGGGCCATGGGTTTTTCGACCAGCACATGTTTTCCGGCAGCGAGCGCCAGCGCCGCGATGCGCTCGTGGAGATTCGTAGGCAGGCAGATGTCCACGGCTTCTATCGCAGGATCGCGCACAGCCTCTTCCGCGCTGGTGTACTTGGCTACCGCGGAGAAATCCAACTTCCCGCCTTGGCCGCCAAGATTTCCCCGGACACCGGTAAAATCGCCGGAGAGACGGACCGGATCGCGGCTCGCAACGGCGGCCAACTCAGCGCCGGGAATCTGCCGCCATGCATGCACATGGGTGCTACCCATGAAGCCAAGGCCAATGACTGCGATTTTCATAACGGCTTCCGCGCCACGAACATCTTCAGCGGCGGAAACGTATCGCGCCAGAACGGCCCGCGCCATTCGACCGCAAACCCGAGGCCGGCGAACGCTCCCGCGTATTTCTTGGTCAGCTTGTAGTCGGAGATCACCGCCACTCCCTCCGGCCGCAGAACGCGCGCGATCTCGCGGCAGGCTTGGTCGCGCCCCGCTTGTTTCGGGATGTTATGGATGCACAGGTTCGAAACCACTACGTCGAACGAGCTATCCGGAAACGTCATTTGGCTGGCGTCTTCCGTGCGTAGCTCGACCTTTCCGCCCACGCCCTCCATCTCGATGTTGGCCTGGGTGCGCTCGATGGCATTGCCGGACAAGTCTTTCGCGCTCCAGATATCGATGCCCACCGCGCGACCGGTGGTCAGGTGTCTGGCGGCGCCGATCAGCAGCAGCCCGCGGCCGGTGCCCACGTCCAGCACCGATTCATTGCCGGTCCACGACACCTGCGCCAGCATGCGATCGCGGTGCCGGAACTTGCCCCACTTCACGTAGATGAACATCAGCACGCCTTCCAGCAGAAAGATTCCGCCGGTAATTTGCGGGGCATGGTCGAAATCGATGGTGACCGCGCAGATAACGATGGGGCGCGCAAAGACGCCGAAGACCAAGCAGAGTGCGCCAGCCACGAAGAACATGGCCAGGACGCCGGGCGCATCGATACCGTAATCGGGACGCTTGGACATGCCGGCCGCTATCCTCTGGGGCCGTAGGTCTTCGAATATTTGTTGCGCGGGTTAGTCACCGTGAAACTGCCATCCGGGCGCACGCTTACGTGGATCCAATTCCCCTGGTCGCCCACTTCGTCGGTATTGGCGATGAATGTGTCCGGGGCGTTGTTGTCGCGGCCGCCGGAAATGGCGAAGTGCAACTGCCAGATATCCTCCAGGCCGGGCGAAGCGTGGATGGTTTGCCAGACGGACGCCGAGCCGCCCTTGCGCGCTCCATTATCCATGATGGCCACGCGCGGATGAATGCCTTGCACGAAAGCGGGCGAGCCGGACAGGTCGGAGCCGTGGTGCGAAACGATGTAGAGATCCACGGCGCCGATTTTATTATTGGGGCAGACCAACTCGTGCTCCTTGTTCCAGGTAAGGTCGCCCATGTCGAGTGCGCGGAAGTTTCCGAATGCGATCATGGTGCCCACCGAGCGGGCGTTTTCGGTTGCGTCGGGAGCCTGGAGCCGGTCCGCCGCGCACAATGGATTGGGTTGCCCCGCGCCAGGCAGCGGGCTTTCGATCTCGTCGCCATCGGCGGTCAGCACCCTCACGTCGAGGCCTTTAATCGGAATCGTGACGCCGGGCTTGGCCAGGATGTGGTTGCCTTTCGCGCGGTATTCAAGGTATGCGGCGTAAAGCTCCTTGGCGCGCTGATCGTGCTCGACGCTCTCGCCGTGGTCGATGAAGTTATGGATCGGCAGTTTGCGGGCGAGTTGCGGTACGCCGCCGACGTGATCCTCGTGGAAGTGGGTGACCAGGAGGTAATCGATGGCCTTCACGCCGGCGTGCTTGGCGGCGGCGGCGATGCGGTTCGCGTCGCGGCTGTTGTTGCCGGACCAGCCGGTGTCTACCAGCATGGATTCGCCGGAGGGCGCCACAAACAGCGTGGCTTGGCCGCCTTCGACGTCGATGAAATAGATTTCCAGATTCTTGGCCGCGGGCAACAGGGCCGCGCCCGCGAGAGCCAGCAGGACGATGGGGAATGCGCGCATGGGTTGATTTTAGCTCAGTGGGACAGGCCTCCCGGCCAGGTCGGGGACCCGCCCCACATGCTTACCGGCTCTCGACCATCTCGTCGCGTAGCGTACGCAACACCCTTAGCGCGGTCTCCAGATCCTTCGCGTGCAGCCCGCGTGCCAGTTTCCTATGCATATGGCCGGCCGCCGCGGTCAGCTTTCGAAGCTGCGTGCCGCCTTCGGCGGTCAGTCGCACCAGCGGCGAACGCTGGTGATCGGGATTGGGAAAATATTCGGCTACACCGTCCATGGCCAGGATATCCACTACGCGCTGCACGCTCTGGCGTGCGTATCCCAGCCGTCTGGCAATCTGGGGTACGGTCTTATCGCCGCCGGCCGCAGCGCTCAGGACCTGCCAGCGGGCCTGGGTCTGGCCGACCTTCCCGGCAATCTTATCGCCGAGTTCGCGGAAGGAACCGGCGAGTTCGAATACATCGGCGACGATCAGCGGGATGAAGTCCTTGCCATCCATAGCGGCAGTATCGCACAAAGAAACTGCTTCTGTCATATTGACAGCACACTGTCAAGATGCAATACTGGCCGTATGGAGACACAGGAAATTCAGTTCAAAGGGCCGGCGGCGTATGTGCGCGACCTGGACCGCTCCCGGCGCTTCTACGAGGACGTGCTCGGCCTGAAGGTCGCCCGCGTCATGGCACGCGAGGGAAGACCGATCGCCGTCGCATATACGGCGGGACTTTCCATATGGGATGCCGGCGATGCGTTCGCATCGATCTTCGGATCGTCCGCACCGGATGCACGCCATGCGGACCATCCGGTGTGGGAAAACGCATTTGAAGTGCAGGACGTCGATGCCATGTACGAGCGCGCTATGGCGGCGCAGTCGAGGTTCGCGCATCCGCTGCGCGAGCTTCACTGGGGACAGCGGACATTCAGAGTGTACGACCCCGATGGAAACGTCATCGATGTTGGCGAAACGCATGCAGCCGCGGTGCGCCATATGGTTGCCGGGGGTATGTCGCATACGCAGGTGGCGGAGAAGATTTCACTGCCGGTTGAAACCGTTGAACGGTTTGTCCTTGGCGGCTAGCGGCAGACAGCGGGTCCTGGAGAACCCGCGCAGGCGTGGAGGCCCGCCCCACTAGGGCTTCAGCACTTCTTCGAAGAACGCCAGCGCGCGCGGGTCGTTCGATTGGCCCAGCCAGAACATGGCCTGCTTGCGCACGGCTGGATTGCGGTTGTTGCGGGCCACCTGGATGAGCATGGGAACACCCTCGCCATCGGGAAGCTGCTGCAAGGCGAACACGGCCTTCTTCTTCACTTCGGTATCCGGATCGTTATCGATGGCGCCCGAAATCGCGCCGACGGCCTTCTTGCCGGCCTTCTGCGCAAGCCAGAAAAGGGCCTGGCTACGCACGTGCGAGCTGGCGTCGTTGTGCGCTACCGCGACCATGGTATCCACCGCCTGCGGCTCCTTGCAGATGGAAAGCGCGAAGATCGCCTTGTCGCGGATATGATCGCTGGCGTCGGCCGTGACGATACGGCGCAGATTCTCGTAGCCGCGCCTGCCGCGCGCCTCGCCCATCCAGAAGACGGCTTTTTCACGCAGAGATTCGGGCTGGCCGGCGGCCGCGAACCGTTCCAGCGCTTCGTCCGCCGCGGCATCCGCGTGCAGCGCGATGGCCGCCACTGCGCCGTCGCGGACATGGTCGCTGTCCGATGTGACGAATGTCGCCAGGAAGGATATGCTTTCGGCCGGGCGTACGTCGCGAATCCAGCGTATCGGCACGCCGTCGGCGTCAAGCTGGCAATCGCCCGAAATGATGCGGATTTTGCCTACATGGTTGTCCTGGATGCGAAATACGATCTGCGCCTGCTCGGGCGGCTCCAGGTGCACGGGACCTGGCGGCCGCACGCCCCGGCTGTAACCATCGCCGTAGTTGCAGGTCTGTTCGTGGCCGGCGACGGTGGGCACGGTATAGCCTACCCAGGCCGGCTGCGGCTGCGCGTATTGCTCGCGGAATCGATCGCTGAGTGAAGGCTGGGCTTGCACCAATGGGAGACAAGCGGCCAGACAGGCAAAGAGGGGTTTCATTTGTTTAGAAGCTCCAGCATGTATTCGGTGGCGTCTTTGGAACCCATGATCGAGAGCTTGCTTACGATCGTCTTCTTCGTCTCCGGATTAGTTTCCTTGCGCGCCAGATCCACCATGGCTTTGGCGTTGCCCTGAATGAACAGCGCGTTGACGATCTCGCCGCGCAGCGCGGGATCCGATTCGGAACCGTACATGGACACCAGCGCGGCCCCGGTGTGCTCGCCGCCCATCAGGCCCAGGCTGTGAATGGCCGCCTTGCGCAAGCGCGCGTCCTTTTCCCCGCGAGCGACTTCGAGCAGCTTGTCGCTGTTGCCGCCGATGAACATGGAGTGCAGAATGGCTTCCTTGACCTCCACGGATGGCTCGGCCTGATAAAGCTGCCAAAGCTCCGACTGGCCGCCGCTGATGCCGAGCTGATGGATCGCCTCCATGCGCAGATCCGAATTCTTCTCCGATTTGGCCGCCTGCAAGAGGTGGTCGCGATCGCCCGAAACCATGAAGCCGTGGAGCACGGCGCGCTTCACGCTGGGGTCGCTGGAACTGGTGTATAGGTCCGCGAGTACCTGGCGGTTTTCCTTCGAACCCATGATGCCCAGGTAGTGAATGGCCTTCATTTGCAGGTCGGGATTGGAGCCGTTGCGGGCGATCTGCAAGAGGATTTGGCGGGCTTTGGGATTATCGTTCTGGGCCAGTACGAAGAGCGCGCGCTCCTGGAGCTTGGGCGACCGATTACCCTGCATGAGCTTCTCGAGGATGGGGATGGCGCGCTCGGGATCGCTGTTGATCAGTCCGTTGAGGGCCATGAGCTTCAACTCTTCATCCGGCTCGGAATTCGGGTTCACCTTCTCGCCGGAGGCTTGGCGAACCTCGATCTCCAGCGCTTTGGCGTCATCCTGCCAGCGGCTGTTGGCGTACGCCTGGCGCAACTGAGCCAAAGCGGTGAGGGCTTCCGGGCGGCGGGCGATTTTGTTCAGCGCGTAGGCCTTCCAGTAAAGCGCTTCATCGGCGTGCGCGCCTTTTTCGGAAGCAACTGCGCCAAAGGCCTGTACGGCTTCGTCCCAACGGCCAGCGTCGATGGCGGCCTTTCCCTTTTGGAAAAGACGGTCGGCTTCCGGCGTTTTGTTATCGGGCCTTTGGAAGAAGCTCTCGGCTTGCGGCGCTTCGGCGGATTGCGCGAGCGCCAATCCGGCGGGGGCCAGCACGGCGGCCCCGGCAATCAGAAAAGTCATTAAGAAACGTAATTTCGACATTTTGTTTTTCCTATAAGGTATTTTGGCCGGCAATCTGTCCGGCTGGGCGCTCGGCTCTTTCTTCGCGATGGCGCACCGTAGACCCGACCACGCGCACCTTGAACAGGATGCCGTCGCCTTCGATGCGCTGCCGCAGGTTCTCCACCTCTTCCGCCGTGAGGCGGTCCGGACCGTGCGCGATTTCGAGCAGCACAGGCTCCAGATCGTCCAGCACGCTGGCCACGCGGGTATCGCCGGTGCGGAGCGCAGTCTGGCGATAGAGCCGGTTTTCGGCGACCAGATCTCCGGCCCGCTCACGCTCGGCTGCAACGTCGAGCGGCTGGCCAGGTTGCGCGTTCACCACTTCCAGCAATACGGTTTGGGAGCGCTCCAGGTGGTCGCCCACCGCTACAAGCAGAATGCGCTCGCGCACCTGTCCGGCGTTCGCCGTTTGTGCCGGCTGCGATTTCGGGTAGTATCGTCCGGCTAGGAACGCCGCTACGATAAGGGTCGCGACCAGGGCGGCGGCCGCCCAACGTGGGGCAGGCCACCAGGACAGGCCGCGCCGCCTGTCCCACCTGAGCGAGGGCTGCAGCCGGTTCCAGACTTGCGCGCCGTAATTGGCGTCGCGCTCGGGGACGGGTGCGGAATCGACCACGTTGAGTACGCGCTGCAGGCTGGCATACTCCGCGCGGCAGGTTTCGCAGGCGTCCAGATGCGCGCGCACCGCCGGTGACCCGTCGCCTTCGCCGTAGTAATACAAGACGAATTGTTCTTCGGTCAAGTGATTCATGATGCGGAACTCATTAAGGGCTCGAGCGCCCGGCGCAGCTTTTGGACCGCGCGAAAAATACTGTGCTTGGCGGCGTTGGGTTGCACGCCGAGGGTGCGGCCGATGTCGTCGATGCACATGCCTTCGTAATGCCGCAGGACGAAAGCGGTGCGCTCCATTTCGCTGAGATCGGCGAGAACGGCGGCGACTTTGCGCTCGACTTCGCCGCTCATGGCAAGGCGGTCGGGTGTGGGCGACGGGTCGGGCAGCGATTGCATGGGGTCGGGCGCGCCCTCCTCGGCGCCGGCTTCGGTTTGCATGTTGCGGCGCTTGCGGGCGCGGATCAGATCCAGGGAACAGTTGGCGGCGATGCGGTAGAGCCAGGTGCCGAAGCTGGCCCGGTCGTCGAATTTGGAAAGCTGCCGGTAGGCGCGGAGGAAGGTTTCCTGTACCACGTCTTCGGCGTCTTGTTGATGGCCAGTCATACGATAGGCGAGACGGAAAAGATTGCGGCTGTGGCGTTCCACGAGGACGCGAAAGGCGCCGGAGTCTCCGGCGCGCGCCTGCGCGACTGCCACGCTATCGCTCAATTCCATCAAGCTATCCATTAGACTGCATGGGGAAGGCGCGGTTAGCAGGCGGCTTCGCGCGCCGGGGCTGATGGGCGGCGGCTGGGGTTTTGATCTTTGCGCTGTCTTCGCTTCGTGTTCGCCCACTGTTTTGGGTTCGCGGCCGAAAACCGGCGCCAGCGTGGGGAGAAGAAGCCGGAGACGTATGCGGGAATTCCGCTCGTACGGAATAGCTTTTGGGCTGGCCGGGACGATAACGATGCGAGGGACAGTCTGATGCGGAGCTAGGGCAATCAGGCGCTAATCCTGAGGGACTGGGGGCGGCTCGAAGAGGCTATGGCCCTACACAAGAAGGAGGAGGCCGTACACCTGGAAGTAGACGACAATGATGGTCTCCAGATCAGCTGCGGCGACCGAGCGTTGGTCCTCTGCGGTTGGGGACGGCTGGATGAGGCCATGGCTCTGCTCAAGAGACAAGAAACGCGGGCGCGGTCGCCATATCTGCGGCCGGCAAGCAAGACGAAGAGCGTGCATCTAGTACGCCTCTCCCTGATCGTCACATTCGGCGGGTCCGTTGCACCCGACCAATTTTCCATCGCCTATGGAGTGCAGTCTTCCAGTTGGGCCGTCCGAATAGCTTCCGCGGGCTCTTTGGTAAGATCCGATTGGCACTGATCATACATCAACCATATCAGAGGCCGGAAAAACGGAAGTCCGGATACAATGGAAGCGTTCCATGTTAGAGATTTTCCGGTCGTTTCTGCCCCTGCACAATCCGATCGGCTTCGGCGCAAGCGATTTCATCGAGCTGGAACTGGCCGTGCTGCTGGTCTTGCCGATTGCGGCCTACGCGGGTCTGTCGGGCCGCGCGTCCTTCCCGGGGTTTACACCGTGAAGATGACCAAAGGCGATAAGGTCTACAACGCTGAAGTACGCGTAGTGTTGGACCCGCGCGCCAAGTTCACGGTGGAGGGCCGCAAGGCGCAGTTCGATCTGGTGACAAAGCTGGGGGGCTTGTTGAATCATATGACTTGGGCTGTGGACGACATCGTCGCGGTTCGCGACAGTGCCCAAAAGAGCGCCGTCAAGCTGCCCGAGGGCGACCCGCTACGGGCCAAACTGACGGCGCTTGCGGAGTCCGCCGACACGATTCGCGCCAAGATCGTCGCTACAAAAGAAGGCGGCATGATCACCGGCGAAGAGCGCTTGCGCGAGTTTCTCGCCGACTTGTACGGCGACGTGAACTCTTATGAAGGTCGGCCAACGGATTCGCAAGCCGCGCGCGGGGACGTGTTGGGCCACGAA
>DATNMW010000169.1:0-6399 GCA_035602155.1 Bryobacteraceae bacterium | reverse complement strand
AGCTCCCATTGATTCTTGTCGTTGTTCCCAATGGTGTGGTGACTGGGTTGCCGGACGTTGAGGATGCCGCGTGAACCGCTTACATCGTATTGCACCTCCGGCTTGCCATCGCGGGCGCGATAACGGAAATCGGCGTCCATTAGCTGCGCGGCGCCGCCGCGCATGACCAGTTCGCCCGCACCCATCTCCACCTGCACCTGGACGGATTTAGCGCCCTTCAAATCGACCGTCCGGGAGTCGCGCTCGACGCTCCCCGAACCGTCGCTGCTAACGTAGCAAGCGCTCGTCAGTAGCGCCAGCGTCACTGCTCCGGTCAGCCACGCGCTGGCTTGAAAGCTGGCTTGAAACTTGGCTCGGTTCACATGCCCTCCACTCCGTAAGCATACGCGAATGCGCAGATCCGTGTTCCGTCCGTGTTCCTTATCTCGCCGGATCCATGCGTGTGGTAAGCTGTTCCCGCGTGGTCCGGAACATCGTCAAGACGCTGAGGCCGGTGGCCCTTGGCGTCGCCGTGTATCTGTGGTGTGCGTGGGATTTTGCCACGTTCGGCCGTGGTACGCCGCTACCCTTGGACCCGCCGCAGGTGTTGGTGGCCCGAGGCCTTTACCGCCTCGTCCGTAACCCGATGTTACGTGGGCGTGCTGCTCACCATCCTGGGTCAGGCGCTATGGTTCCAATCTGCTCGACCTTATGGTATGCGCTGGCGGTGGCGCTCCTGTTTCATTTGTTCGTGGTTTTGTATGAAGAGCCGGCCCTGCAGCGCAGATTGGGCGAATCTTAAGCAGCCCGTGGCAGAAGTCACTCCCTGACGGTCGTGGCTCCGTAACGCACTGAATCTACTGAGCCGCGCACGTCAGTAAGCGGTGTTTTGCCACTTCTGCCACGGGCTGCTAGACTAGACCCGCCGCAAAACCCGCGCCGGCAAAGTGACGATGGCCCATACCAATTCCAGCGCTCCTCCCACCGCGATCCCCACGATCCGGAAGGGCAACAGCAGCAGCCAGATTAGCGGATATATTACCAGCGCGACCAAGGCCAGCGGCCAGCAGAAGAACAGCACCACGCACCACACCAGAAACGTCAGCACAGCACTTCACCGCGGAGCGCCGCCTCCGCGCCCTCCACATCCTGGAACAGCGGGATGATTTCATCGATATGGGTCATCTGCAGGACTTCGCGGACCCGCCGCTTGGCATTCGCCAGAAACAGTTGCCCCCCGCGGCTGGCCAGGGATTTGTGGAGTTCCACGACAAAGGCCAAGCCGGTCGAATCAAGATAAGGAACGGCGCTCAAATCGAGGACAGCCCTGCATGTGCCGATTTCTTGCAGGAAATTCCGCGCGGACACAAGTTCTGCGTCGGAGCCGGTTACGAACCGGCCCTGCGGGCGCAGGATGCAAACCCCATCGCGAATTTGGGACTCAAAACGCATATACACTCCGGCAACTCACGCTCTATTTGATAGTGCGTTCAACCGATCAAAACGTTTCAAATCATAAGACGAATGGGGAGGCCAAAAGGTTCAGAATCTTCGCGTCCCCCTGTGCCAGAATAGTAGCCACATGTCCGAAACGGCAGACGTGGTGATTATCGGCGGCGGCATCGTGGGATCGAGCGTCGCCTGGCACCTCACCCAGGCGGGATGCCGCAACGTGTTGGCGATCGAGCGCGAAAGCCAACAAGGGCTGGGATCCACGGGCAAGAGCATGGGCGGCGTGCGCGCGCAGTTTGCCACCGCCGTGAACATCCGCATGTCGCTCTACTCCATCCCGATCTTCGCGGCGTTTGAGGAAATTACCGGACGCCCCTCGGAGTACAAGTCCCACGGATATCTATTCGTAGCCACCGCGCCGCAACATCTCGCATACCTGCGCCGCAACCTCGAACGCCAGGTCGCCCTGGGCTTGCAGCGCGTAGAGATGCTCAGTCGGGATGAGGTAATCCACAGGCTGCCGCAACTGCGTTCCGGCGATATCCTGGGCGGCAGCTTCTGCGCCACGGACGGCTTCGTGGACCCTTACAGCGTCATGAAGGGCTTTATGGCCGCGGCCGCCGAACACGGCGCCAGGCTCTGGCGCAATGTCGAAGTTACGGGCATCGACACGGATGCGCGCGGCGTGGCGGGCGTCCGCACCACCAACGGCAACGTTGCGGCGCGCACCGTCGTCAACGCCGCCGGACCCTGGGCCGCCCACGTCGCGCGCATGGCGGGCATCGATCTTCCCATCGTGCCGCTGCGGCGCATGCTGGTTCCCACCGAGCCATTCCCCGGCTTGCCGGATCGCCTGCCCATGGTGATCGATATGTCCACCGGCTTCCATTTCCGGCCCGAAGGGCTGGGCCTGCTGATGGCCTGGAACGATCCGGAGGAGACGCCCGGCTTCAAGACTGCCTTCGACCCGGCATTCATCGAGAAGATTCTGACGCACGCCGTCGACCGTGTTCCGTGCTTCGAGGAACTGCAGGTGAATCCGCATCGCGCCTGGGCGGGCCTGTACGCCGTCACGCCGGATCGTCACGCCATCATCGGCCCCGCTCCGGGTGTGCCGGGACTCTTCTTTGCGAATGGTTTCAGCGGCCACGGCGTGATGCATTCGCCTGCCACGGGCCGCATCACCGCCGATCTGATTCTGCAAGGCGCCAGCAGTTTGATCGACGCGCGCGATCTGGGACTGGAACGTTTCGCGGAAGGCCGCATGCTGGAGGAGACCGCCGTGTTGTGACTGGGAATTCCCGCGTCAACCAGGTAAAGAGTGGGATAATACCCACGAATGCCCGGTGCCGTCCCGCTCACGGATTTCTATTGCCCTGCTTGTGCCAAAGCAGTTGCCGACCCGCTGGTATGCGGTGATTGCCAAGCCGTGATCTGCCGGCAGTGCGGGAGTGTTTTGGAGCGGATCGACGAGTTGGGAATCGGCTGAATCCTGTAGCGGCGGGCAACCGAATTCTGCTTCGCCCCGGACGCTTGATCCCACACTCACTTATCCACAATCGGGATCTCGAAATAGAGCAACTCCCGCCCCGAGTCCGCCTCGCGCAGCCCGCTCAGGTAGACGCTCGCGCCCCGCTGATATCCCGTCTGGAAATAGAAGAAGCCGCTCGCCGATTGTCCCGGCGGCAGCACCTGCGCGTTGAACGCGCGCCCTTCGATCTCCCAGGTATCCAGCGGATTCTTGTGCCCGATGACTGCAGGCGGCGTCCCCGGTATCGCGTTGGGCCGTTTAGGCCCGATCAGAAAGCGAACATCCTTGGCTGGCGTGGCCTCCACCCGGTCGCGGTTTGGCCCCACCCACACGGCTTGCAGCGATTGCACCCGGATCGTCTTGGGACTGTCGTTTTGGATGACCACCAACACCGGCAGCACCCCGTAATTGTAGGGATTATGTTTGCCGAACACAGGACGCGTATCGTCGTCGTTGAAAAATGGCCGTACCCCGATGGTAACCTTCTCGCTGGTCTGGTGCGACGCATAACTGGCCGCCGCGTCCGGAGTAAACTTCGGTTCCTCTTTCTTGGCCGTCTGCGCCTTGTCTGGCGCAAGCACCATCGCTATACTCGTGAGGAGAGCCAACCGTTTGAAAATAAAAGGCATTTATTTACTCTACCGCCTCCTGCAGGCGATTGGCTGGCCCATCGTTCTGTTCTACTTCCTATGGCGCGGCATTCGCCAACGCGCCTACTTCCGTTTTTTTGGGCAACGCTGCGGCTTCCTGCCCGCTTCCTTTAGACAGACCGTCCCCGGCGCGATTTGGTTGCACGCGGTTTCCGTTGGCGAAGTCGTTTCGGCCGTTGAACTGGTGCGCCAATTGCGCGCGCGATTGCCGCGCTCGCCCGTCTTCCTCTCCGTCTCCACCCTGGCCGGATACCAAACCGCCACCCAAAAGCTGGGCGATCTGGCTAGCGTGTTTTACGCGCCGATCGACTACGTTTTCGCCGTGCGGCGCGTGCTGCGCGCGATGCGGCCGTCTCTGGTTGTCGTCATGGAAACCGAGATCTGGCCCAACTTGTTCCGCGAGACCAAGCGCGCCGCCGCGGGACTGCTGCTGATCAACGGCCGCATCTCCAACCGCGCGTTTGGCCGCTATCGCGCGTTGCGCTGGTTCTTCGGCGGCGTGCTCGCGCAAATCGATCTGCTGTTGGCGCAGAGCGAAGACATGCGCCAGCGTTGGATTGCCATTGGCGCGCCGCCGGAAACCGTCCGCGTCGCCGGCAATCTTAAATACGATTTAGAGGCGCGCGTGGCTGGGCCGGAATCGCCGGTCAGCCGCCTCTTGGACCGCCTGCATCCGCGCGCTGTCTGGATCGCCGCAAGCACCATGCCGCCCGCGGCCGTCGGCGATCCGGATGAAGACGCCACCGTAATTGGCGCTTTTCAACAGATTACCGCGCGAGAGCCTGGCTTGCTCCTGCTGCTGGCCCCACGCAAGCCGGAGCGCTTCGATGCGGCCGCGCAGGCGCTGGCCCGGGCTGGGGTCCCGTTCGTCCGCCGCTCCGGGTTGACCGGCTCCGAGGATCTGCCGCTGCCCGGCGCCCTGCTGCTCGATTCCATCGGCGAACTGGCCAGCCTCTTCCCATTGGCGGACGTGGTCTTCATGGGTGGCACGCTGGCCTCCCGCGGCGGTCATAATATCCTGGAGCCGGCGCTGGCCGCGCGCCCTATCGTGGCGGGTGCCCATATGGAAAACTTCGCCGAAATTGCTGCCGATTTCCGGGCGGCCGGCGCCCTGGTCGAAGTACACGATGCGGCTACCCTGGCTGCCGCCGTCACGGAAATACTGGAGAATCCCGCACGCGCCGCGGACCTCGGCGCGAAAGCGGCATCCTGCGCCCGCGCCCGGCAGGGAGCCACCGCCATCGCGGCCAACCACGCGCATGAGATCTTTGCCCGGCATATGCCTCGATACCGCCCGGCCCAGCCCGGCTTTGCCTTCCTTTGGATGCTCTCGCGGCTCTGGATTTGGGGCGGCAGCCTGCATCGCGCCCGCAACGCCTCGCGCCGGCGTCGCCTGCAAGTGCCCGTCATTAGCGTCGGCAATATCACGGTGGGCGGCACCGGTAAGACCCCCATGGTCCTGCATCTGGTGCGCCGGCTGAAGGAGGCCGGCTGGAAACCCGGCATCCTGACGCGTGGGTACGGCCGCCACTCGCCGCATCCGCACCAGGCCGTGGCAGCCGGCGCGCACGTGCCCGTCGAGCAATCCGGCGATGAGCCCCAATTGTTTCTGCGCGCAGGCCTGGCGCCTGTCGGTATCGGCGCCGACCGCTGGCGCGTCGGCCAATTGCTGGAACACGAATTCGGCGTCGACGTGGTCGTCCTGGACGACGGGTTTCAACACGTACGGTTGGGTCGCCGCCTGGACATCGTGCTGGTGGATGCGCTGGACCCTTTCGGCGGCGGCTTTCCGTTGCCGCTGGGCCGCTTGCGCGAGCCGCTGGCGGGCTTGTCGCGCGCGGATATCTTCGTGATCACCCGTAGCGAGTCCGGCCGCGTCGCCCAAGCCGCCGAACATTTTCTGCGGAGCCGGTACCCGCGCGTGCCGCTCTTTCATGCGCGCGCGCAGCCGGAGGCCTGGGTTTCCGGCGCGGCCGGCCGAAGCGTGGCCGCCGATGCGCTGCCCTACCGGCGCGTGGCCGCCTTCTGCGGAATTGGAAATCCGGGATACTTCTGGTGCATGCTGGCGGACCTCGGATTGCACGCTCCCATCAGCATCGAATTCGAAGACCATCACACCTACAAGCCGCACGAACTGCGCTATATGGCCCGCCAATTCCGCGACGACGGTATCGAGGCAGTGCTCACCACTGAGAAGGACCTGGTCAACCTCGGCGAAGACCCCGATGGTCTGCTTGCGCCGTTGCCGCTCTACTGGTTGCGCATCGCGGTGCACCTGGACCGCGAAGACGAATTTCTGGCCGCCATTTCAAAGCGCCTGCGATGATCGTTGCGAGGCAGGCTCCCCAGCCGGCTCCCAGCCCGCCCCGCCCGCGCTTTCTGAAAAATTTCTTGAAATGGATCGTCGCCAACCGGCATATATCTGCGTGCCGGGATCGGCAAATAGAAAGAGGAGGATACAATGAGGTTCCATTCGAATTCGGGACTGCTTTTCCCGATGAGAGCTGTTTTTTCAAGGAGAACACTAATGATTCGTCAGTCGGTAGCCGTAGTGCTCGTCGGCGCATTGCTGGGCTTGTGCTCGCCGGTTTTGGCTGGCGATTTTGTCCCGCGGAAATTTAATCTGCCGCCCGCCGGTCTGGGCGTGACCCTCGGCATCCGAAGCGTCTCATCGCAACCCGGACTGCCCGGTCTTGATACGCGGATCGGGCTGGCCGGCGCCAACGCTGCATTCGGTCTTCGGGATCCCAACCAACAACCGCCCGCTCAGCCGGCAACCCCCCCCCC
>DATNMW010000168.1:0-12772 GCA_035602155.1 Bryobacteraceae bacterium | reverse complement strand
CCGCCTGTTCTTTCCATGGCGGCCGTGGCCATCGGCGCAGCAAGCCGGTGGATCGCGCGCGTCGTCCAGCGATGGCGGGACCTGGAGCAATCATAATGCAATTTACACGGCGGCAATACCTCTCCTTATGCGGCGCGGGCCTGTCCGCGGCCCCTGTCGACACGCTGGCCGATCGCTGGCGGCGGATTGCGTCTGAAACCGATGGCACGCTCGGGGCGGCTGCACTCAACCTCCAATCCGGACAGCACGTCAGCCTGCATGGCGACGAACGCTTCCCTTTGGCCAGCGTGTGCAAGCTGCCCATCGCCATGCACATCCTGGCGCTGGTGGACAAAGGCAAACTCCCGCGCGATGCGGCGATCGAAGTCATCGAACAGGACGTAGTTACAAGCGTCAGCGAAGTGGCGCAACGTTGGCCCAAACAGCGGAGCTTTCTCCTCGACGAATTGCTCCTATGGATGGTGGCGAAGAGTGACAATACAGCCGTCGAGACCCTCTACCGGATCGGCGGCGGGGCGGCGGCGATCGCGGCGCGGCTGCAAGGTTGGCATTTGGACGGCATGCGGATCGACCGCAGCGAGCGGCAGTGCAACCGCGATGCCGCGGAGTCCATGCGCCGTTTCATCGCCGACCCGCGCGACTCAGGCACACCCGACGGCACTGTCCAACTGCTAAAGCGCCTCTTTCGGGGTGAGCTGCTTTCGCCATCGTCGACCGCGCGCCTCGTCGAGATCCTGAGAGCCACCACAACCGGAGCGGCGCGCATCAAAGGGTTGCTGCCTGTCGGCGTAGTGGTCGCACACAAAACCGGTACTACCGCCACGCATGCCGGTCTGAACGGTTCCACGAACGACGTGGGCGTCATCGAACTCCCGGAAGGCGCGGGCCGGCTCGCATTGGCGGTCTACCTAAAGGGCAGCACGCGCGATCTGGCGGCGAGGGAGATGACGATTGCCCGCATCGCGAAAGCGGCATTCGATTCACACCTCGCCTAGACGACGCATAGGCCCCCAACCACCCGCCGCCAGGATGTACTATCATGCCTCTTTACTCAACAGCCATGAAACTCGTCACCGCCATGCTGCTGGCCGCGGCATCTCTAACTTACGCCCAAGCGCCCGGCCCCATCGCGCTTCGCGGCGCCCGCGTCGTCACCGTCAGCGGCCCCGTGCTCGAAAAGGGCACGGTGCTGCTGCGCAATGGTCTCATCGAGGCCGTCGGCGAAAACGTCGACATACCGAAAGACGCCTGGATCGTGGAATCCCAGGGCGTTACCGTCTATCCGGGCCTGATCGATGCTCTCAGCACGGTAGGCTTGCCCGAAACGCCCGCACAGCCGGCTACTCCCCGCACTGAAACGCCGGCCGCGCCAAGATTTGGCGCGCAAGAGCTTCCCGTGCCGGTCGAGCAGGGTCCGCAATTCCGCCCTTTCACGACTACCTGGGTGCGCGCGGCGGATCTTCTGAATCCGGCCGACCGCCGCATTGAGGAGACGCGTAGCGCCGGCTTCAGTTCCGTGGTTGCGTTCCCGTCCACCGGTATCTTCGCGGGCGAAGGCGCGTTTCTCAACCTCTCCGGCGAAAAGCAGGGCCGCATGGTGGTCGCTTCGCCCGCCGGCCAATACGTTACCCTGGCCTCGCATGGCTTCGGCGCCTACCCCGGCTCGTTGATGGGTGTGATCGCCTACATCCGCCAGGTGTCCTTCGATGCCGATCACTATAAGCTGGAGCTACAGGCGTATGCCACCCACCCCGTGGGCCAAAAGCGCCCGAATTACGACCGCGCCGTGGAAGGCTTGCTGGAATCGCCGCGCCTGCTGCTGCCCGCCGACGATGCCAAGCAGCTCGACCGTATGATCCGCTTCGCGGCGGAGCTGAAGCGTCCGGCCGTGCTGTACGGCGGCCAACAGGCGTATAAGGTTGCGGAACTCGTGGCGAAGTCCGGCGTTCCGCTGCTGGTCAACCTGAAGTGGCCCGAGAAGCCCAAAGACGCCGACCCGGACCGGGAGGAAAGTTTCCGCACGCTGGAATTGCGCGACCGCGCGCCTTCCTCCCCGGCTACGCTGGAAAAAGCCGGTGCGCGCTTCGCATTCTACTCCGGCGGCACGTCCGCCAAGGATGTGCGGAAGGCATTGAAACGCGCGATAGACGCCGGCCTGACCGAAGCCGCCGCCGTGCGCGCGCTGACCATGAGCGCCGCTGAAATCTATGGCGTGGCCGACCGTGTGGGCTCCATCGAGCCGGGCAAGATCGCCAATCTGCTGGTGGTGAAAGGAAGCTTGTTCGATGAGAAAGCTAAGATCCAATACATCTTCGTCGATGGCGTAAAATACGAGCCCGTTCCGGAGGCGCCGCCATCGGGCGATAGAGGCGATAGAGAAGGGCGCGCCACGCCGGGAGGTGTCCAATGAACCGCTTCGTCCTTTTCCTGTTGGCCCTGCTTGCCGCAACACTGCCGGCGGCTGCCCAAACCACCGTCATTCGCAACGCCACCGTGCTCACCGTCACCAAAGGAACCTTCCAAGGCTCCATCCTGATTCGCGATGGCAAGATCGTAGAAGCCGGCGAAAAGGTGCTGGTCCCGGATGGCGCGCGCGTCATCGACGCGGGCGGCCAATTCGTGATGCCCGGCATCATCGACTGCCACTCGCACATCGCGGCCGACAGCATCAATGAAGGCGCGGTGGCCGTCTCGTCGATGGTGGGGATTGAGGATGTTATCAACCCGGACGATATCGATATCTACCGCGCTCTGGCCGGCGGTGTGACTACCGCCAACATACTGCACGGCAGCGCCAACCCCATCGGCGGCAAGTGCCAGGTGATGAAGATGCGCTGGGGCAAAGACGCCCAAGGGCTGATCTTCGAAGGTGCCACGCCCGGCATCAAGTTTGCCTTGGGCGAAAACGTCAAGCGCTCGGGGTCGCCCGGAAACGGCTTCGGAGCTTCCCCCGGATTGCGCTATCCCGCCAGCCGCATGGGTGTGGAGGATGTCATTCGCGAGGCCCTGACCGAGGCCCGCGCCTACCAGAAGGAATGGCGCGATTACCAAGCCAAGATCGACCGCCATGAACAGGCGATCCCGCCGCGCCGCGACTTGAAACTGGAGCCGTTGGTGGAAGTATTAGAAGGCAAGCGCTACGTACATGCACATTGTTACCGCGCCGATGAAATCCTGATGCTGCTGCGCGTGGCCGACGACTTCGGATTCAAAATCCGGACGCTGCAACACGTGCTGGAAGGCTACAAAGTGGCCGGCGAGATCGCCGCGCATGGCACGGGCGCCTCCACCTTCAGCGACTGGTGGGCTTACAAGGCCGAGGCTTTCGATGCCATCCCCTATAACGCCGCCATCATGGTGCGCAAGGGCGTGCTGGTTTCGCTGAATTCGGATTCGGCGGAGTTGATGCGGCACCTCAACACGGAGGCCGCCAAGGCCATGAAATACGGCGGCCTGGACGAGACGGAGGCTCTTTCGCTGGTAACCATCAATCCCGCCAAGCAACTGGGCATCGAGAAGCGCGTCGGTTCCATCGAGCCGGGCAAAGACGCCGACCTAGCCATTTTCGACAGGGATCCGCTGTCCAACTACGCCAAAGTCGAGAAGGTATTCATCGACGGCGAGCTGTATTTCGACCGCGAAAAGGACCTGGAAGAACGTCCCGGCAAAGAGGCGCGCAAGAAAGCCTTGATCGACAAAGAGAAGGCGCAGGAGAAGAAGGAGCGCAAGAAGCCGGAGCCGGCGGAAGACAAGAAAAGCGAAGAACCCGGAGGTGTCGAATGAGAACCGGCGCGGCCAGCTTGCCTATTTTGGCGATCACCCTCACCCTCGTCTCTCTTTGCGCCGCCGGTCCCGATACCATCTTGCTGCGTGGCGCCACCGTGCATCCGGTATCCGGTCCGGATATCGCCGACGGTTCGGTCCTGCTGCGCGACGGTAAGATCGCCGAAATCGGCGCGCGCATCGCCGTGCCCAAGGGCGCGCGGGTGGTCGAACTGAAGGGTCTGCATATTTACCCGGGCATGATCGACTCGGCCACCGAGATTGGCCTCTCCGAAATAGGCGCCGTGCGAGAGATGAACGACGTCTCCGACATCGGCCTGTTCAAGCCGCAATTGCGCGCCGCCAGCGCGGTCAATCCGGCGAGCGAGCACATTCCGGTGACACGCGCCAATGGCATCACCAGCGTGATCACCAGCCCCGGCGGCGGCATCGTCGCGGGCCAGAGCGTCCTGATGCACCTCAGTGGCTGGACCATGGAGGACATGGCCGTGCGCGCGCCCGCCGCCATGCGCCTGGAGTTTCCAAACATCCGGACGCCCAACCGTTTTGCCGCCGCCGAGACGCCCGGCCGGACCTCGGCCTATGCGGAAGCCAAGAAAAGATACGAGCAGCAGATGCGCGATTTGAACGACTTCATGGAGTCCGCCCGCCGCTACCGGCAAGCCAAAGCGGTTGCCGGTCCGGACTTCGAGATCGACTTGAAGCTGGAAGCCATGATTCCGGTTTTAGACGGCAAGCTCCCCATGTTGATTCGCGCCGAGAAAGAAAAGACCATCAAGGAAGCCATCGCCTTCGCGGATAAGCAGAAGGTCCACATGATCCTGGAGCGGGGTACGGAAGCTTGGAAAGTAGCCGCCGAGTTGAAGGCGCATAACATTCCCGTGGTGCTGCCGCCCACCTTGCGTTTGCCGGATGAAGAGGACGACCCATATGACAAGCCCTTCAGCATCCCGGGCGAGTTATCCAAAGCAGGCGTCAAATTCGCCTTCGCGAGCTTCGGGCCGGGAGATGAAGATAATCCCCGTAACCTGCCTTATGAAGCGGCTGCGGCGGTGGGTTTCGGCCTGCCTCGGGAAGAAGCGCTCAAGGCCGTCACGATCTATGCGGCCCAAATCTGGGGTGTGGGCGATGAGATAGGCTCTATCGAAAAAGGCAAGTGGGCCGACCTGATTGTTACCGACGGAGACCCACTAGAGACGCGCACCCAGATCAAGCAGATGTATATCAAGGGCGCAGCCGTGGATCTGGACAACAAACACCACCGCCTCTACGAGAAGTATCTCGCCCGCTAGGTGGCACAAGCTTGGATTAGACCGTCAAGGTAGCACACGCCTGCCCCGTGAAGTTGGTCACAGGCGGTTCCGCCTGCGATCCTACACCGGAGAGTCGCAGATAATAGTCACCGGCCCATCGTTCACCAGATGGACCTGCATCGACGCCTGAAAGACGCCGGTTTCCACCGGAAGGTTACTCTTACGGGCCAAATTCACAAAGTATTCGTAGAATCGGGCGGCTTGCTCCGGGCTCGCGGCTAAGTCGAAGCTCGGCCGGCGGCCCTTCCGGCAATCGCCGTATAACGTGAACTGCGATACCACCAGCAGACTACCGCCCGCTTCTCTGGCGTTCCGGTTCATTTTGCCGTCGGCATCGGGAAAGATCCTGATATGTAGTACTTTTTCGACAAGGTACTCCGCATCCCTATCGGAGTCTGTCTTGGCGATCCCGAGCAGCACCAATAATCCCGGTCCGATAGCACCGGTTACTTGCCCGTTCACTTCGACGCGCGCCTCTCTGACCCGTTGGACCACGATCCGCATGACGAAAACCTTCCCGATGAGCAAATATTATAGCTTTAAGTAATTGCATCCTTGGCAACCCATGATATAGATGATATAGTGTCCGAGGGAGAAACCAATGCCAAGAGGCAAAGCTAAATCGGCAACACCCGACCATACAACGCTGCAAATGGCTCTAGTAGGGTATGAAATCGAAAAAGAGCGTATCGCGGCCAAGATACGCGATATCCAATCGCAACTAGGCGGAAAGGCCGCTGCCGGCGCGGTCGCTAAGAGCGAAGCTGGGCCGAAGAAGCGAGTGCTTAGCGCGGCGGCGCGCAAACGGATCGCCGCCGCTCAGAGAAAACGCTGGGCTGAACATCGCAAGAAAGTGGCCGCGGGCAAGGCCTGACAGCTCGTGCGGAAGTCACTTGGAGTCAGGCAGGCAGGCGAAACCGCCTGCCCCACCACCCCCAATCAACAGCTTCCGGCATTGGCGGGGCAGGCATCCAGCCCGACCAGGGCCTCAGCCAGTAGCTGTTAGCGGCCGCTGGCTTACAGACGAGTGCGGCTCGATTCGATCGAGCCGCGGCTATCGGGAGCGGTACTTTGCGACAAGCTGGATTCACATGATAGTGGGCACGGGAGTGGATCTGGCCGAAGTTCCGCGCATTCGCGCGGCCATTGAGCGCCATGGCCGGCGCTTCATCGAGCGCATTTACACGCCTGCCGAGATCGCCTACGTCGAGCGCAAAGCCAACCGCTGCGAACGTTTTGCCGCGCGATTCGCGGCCAAAGAGGCGGGCATGAAAGCCATCGGCACGGGCTGGCGGCGGGGCGTGCGCTGGCAGGATTTTGAGGTGGTCAACCTGCCTTCGGGCAAACCTACACTTCGGTTCCATGGGCAAGCTGCCCGTTTCGCCGAGACCTTAGGGGTGAAGTCCATCGCCCTGTCGCTCACGCATACGGCGGAGTTGGCGATGGCGCACGTGATTCTGGAGAACTAGGCACGGCCCGCAGTTGGGCCTCCTCCAGGCGCTTGGTCTCCTGCCACGTATAGATCATGCGGTGAATCACCGTCAGGTTCGATAGCACCGCGATCACCCACAAGACCTGCGCCATCCTGTCGAACAGGGCTCCGATGATCAGCAGCACCACGCGCTCCGGCCGTTCCAGAAATCCCACCTTGCACTTGGGAATGGTATTCTCCGCACGCGCGCGGGTGTAACTTACCATCACCGATCCCGTCATCACGATGGCCGTCAGCACTACGTAGAAGTAGCGATTGATGGAAGCGTAGTAGACCAGTAAGCCCATGAGCAGCGCCAGGTCCGAATAGCGGTCCAGCACGGAATCGAAGAAACCGCCGAAGCGCGTGACGCGATTGGTTTCGCGGGCCACGCGCCCGTCCACCATGTCGAACAGCCCCGCGCCGATCACCACCGCTCCCGCCCACCGGAAACTGCCCGCCGCGAACAGGTAGGCCGCTACGATGTTGATCACCAGCCCCAGAAATGTGAGCACGTTGGGGTGAATGCGGGAGAGCGCCAGCCACCGCACGATCCGGTCGATAGCGGCCCCGAAGATGACGCCGATCGCGCGCGTGTAAGTCATTGATTCAGGTCCGCCGCCTCGTGAATCGTGGTCAGCTTCAGGATCTCCAACTCCTTAAATCCCCCCGGCAGTTGGACGCGGACGGAATCGCCCACTTCCTTGCCCAGCAACGCGCGGCCGATCGGGGAACTGGTCGAGATCTTTCCGTTCGGCGCGTCGGCCTCCTCCGATGTGACCAGGAAATAGGTGCTCTCTTCTTCCTTCTTGGTATCCATCACCACTACCGTGGAACCCAGCCCCACTTTGCCGTGCGGAATCTTGGTGAAGTCCACCATCGACATCTCCGCCAGCCTGTGCTTCAACTGGTTTAGACGCGCGTTGACGAAGCCCTGTCGGTCTTTGGCCGCATGATACTCCGCGTTCTCGCTCAGGTCGCCGTGCAATCGGGCCTTGAGGATCTCCCTGGGCAATTCGTTGCGCAGCTCATACTCGAGCAGGGTGATCTCGTCCTGCAGCTTTTTCTTTACTTCGTTCGCGCCCACAGGACAATTATAGGCCAACTCTTACCGGGGCGGACCTCCGGGTCCGCGCCGGTCCTCCAGGACCCGCTGCGCACCGCCTTATTGGGAGACGATCGTCACAGCCTGGGTCAGGCCGCCGGCGGCGATCGTAAACACATTACTGGCGCCCGATGTGGGTCCCATGCGGATGTTCACGCCCCACACGCCCGGATAATAGGAATCCAGCGATTCCACCGCCAACACGCTGCCGCCGCCCGACGATACGGTGGCCGTGGGGGTGACACCGCCCACGACGATCCCGGAGCTATCCGTGACACGGAACCAAATCGCGTCGTCTACTTCCGAGCCTGCCGCGGGCGGCGTCGATGGAGTATACAAAATCGCGATATAGGCCGGCGTGGGTGAGGCCACGCCGTACCAATAGGGGATGCGCGCGACGGTTCGCGAGTTGCTCCCCTGAATCGCGATAAAGCCCTCATATTCACCCGGCCCCAGTCCGGACGCTGTGAAGCTCAAGGCAAGATCGAAGTAGGTGTCCGAATTGAGTTGCACGCTGGTGGCGGAGGGCGCCGGCGCGGGGGAGTTGCCGGACGGGGCAATCGAAACCTGAAACGTATCGCTTTGATAGCCGAGGTTGGACAGACGTAAGATTGCGGAGAGTTGGACGGTGCCGGATCCCACGCCAAAACCGATGGAGGTGGGGCTCACCGCCAACGTCGCCAGCATCGCCGCATTCAGATCCAGCACCCCCGCTCCGGCGTTTTGCACGGACTGCGCCTGGTCGGGAGCCGGAAATGCCGTCGCCGCGCTGTTCACCAGCAGCGACTTGTATTCGAGCGGCGTGAAGCCCGGACGCGCCGCCCTCAGCACGGCCGCGGCGCCCGTCACCAACGGCGTCGAAAAACTGGTGCCTTGCGAGACGACGTAGCCCTGGGCGTTGTACAGCTCTCCCGCCGGGTCGCTTGTTTCCGCGGCTGTATAAAAGTTCTCGCCGACCGCCAGGAGATCGGGCTTGATGGACAGGTCAACGCTGGGCCCCAACGAGGAGAAGGCCGCGATGGTATTCGGGTCGATGGCGAAAGGCGCCTGTGCGAAAGACATGGTCGCCTGCACCGGGCTGGTTGCGAGCTGCTTTATAGTGAGGCCGTCCTGGCTGCTCACCATCTCCGCCGGAAGCGTTGCGTCGCCCACCGCCATGACGACCGCATCGGGGCTGGATGGATACGTGTACACCAGCGCGGCGACGGCGCCGGCCTGCTGCGCATAATTCAGCTTGACCTCGAATGTACACGTGCCCCGCAGGATCAGCGCCATCACGCCGGTCAGGCTGTTCGCGGGCAGCGGTGTACAGGCCAGCCCCGTGGGATCCAGCTTCAGCGAGATATCCACTAATTGCGCCGTAATGGAACTCGATGGGGGCGATTCGTCTCCGGGAAGAGCCGCGTAAGGGCCATTTGTGCCCACCGTGAACGGCGCCGCGAAGATCCGGTCGTTATTCATGGCGCCCATGGTGATGGCGTCGGGCGCCGTGCCGGGCGACCCGATCGTGTTCGGATCCGGACCGCCGTTGCCCGCGGCTATGACCACGATGACGCCCATTGAGATGGCCGACTCGATCACCTGGACTTCTTGATCGCTATCGACCGGCGGCGCCGGGATGCTGCCCAGGCTGAGATTGATCACGTCCATACCGTCGTTCACCGCGTCCTCCACCGCCGCGTCGATCGCGCAGCTATTGGTGAAATCGTTGACTCCCGGCGAGCCGAAGACTTTGTAGTTGCCCAGGTAAGCCAGCGGCGCGACGCCGGTGATCGTCGCCAGCGGACCGGTGTTCTCGACGCCCGCGGCGGCCATGGCCGTCCCTGTCCCGTGGCCCACATCGTCCTGCGCGGAAGTATCGGGATCGGCTGAGAGGCACCGGCCAACGTAGCTGCGCGCCACGATCACCTTTTGGTTGGTGAATGCCGCATCGCCGGCGGCGCCGGCGATCGGAAACCCGGGCGGCGCCTGGAAGCCTGTATCGTTGAAACCCGGATGCGCGATCTGGATGCCGGTGTCGATCATGCCTACTTTCATGCCTGCGCCCTGCGGATACGCGCCCCCCAGGCTCCACGCCTGCGGGACCTTGTGCAGCGGCAAAGCATGATCCAGCGTCAGTTGGTAAGTCCGCTCGGGCAGGACGCGCCGCACGCCGCGCACGCTCCGCAGACGCGCCACCTGCGCGGCCGGCATCTGCACGAAGAAGGCGTTGGACAGCGTGTCCACCGCAGTCACGATCCGCGCGCCGCGCCGTTCCAATCGGGCGCGCACGGCGGCCTGCCCCAGGCGCACCCTGGCGCGAGCCTGCCGGCCCGGAACGCCCAACAGCGCCTCCCGCCGCTGGTTTGGCGGAAACGTCCGCGCGATGTATTGCGCCGCGGATTCCCCGGTTAGTTCCACTATGTAACGGTCGGGAACGATCCCCGCGCATAGCGGAATAGAAAGAAGGCAAATCCAAAGACGTCCCACAGGAGTATTGTAAACGAGCGTTATTGTATCGGCAGATTAGCCGGTGCGGAGCTAACCCCGTTTTGCGCGATTACCACCGGCTGCACCCCCGGCGGAGCGTTGAGAGGCACCACGATGTCGATCTGATACAGGCCGATGCTGTCCGGCGTCAGGCCGCTGAACAGCACTTGCGCCGCGACGGCGGCGATAGTCACGGTGGGTATCGCCAGGGTGGAGACGAGCGCCTGGGCTGGCACGCCGTTTTGCACACAGTCGGTGTCCAGGGGCCCGCCGAGCGGCAGGCTTCCGAAGGCCACTGCCGCGATATCCATGCGGTCCCCGGCGGCATCCTCCAACGCCTGGATGGCCGCGGAAATTTGACTTCGCGCCCGAAGCTCACTGCGCCGGGAGAGCCAGCTAGACATCTCGCGCCACGCGGAAGCCAATGTGACCCGTGGAAGTGTCCGGCGGGGTCCCGGTACGGGCTGCATTGCGATAGCGGCGGCAGTAGGACTCGTGGCAGAGGTAGGAGCCTCCCTTCGTCACGCGGGTCGCACCTGAGGGTGGTCCGGTAGGATCCACGCAGGTGGCCTGGATGTGCCAGATCGGGTCGAAGTAGTCGGCGCACCACTCCCATGTGTTGCCCACGGCGTTGCACAGGCCGAAACCGTTGGGCGCGAAGCTATCGACGGGTGCGACGGTGGTGAAGCCATCTTCGCCGAGATCGGCGTCGGGAAAGACGCCCTGCCAGATATTGCACATGTGGCGGCCCGCCGGAGTAAGCTCGTCGCCCCATGGGTAGGTCTTGCGATCGAGACCGCCGCGCGCGGCATATTCCCACTCGGCTTCGGTGGGCAGCCGGTAGCCCGCCCATGCGCAATAGGCGAAGGCGTCGTTCCAGGACACATGCACCACAGGGTGGTTGAGATGGCAGCGCATGGCGCTGCCCCACGGATGTGCCCAATCCGCGCCCTCGACGCGGACCCACCAGGGCGTGCCGGGCATGGCTGGCCCACTGACCAGTTCAGGCACGTGGTTTCGGAAGACGAACGACCAGCCGAAGCGCTCGGCTTCAGTGCGGTAGCCGGTCGTGCGCACGAATTCCGCAAACCGCCGGTTCGTGACGGCAAACTCCGAAATATAGAAAGCGCTGAGCGTGACTTGCCGCACCGGTCCTTCGCCATCGGTAGGGAAAGCTTCGGGGGATTCGCTGCCCATGTAGAAGCGGGCAGCATCGAGGCGGACCATATTTTCGAGAGATCCGGTGGTGGCGCGCGGACGTGCGGCGGAGGAACGGATGGAGGCGTCCAACTGCCCGAGGCGCTGTTTGCTGGGCACACAGCATGGAGGCGGCGGATTGGGCGGCATATCAGACGGGGACGGCTTCGGCAGGGGCCTCCCAACGGATATCGGCGCGGGCGCGCAGTTCGGCAACAGCGCGGAGATAGACCTGGTGTTGATTCTGCATCGCGAGGACGCGCTCGATATCCGCGCGTACTTCTTCAAAGGTGGCGGGTCCGGCAGGCGCCCTGGCGCGCAGCTCGGCTATATGAAAGCCGAAGGGAGTGGCAAAAATGCCGGTGCGCTGGCCCGATTCGAGGGAACGGATGGCGTCTTCAAACTCCTGGACCATTTGCCCGGCGGCAAACTGCCCAAGATCTCCGCCATTGCCCTTGCAATCCGAGTGGCGTTCGGCGACTTCGGAAAACGGATCGCCGCGTTCCAATTCCGCCAGCGCGGTTTCGATCCCTTCCCGCGCCTGTTCCGGGCTGGTCTCACGGTTCACATGCTTCACGACGTGCGCTGCCTGAAACGATTCTGGCACGTGGAAGTTTTCCCGATTCGCTTGGTAAAAGACTTCGACTTCGCCGGCGGACGGAGGCGCCGCCCCGGCCACCATCTCCGCATGCGTGCGTTGCAGGCGGAACTGCCGCTCGACCCACTGCCGCAGATGGGTATCGTCGAATGCTGTCCGGCAATTGCCCGCTTGCTTCTGCCGTTGCACCTCCAACTCGACGGCATGGCGATCAACGGGCCGCGCATCCTTGGCTGCCGCTTGCTCAACCACCATCCTGTCGATGGCCAGGTTTTGCGCCGCGATTCGCGTCTGGCGCGCGCGTTCAGCCTCGTCGGCGATGGCCTTAAAGCGCATGTCGCTTGCGACGCGTCCCTCTTCCTCGCGAATCCACTCCTCGGGTACCGGCTGCTCGTTGACCATGTATGGCATGGCTTTATTTGATATTGATCAGCGCCATCACGCCGCCCGAGCCATCCGGCGCGATCAGGTCCGGCATCCCGGCAGTGGCCGCTTGGCCATGCAGATTCATGGGCAGAATGTCGGCCGGACTGGGCCCCGCTCCAATATAGAACGGAACTTCAAAAGTGCCGTCCCCCCTGCCCAGAAAAATCCCCAGCGTACCCGCTTCCATCAGGCCAATGTCTGGAATACCGTCGCCGTTCACGTCCGCGACCATAATCGGCCCAGGGGCCTCGAGCGCGTCCGTGAGTTCTTGCTTCTGAGCGAATCCGCCTTGGCCGTCGCCTAGGTAAACCACCACACCCCCGAGCGAAACCTCTCCGACGATCAAGTCCAAAATCCCATCGCCATTTACATCGGCCAGGAGCACCTCAGAAGGGTCGCACTCTATAGTG
>DATNMW010000167.1:0-16652 GCA_035602155.1 Bryobacteraceae bacterium | reverse complement strand
GTAAACTCCGGCCGCCCCATGTTCATCTCGAACAGGAAGCGCCGATCGGCGCGTTCCAGCAACCGCAGTTGCTTGATGCCCGCGCCGGTCCGCACGCGCACGGTGTCCTTTTGATGGCCGTCCCGTATGAAGAAGGCCGCGGCGCAGCGCGTGCCGTTTCCCGAGATTTCCGCTTCGCTGCCATCGGAATTGAACAAGCGGATGCCAGCGTCGTGATCGGCGGCCGAGGCCGGCTCGACCAGCATCCAGCCGTCCGCGCCCACGCCCGTGTGCCGGTCGCAGATAGCTTGCGCGATGGCGGGCAGACCGGCGCCCGGAGCTTCAGCGCTCCTGGTCAGCAGGAAGTCGTTCTTCGCTCCATGCGCTTTCGTGAACGGAATTCGCATCGTTGTCTACCGGCGTGTTTACCGGCGTTAGTCCGATACAGCAATGATAAATCTCAACCACGGGAGCATGCGGCGTCATGACTATTTTCACCAGTTCATACCGCGGCCCGCGCACGCCGGCGCGCAGCAGCGCCGTTTGCACGGGGTCGCCGCCCATCACCACCGCCCACTCCTCCCATAGGAACAGATCCGGCCGCGACACCGCCGCCGGCCAATGCGGCCAGTTATCCCATGTCAGCGTCTCGCGCAGTGGAATGCCGGCCATGCGGAAGATACCCGTGATGTCGCCGAACGTGGTGATAATTCCGGAGCCGGGCCGGTAGCGTGGCGCCAGATATTCCGCGGCTTCCCGTGTCCACGCACGGCGCGCTTCCGAATTCACCTGGGATTCCTTCCAGGTGATCCACGCATCCGGCCGCGGATGGATCAGCCAGGGTGCGGCCGCCGCCAGCGCCACCGCCGCGGCGGCCCAGCGTTCCGCGCGCGCGGGAACCAGCCGCACCAGAGCCGCTACGCCAAACGCCAGCGCGGGAAACAGCGCCAGCCCGTATCGCGAGTTGTAATAGCTTTTGGTCCACAGGTCCGGCAGGAAGATCGGCGTACCCCCCGAAGAGTGCATGCTCCACACATAGAAAACTCCGGGCAGCAATAGCAGCAGCGCCGGCCACCGGGCTTTGCGCACCGCGACGCACGCCAACAGGCCGGCCGCGCCGAGCCACATCAGCGGAACACCCGCGCACCAACGTACGGCGCTGCGAAAGTAGAGCCATGCCTGGGCCCAGTTGTGCAGGCCCGGGTAATATGCCGATCCTTGAATGCCCTTGGCGGAATAAGGGCCGTTGTAGAAATCCAGCGCATTGGAGCAGCACCACCAGTTATGTCCCATCCAGTAAAGCGGCCCCATACACGCAATGGCTGTGAACAATGCCGCCTTCACCACCCGCCGCCGCTTCGCCGCGATCAGTACGAACAGCGTCACGAACGGAACTACGAACCATCCCTCATAGCGCGTCAGCGTGCCGCACAGCGCGGCGATCCCGGCGCCACACACGGCCGCCCAACCTTGCGTATCGCGGAACCGCACCGTGAAATACAAGACGGCCACGATCGCGGCCATGAACAGCGGCTCGCTCATGGCCGTGGATTGCAGATACAGCACGTTGGGGTTGGCGGCAAATACAACGGTGGCGGCGATCGCCGCAATCGGGGCTGCCGGGCCGTCGAACACGCGCCGCGCCGCGGCAAACAAGAACGCGCCCGCCAGCACGAAGCCGATTCCGGAAACGATCGAGCCCGCCAGGGCCGTGCGCCACAGCGCGTCGTTCCGGGCGAACAGCATCGTCAGCACATGCGGCAAAGGCAGCCACACCGACCCGATTTCGTCGTAACCCGGCGTGCGCGAATCCAAAATGCGCCGCGCGATATTCAGGTGCGCTTCGGCATCGCCGTAATACGCCAGGTAGCCGCTCCGATAAAAAAACCAGACCCATGCGGCGCTCCAGAGACTCAGCAGCGCGACGACCGCCGCGGTCCTCAAAAATCGGTGCATGCCTTGAATTCGCGATACCTTTCGTCGACCTCTTCCCGCGTCAGTGTACGAAACCGGTCCACGCCGAATTGCTCGCAGCAGAAGCTGCCCATCACCGAACCGTAGATCACCGCACGGCGCCAGTCCTGCATATCCACGGCGCCGGCGCGCAGGTCCACGCCGCGCTCCGCGAGATACCCGATGAAGCCGCCCGCGAAACAATCGCCCGCGCCGGTGGGGTCGAAGACATCTTCCAGCAGATAGCCGGGCGCCATGAAATGGCAGCCATTGGCGAATAGGATCGCGCCGTACTCGCCGCGCTTCACGACCAGCGTGCGCGGACCCATCTCAAGCACCTTGGCGGCGGCCCGCCGCAGATTGGACTCGCCTGAGAGCATGCGCGCCTCGCTGTCGTTGATCAGCAGGAAGTCCCAATCGCGCAGGGTCTCCAGCAGTTCCTCGCGATAATCGCGAATCCAGTAGTTCATGGTGTCGCCGCCCGCCAAGTGTACGCCGTTCATTTGCTCCCGCACGCCGCGTTGCAACGCCGGCTGGATATTGCCCAACAATAGATAGGGCGCGGCGCGATAGCCTTCAGGCAGCTTGGGATCGAAATCGGCGAACACGTTCAGGTCCGTGCGCAGCGTCTCGCGATCGTTCATGTCGGCCGAGTATTTGCCTTCCCAGAAAAAAGTCTTGCCCGGCACGCGCTCCAGGCCTTTCAGGTCGATGCCTTTGCCCGCCAACAGATCCGCGTCTTCGCGCGCGAAATCGTCTCCCACCACGGCCACGATCTTGACCGCGGTAAAATAGCTGGCCGCCAATCCGATATAAGTGGCGGCTCCGCCCAACATGCGGTCCACCTTGCCGTGGGGCGTTTCCACGCCGTCGTACGCCACTGAACCCACCACCACCACAGACATGGCTTGATTGTAACAACTCATGGAGGGCGGCCAATCTTGGCCGCAGCCGGCTTTCAGCCGGCCTGCCGCCTAAAAGGCGGTTGCGGGCAAGATTGCCCGCCCTCCAAAAATAAATCTGAACACTTCCGTCTCCCGAGCTGTCTTAGCTGGTGACACGTATCCAGCATGACACGCGAGGCCAGCTTCGCCGGGTTGGTCGAGCGGCAATCCCGCTTCGTCTTCCGCGTGGCCTACGCTCTGCTGCGCAACTCGCACGACGCGGAGGACGCGGTGCAGGACACGTTTCTGAAACTGTATCGCGGCGGCGCATGGGAGTCGATCGAGAACGAGCGCGCGTTTCTGGCGCGGGTGGCCTGGCGCATCGCAGTGGATAAGCTGAAGTCCGCAAGGCGCGCTGCGAGCCTCGACGGGGAACCGGCGTTGCACGGCGGCGCGAATCCGGAGCGGGCCCTGCTAACGGCGGACTGGAATGCGGCCGTGCATCGGCTGGTGGACGCTTTGCCGCAAGAACTGCGCCAACCGCTGGCGCTGTCGACGGTGGAGGAGATGAACTCGCGCGAGATTGCGCAGGCGATGGGGATCTCCGAAGGGACCGTGCGCACACGCATCATGCGTGCACGCCGGATCTTGAAGCAGAAGTTGGCCGCGCTGATGGAAGGCCGTTATGAGAAACGATGAATTGGACCGGGCGCTAGACGAGGCGCTGGCGCGGTATTCGAGCGCGGAGCCGCTGGCCGGACTCGAGCAGCGGGTGCTGAATCGGGTGCGTGCGGAGCGGCCGGGGCGGCGTATCGGGCGATGGGCTTGGGCGGTAGCGCTGGCGGCCGGCATGATCGCGACAGCCGTTTTTTGGGTCGGACAGGCCTTCCGGCCTGTCCCGCAACAAATCCTGACACGGGCCACACCACCGGTCCAAACAACGGCCCCACCACCAGTCCTTGGAAAGAGGCATAGACAGGCCCGGAGGCCTGTCCCACTGACGAGCGAGGAGCGCGCCCTGCTGGCGCTGGCGACGCGCGCGCCCGGCCAGGCGCGGGAAGCCTTGCTGGAGTTACCCGTGCGAAGTACGGAACCAATCCGGATAGAAGAGATCAAGATAGAACCTTTAAGGAGTGACGATGCGAAATAAGACGAAACTGGCCGCAGCTTGCGGCGCGATCCTATTGACTGCGGGTATTTGCGCCGCCCAAGGCGATAACGCCAAGCCGGCGGCCGAACAGCCGAAATATTTTCACCTCGACTTTGTAGTCAAGGAACTGGAGGGCGGGAAAGCCGTCAACACACGGCATTACTCGACCACCATCGCGACGGGAGATTCGACCCCTTATGGCTGCACGATTCGCGCGGGCAGCAAAGTACCGGTGCCGAACGGAGGCGCCATTGCGGCCGGCCAGTTCACATACATAGATGTTGGCGTGAACATCGACTGCCGCTCGGCGAAGGAGATCGAGGGAAGCCTGGCCATCAGCGTGGCAGCGGAAATCAGCACCCCGGCTCCCTCGTCGAACCCGCCGTTGATCCGGCAGATCAAATGGAGCTCGAACGTGATCGTACCGATCGGCAAACCTACGGTGATCTTCTCATCCGACGATGTGACGGGCAAGGGCCAGATGCAATTGGAACTGACTGCGACGGCTATTCCGGCCCGTTGATCGAGATTGTGGTGGCCAGTGAGGGATTGGCGTTATTCGACGGAATATTGCTGAGCAAGCCTTCATAGTCAACCTGAACCGGATAAGTGCCGGGCGGAAATCCCGGGAGATTAGTCAAACCGGTGCCGCTGGGGATCTGCACGTTGATTTGCCACAGGCCGGGGTATCCAGGCGCGAGGCCGGAGTATTGCAACTTGGCCTGGCTGCCGCCAATGTACACTGCCGGCACCGATGGCGTGTTTAGAGCCCCGGTGGAACCTTGGCCATCGGGTGGAACTCCAGAGAAAAACCCCTGACCGGTTAGATAGAGCTGGATGGTGGAGCCCTGGTTTGCCGGATTGGCCGGGCCGTTCACCGTGTCCTCGCAAGGGTTCTTGTTGCAGTTCAGGGCGGCTATCTGGCCAGTCCCATTTTCACTTAGGGTGAAGAAGCCCGGCGAAGCCACATTCATGATCATGGATCCGCTCCCTACCACTTGGGAGGTGGAAGCGTTCACCACAGCCACCTGAGCCGATCCCGAACCAGGGGCTTCGAACGGAACCACGAAATTGATCTGTCCCCCAGCCACGGCCGTGATCGGCGAAGGCTGGCCATTCACCAGCACTTGCAGGCCGGCCAGCTTTGTGGGCACGGGCAAGACTGTATTGTTAGTGGTGCCCGATGCGAAGGACGCGCCATTGAACAGGTACAATGTCCCGAAGGCTCCCGGCGCCAAGTAGTAAGGCGTATCTGTCAGGCCGCCCAGGCCGCATCCCATGGCGCACACGGAACTGGCGCCATTGGTGCCTGCCAGAGCCGGATAGTGGATCGCTACGCGGTTCGAGGTATCGGCGACGTAAAGAGCGCCAAAGCTATCCTGCGTGATGGCCATGGCCGGCAATTCGCAAAGGCTCCCTGAACAAACCGCGGGGAGGGGTCCGGTCAGTTCCGCCGCCGGCATGGTCAGCGTGGACGCGTTCGTTCCCAAAGGGCTGGGCACCCCCCAGCGGGAAAGGCCGGTGTTATCGCCTACCCAGATATCGTTGTGGTAGCCGGCCACGGTACTCTGGTTCACCCAGACGGCTTCCGGCGCGCTCAACCCGGTAAAGGAACCCACCGGCGTTTCCGTGGATGTGCCCGTAGGAATATTGAAGATCTGGATCTGGTTATGCGCCGTGTCGGCCACATAGACCTCGGCAATCGTATCCTCGGCGATGTGGTGCGGCGAGTATAGAACTGAGTTGCTTGTGCTGGTAAAATTCGGCTGTCCGAAAACCGTGGAAGCAGGTTCGCCGTTGGTGGGACTGGTCATGGAAAAGAGCAGCACGCGATTGGCGTTTGCGTCCGAGACGAGCAATCCCCGCGCCGGATCGAAAACCAGTCCGTAGGGAGCTTCCATGACGGACTGGCTGGCTTGCGGGTTGGAGATCCCGGTGAATCCGCTTTGGCCCAGCACCAGATCGGCTGGCGGGTTGGGGGTTCCGGCCGCGAAGGGCGCCGGGAATCGGAGCACGCGTCCGTTATAAGTGTCGGCGACGAAGAGGTTGCCGGTTTTGGGATCGACGGCCAGTCCGGTGGGGTAACACAGGCCGGATTGCGTGGGCTGCCGGGGAAGCGCTTCGGTTATGCTGTTCGTGACGCCGCCAAAATTGCATACGGCGGTCTTCAGGTCGGGCTCGCCGATGACGATATCCGCCTCGACGCCCGGACCTACCTTGCGCGCATCGGCGAATCCGAGCACGCGGTTGTTATTAGGATCGGAGACATACAGGTGCGGGGTGCTGCCGCTGGAGTCCACGGCGATTCCCGCGTCATAACCTGTAGAACTGGAAAAGAAGAATTCCTTACCTTGAATACTGTTCGGACTGTCATAGAGGAAACCGCTTTGTCCCAGCACCGCGTTCGCGGCGGTGGTCTGTCCGGCATTCGGATAAACGAGTACGCGGTGATTGCCGGTGTCCACTACAAACAAGTCCGTACCCGCCACGGCGGCGGCGAACGGGCTGGAGTAAGTCGCGATCGTCGATCCGGTACTGGCGAAAGCGGCCTGGGGATTGCCCGCGTTCACGGCGCCGCCGGTGAAATTGGTGAGTGTGGATCCCTGGCCGAGCACCGCGATGGGCACCGGAGGCGGTTTGGAGAGCGTTGTATCTCCCGAGGCAACCGCCCAATCCGGGCTGCCGAATGCATCGAAAATGAGTAACCGGTTGTCGCCCGCGTCCAATAGGGCCGGACCGTTGTTGATCATGACCACGCCCTGCGGAGCGAGAAAACTGCTGGCCGTAGCCGCGGGAGGTACGGGAGGCGCGGTGGTTATGATTCCAGCCAAACGGCTGGCGGCCATGCCGTTTGAAAACGGCGGCGTGAAAACCAGGAGGCGGCTGGCATAAGTGTCCGATACGAAAAGGTGTCCGGCGGAATCGAACGCCAGGCCCGCGGGCGTGTACAGGGTGCTTCGATCGGTTGAACCCGAGGGGCCGTTGACTACGGTGAATCCTGCCTGGCCGATGACGATGACGGCGGCTGGATCCGCGGCGCCCGCGGTGAGCGAAGCGGCGGGATACTGCAGCACGCGGCTGTTACCGGCGTCGGCAACGTACAGGTTGCCGGAACCATCCATGGCCAGCGCTTCGGCGACCGTAATCGAATAATGTGTATTACTAAGGTAGAGCGTAGTCGCCGAGGGATTGCCGCCCTGATTCGGCGACCTGGAAGTGAACATATCGGGTTGGCCCAGCACGATATCCGCTTTGTTGTCGATAGGGCTCGCCGAACCGGACACCGAAGTGCTGTTGGCGAATGGCGCAGGGTACCGCAGCACGCGGTTGTTCCCCGAGTCCGCCACGTATAAGTTGCCTTTGGCGTCGGTCAGCAGCCCGGTCGGGGAGTCCAGTCCGCCATTGGTCCCCGGAAGGGTGGTGTAGGAGTTGGGTTGGCCAATAATCAAATCGGGCGCCTGCAGGTTCGTCAATGTTGCGCTAGTTGCGTTCTTCCAAGCCAGTATCCGGTTATTCCCCGTATCGGCGACATACAGGATGGGAGTGGAGCCGCTGGTGTCGACGGCCACTCCCTCGGGAAAATACATGCCGCCGTTGACGCCAAAGTTGGGATTGAGATTCGTGACGACAAGCTGTTCGGGCGGTGTGATGGACGGGTGGCCGGCAACGCGGGCCGGACTGGGATCGAGCACGATTTGCGCGCCGGCAACGGCAACGAAGGTCACCGCCAGGAACGAATAGGCATATGGAGAGCGCATAGGGATCAGGGGCGTACCCTCACTGAGAATACCAGATTGGATCCGGCCCCGGGCCGCCGCGCACGCAAGACTTTGTCTCTCGCCTCACACTGGCGGTTTCCTTGCACCGGCACTAACGGCCTATGCCCCAGCTATTGGCGGAGTTGTTATCCGAGATGGAGGCCCGCTCCCCCTCCGCCAGCGTGATCTCTCTGTTTCTCGATTTCGACGGCACTCTCGTGCCGATCAGCGGAGATCCCGCCGCGCCGCGCCTGGACCCCGGCACCGCCGCCACGCTGAGCCTGTTGTCGAGCCGGAATTACCTGGTGACCACCGTCATCAGCGGCCGGGCCATCGAGGATCTTTACGCGCGCATCCGCCTGAACGGCCTGATCTACGCCGGAAACCACGGGCTGGAGATCATCGGCCGTCAGTTCCGGTTCGTCGAACCGGTCGCGTCCGAGCGCCGCGATGCATTGCGACGGCTTTGCGAAGATCTCGCCCTGGCGCTTCGGACCGTCTCGGGAGCCATCGTGGAGTGCAAAGGGTTGACCGCCGCCGTACACTACCGCCTGGCGGCGGAAGAGGATTGGGCGCGGATTCAGCAAACCGTTTACGCGGCTACGGCGCGCCATGGCGCGCTCTTTCGCATCAATCCGGGCCGGAAAATCTTCGATATCGTGCCGCGCACAAACTGGCACAAAGGAGCCGCCGTGCAATGGATCAACAGCCATCTCGGCGATCAGGAGATCCTCACGGTCTACTTGGGGGACGACGCCAGCGACGAGGATGCGTTCAGCGTATTGCAAGATGCCGTCACCATCAGAGTCGGCGCCGCGGCGGCGACCTGCGCGCGATATAGATTGTCCGGCCCGTCCGCGGTCCACCAGTTCCTGCTTTGGCTGGCGCACTGCGTGAAGTATTAGCGCACCCCGGATTCAGCGGGACGGAACTACCGTGCGAAATAGTACCTGCATCCGCCCCGCCCGGTAAAAAGTTCCGTCCGCTATCTCACGTTCCCACGGTCGCTGCCTGGATACTAAGTGAGTTATTGGCATTGGCAAGCTAGATGCCTAAGCAACGGCGTAAGACGCTGTCTCGTCTTAAACCATAGAAGGAGAGGAAACATTTCAAATGAATTTGCATTCACTGATTCCATCGCGAACGATGCTGGCGACACTCGGTATGGTGCTGGCAACGAGCGCAGTCAGTAACCCAACCCGGGCAGACATGTGGGACAAGAAGACGATTCTCACTGTAAACCAGCCGGTTCAGGTAACCGATACGGTCCTTGAGCCGGGCCAGTATGTGTTGAAGCTCTTGGACTCTCAATCGGATCGCCATATCGTGCAGATTTTCAACAGCGATCAGACACACATCATCAATACCGTTCTGGCGATTCCCCGGGAACGCCTGATACCGTCCGGCAAGACCGAGTTTACATTTTGGGAAACGCCTCCCGGATCCTACAGGGCGTTGCGCACGTGGTATTACCCGGGCGACAGCTATGGCCAGGAATTCCGCTACCCCAAGCACCTTCAGCAGATGGCCATGGTGACCGAACCGGCTCCGGCTCCGCCGGCTCCGCAGCCCGAAGCCAGTGCGGCTCCGGTTGAAACTCCGGCTCCCGCCGCCGAAGCGGCCACGCCGGAACCGGCTCCGGAACAACCAACCGAGGTTGCGCAGAATACCGCGCCCTCGACCGATCAAACACCCGCTCAGACGGAAACGCCAGCTCATTCGCAACCGATGCAGCCGGCGGAATTGCCCAAGACCGGCAGCCCCTATCCGGCTATCGGACTCTCCGGCGCTCTGCTGCTTGGTTTGGGCGGCTTGCTTCGCCTGCGGCGGACGGCGTAAAGTTAAATTACCAAACTGGAGCGACCGACTATGAACCGGCGCGCGGCAATTCGGAACTTGATGGTCGCCGGCGCCGTTTCATTTCTTGGCCGCCAGTTGAAGGCGACCGCACCGGATAATCCGGATTTCGTGATCCGTAGCGATGTCCGCCTGGTGCTGCTGGATGTCAGCGTAAAGGACCGCGATGGCGGGTGGGTATCCGGGCTGTCCAAGAACAATTTCCGGGTCGACGAAAACGGCGCACCCCAGGACATCACGGTATTCGCGGACAACGACATTCCGGTGACGGTGGGGATTTTGGTGGATAACAGCCGGAGCATGACGCCCAAGCGCGGCGAGGTGCTTACGGCGGCCCTCACTTTCATTGGGGATAGTAATCCCCGCGACGAGATTTTCGTGCTCAACTTCAACGACACCGTGAAACGCGGACTGCCGCAGGGCGTGCTGTTCTCCGACGATTTAGGGCAACTGCGCGGGGCCTTGTCGCGCGGATTCCCCGAAGGCCGGACGGCGTTGAACGACGCGGTTGTGGATGGATTGCGGCAACTGGAACAGGGGAAACGCGACAAGAAGACCCTCATCGTCATCAGCGATGGCGGCGACAATGCCAGCCGGCACACGCGGCGGGAGATGTTCGATGCGGTGGAACGCAGCCTCGCCACTATTTACACCATCGGGTTGTTCGATACGGGCGACCCCGACCGTAACCCCGGTATTCTGAAGAGACTCGCCAACATTACGGGCGGCACCGCCTATTTCCCGGATAACGAGCATGACATGATCGACGCATGCCGCCGGATCGCCAAGGATATCCGAACCCGCTACACGGTAGGTTATGCGCCGCTCGCCAGCAACGGTGGATCGCTGCGGCGCGTGCGCGTGCGCGTGTCGGCCCCCGGCCGCACGGGGTTGAGCGCGCGCACGCGGCTCGGTTATCGCTATGAAGAGGCCGCGAACCAGAACCCTTAAGCGTCTCTCGATCTGGCACAGTTTATGACGAGCCATAGGGCACGCAAATGGACGGAGATCTTCCTGCTGGTGGCGGGCGCGATTGCCGTCGGCATTTGGGGCTGGTCGTACATGCGTAGATCCGTCTTCCAAAACTGGGGGAACCGGGTGCTGGACCATCGTATGCATAGCCGGCCGCAAGCCTCCACCCAAGGGCGCGCCGCGCCGCCACCCATGCAAAATGGCGCATTGATCGGCCGGCTGGCGATACCGCGACTGAACATGCGCTCCGTGGTGCGCGAGGGGGCCGGCCAGGACACCCTGGATGTGGCTCTTGGCCACATTCCTGGCACGGCTCTGCCCGGACAGCCCGGGAATACCGGAATCGCCGGTCATCGCGACACGCTTTTTCGCGGTCTGCGCAAGATCGAAAAAGACGACGCGATTGAGTTTCAGACACCTGCCGGAAGCTATAGCTACAGAGTGGAAAGCACGGGCATCGTGAAGCCGGACGATGTGGCCGTGCTGCGCGACGGCCGGCGGCCCGAGCTGACCCTGGTCACTTGTTATCCATTCTATTACGTGGGATCCGCCCCCGACCGCTTCATCGTGAAAGCGCGCCTGGAGAATCCGCCCACGGCCCCGGCCGCGCCGGTTGCGGCGCCTGCCGCGAGCCATGCGGATCGCAAGCCTCAACCTGCGGTGGGGCCGTCGCGCCCCGCCATCCGCAAAGTCGCCTTCCAGGTTCACGACTGGCAGAGCCGCGAGGTAGTCCCTGGAATACGCCTGGGCGTGTCGCGCACGGACGCGGCGCGGAATCGGGCAAGCGTCTGGATGTTTGTAACTCCGGAGCGGCACACGATCTCGTTAAAGAACCAGCCGGCGCACCAGGGAGTTTTCTTCCACGGCCACGACGACGGCAAGCAGCGCGAGTTGATGATCACCGGTGTGACCGCGAATTCGGTTACCGGCTACCTGCTGCTGCGCCCGTGATTTAATTGTGGCGCAAGGTAGATCCTGCTCTGCCCATTTTACAGGTGGCCGACTGGCTCCCGCATGTTCTGGTTGGACGTCTTGCCGGCCTCGCGGTCCAGCGATCGGCTCACGAGTTCCTTGGACCCCAAACCCACGGCCAGGGCCAACGCCAGGACGATCCCGCCAAACAGAATGCCGAATGCCAGGCGGATGATGCCGCCTCCGATTCCCAGATGCTCAAGCGCCATGGCCACGGCGAGAACCGTCACCAGCCATTTCACGCCCGCGCTCAGCAGCCGCCCGTATTGCAAATTCATATTGACGGCGCCGATCAGCACGCTGCGCGCCAGAAATCGCGCCACGATACTTCCGGCGGCCAGAACGAGCGCCGCAGCCAGCACGTTGGGCAGATATGCGAGCAGGCGGATGACGAACTGGGAGGTCAGCGCCGCATCGAACGCCGAAATGCCGATCAGGAACCCGACGAGCATGACCGTCCATGCGATCGCCCGGCTGGCCAGCAGCGTTGGGCTTTTGGCGGGCGGCCATTCCGCGAACGCCGGGAAGCCCCATCGAGCTGCCCGCCGGTCAAAATCGAAGCTGGTGAGCGACCGCCGCAAAATGGCCGCGAGAACCCACGCTGCGAAAGCCGAAACCAGCAGTGCCGCTATCAGCGCCACCACGCCAGGTAACAAACTGGCCATCTGGGTAAACATTCTGTTCGTCGAATGACTGAGCGCTTGACCAACTTGATCCCACATCTTATTCCTCCTCTCGTTCCAGTGGTGCGGGCCTCACGGATTAAACCGGTCGGGCCACCGCCAACGAGAAACCAGATACGGCTTGCCGGCCTCATATGCCATGGCCATGCGCTCGATGCGCGCATCGATCTCCACGGGCCCGGCTGTTTCCATTTCCAGCGCGTACGAAGCGATCCATCCCAGGTAAAGGGGCGTGATCGATCGCAAAAGATGATCGCGGCTGATGGTCCGCAGGCGGTGTCCGAGCGCGAAATCGTAGACGATCCGCACCCACAAATCGTCGCGCATCCGGAACCCGCCCGGCGGCAAGCGCGACATCTTTCTTAATTCCAACAAGGTCGCGGGCGGCAGTATCAGCCCCCAAACGTCGCCGAGATTTTGAGTTCCCAGTTGAAACGACTCGATCATGCGGTGCACATCCACCGTTCCGGTGTCTTCGGAGACAGTTTCGGGAACGCCGATTCCCGGCACCGCACTGGATCCTCGGATGCGCTGCCAGAATGCCGCTTGCCGTTCCATTTCGAGAAAAACAGGCCCCAACACATTCGCCAGCAGAGAACTCAAATTCGTCCAGTCCGTGGGCGCCTGCGTGCGCGCTCCCAGATGCGATTCACAGACCCGAAGACCGCCATAGGCGGCAGCGGGGGCGATGCGCGCCACAGGATCGCTTTCAGTCCCGCGTGGCGTCCCAAAATCCTGCCCCACAGCCCGTTGCAGAAGGTCTCCCGAGAGTCCGAAATCGGGACCCGCCGGATTTTGAAGCCGCTCGCCGTAAAGCGCCCGGTGCAGCGGAGAAAGGACGCTTCGGTTCAAAAGGCCTTCCATCCTGTGCCGGGTATAGCGCGGCGCAACCAGGTCGAACCCCAGATCCACCACTGGCTGGACCAGCCGGTAAATCCATTGGGGAGTCACCGCCCGGAACTTGGAAGCGATCACGCCGCAGGCGCGAACTCCGAGCTTGCCGCTCACTGTGAAGACGCTCCGATACGCGCGCGAGATGCCGGATTGAGGCGTCTCCCCCGGACCGGGAGCCGGCAGGCCGTATGCAAAGACGGCCAGAGGCCGACCCACACTGTCAGTCTGGGTGGCCGCCCCATCCGGGCTTTGATTGCCGTTGTTGCAGAGCACCACGGCCCGCGCAACTTTCGATAGATCCGCCAGTGCTTCGCGCACCATGGCTACAGCGCAGCCGGCTTGGCCGTCGTGCTCCGGGTCCAGAATGCCGACCACCAAATCGGCGCCGCCGGCCCGTTCGATCCGTTCTAGTTCCGATTGCGGGAAGGCATCCATCTCCACTCCGGCGCGCCGGCTTCCAGGGGAAGCGATAAGATGCCCATCAAGGGAATGCGTACCCAGGGGGGGCGGTTGTTCAGTTCGTACGAGAGCTCATTTAGAGCTTTGTCCAGCAAATGAATCGCGAGCAACTTTTGAAAGTTTCCATCGGCGGACGGCAGAAACGCGGCGCCCTGCGCGGTGCTGCGATACGCGCGCAGAAACTCCGCTGCCGTGGATCGCTCCCACAGCCGCGCCCAAGGTTCCAGGCTCTCCCAATCCTCGGGCCGACGCGCCGTATAGCCGATCAGGCCGGCATACGCGGCGTAACCCAGGGATCGCAGCATGCCCGCCACGTCGTTTAGCGGTGACCGCTTCCCTCTGCGCCCGGCGATGGGACGCGCAGGCTCGCCTTCGAAATCGACGATGACATAATCGGTCTTGACTTGCAGCACCTTGCCCAGGCGATAGTCGCCGTGAATCCGGATGCGTTGACCGAACGCGCCGTCTCCCTTGCCGTCTGCCGATGGTAGGCGGAAACTGTCCAAAATCTGTCTCCGCCGGCCCAACACCAAGCCGGCCATGTCGATCAGCTCGTCCGGCAGACCGGCGATGCTGTCTTTCAAGAGATCCAGGATGCCGGCGGCGTCCTTGCGCAGGCCGGCCAACAGGCTCTGCACATCGCTCGCCGCCAAGGTTTCGGGCGTGAATGCCGCATCGCCGGTGGCGGAACCCAGCGCCAGATGCAGCTCGGCCGTCCGGTGCCCCAGCCGTGCGGCTGCGTCGAGCGAAATGCCGACATGCTCGCGCGCTAACTGCGACGGTGCTTGCTCCGCGAGATCCATCGCATCGCCCGCCGCCGTGCCGCCGCCTTCGGGGAAGGCAACCGTGGCGCAGTTCTCGTAATAGCGTGCCAGCTCTTCGAGAGTCAGCGTCCACCCGTCTCCCTGGTTTGCCACAAATCCTTGCAGCATCGCCAACACCGCCGGCTCTCCGTCCGCCGGCAAGTATTCGATGGCGCCGGCAAACGGCGGTATGTTCTCGAAACGCGCCTTCTCCGTCAGGTACCGCAGCATTTCGCAGGCCGGATTTGGCCCGGATTGTTGGCGCCGAAACAGCTTCAGGACCATACGGTCGTCATAGAACAACAACGTATTGGTCTGTGCCGCGGCGCCGCGCCGTGCAGCCGGGGCGGGCTCGCCGGGACCGCGGATGGCCTCGAACTCCGCGCCCGCCTCTCCCCGGATCGATCCCTTTCGTGCCGGCGCCTGTTGCGCGCGCTCGATCGACGAGAGGAAGGCCGCGGCGGTTCGCTCGTCGTTGGCGGCATCGTACAGGAATCCGGGTCCGTCGCGCGAAATGGCCGGGGAAAGGATGGTACCGGGAGCCGTCGCCCGCACCCGGTCCGCATCCTTGCCAAAGGCCAACCCGAGGGGGACGAAGTAAGTTTCCTGCGCTCCTCCTTTTTCGTACTGCGCTTCCACCAGTGCCAGAACCGAGTTGGAATCCGGGAGAGCCGCCCAGTCTAAGATCCTCGCTGAACGGATTTGCCGGGCCTTGCCGCCGACCCAATCCTGCCTTTGCAAGTACTCCGGAAGCAGCACGGACTCCAGCCGGTACCGCCCGGCCCCTTCCAGCAATCCTTCCCAGTTATCCGCGGCCACCGGCCACCATTCGAACCGATCGGCCGCGGCATCCGCCTGCTTGGATTGGGTGTGCAACTCGAGCCACAAGAAACCGTACGGCGACAGCGTCAGCCGGTAAGGCTGTTTGCCGATCGGCGGAAAGTCCACGTACCCCAGCATCTCCACGGGTGTCGCGCCATCCAGCTCCGGCAATTCCAGATCCACCGGTTGGGCGAATCGCGATAGATTGGCCACGCACAGCACCTGCTGATCTTCATAGCGCCGCAGATATGCCAGCACTTTGCGGTTGGAGGGATTCAGGAATTCCAGCGTACCCCGGCCGAAGACGCTAAACAGTTTGCGCAAGGCGATCATGTTGCGCATCCAGCTCAGCAGCGACGACGGATCGCCCTGTTGCGCCTCCGCATTTACAGCTTCATAACCCCAGACCGGGTCCATAATAACCGGGCTGTAAAGCTTGGCGGGCGTGGCCCGCGAGAAGCCCGCGTTCCGATCCGCATTCCATTGCATGGGCGTTCGCACGCCGTTCCGGTCGCCAAGGTAAATGTTGTCGCCCATGCCGATTTCATCGCCGTAGTAGAGCACCGGTGTTCCCGGGAATGAAAAAAGCAGGCTGTTGAGAAGTTCGATGCGATGCCGGTTGTTATCCATCAGTGTGGCCAGCCGCCGCCGGATTCCGAGATTGATGCGCATCCGGGAGTCCGCGCTGTAAGCCAGAACCATGTAATCGCGCTCGTCGTTCGTCACCATTTCCAGCGTCAATTCGTCGTGGTTTCTGAGGAACAACGCCCATTGGCAGGTGTCCGGAATTTCGGGCGTTTGCGCCATGATATCCACGATCGGAAGGCGGTCCTCCTGGCGCAGCGCCATATAAATGCGCGGCATCAGCGGAAAGTGAAACGCCATGTGGCATTCGTTCCCGTCCCCGAAATACGGACGCACATCGCTGGGCCACTGGTTTGCTTCCGCCAGGATGATGCGATGCTCGAAGCTCGCGTCGATCTCCTGCCGCAGCCTCCGGACCAGCGCGTGCGTCTCCGGAAGATTCTCGCAGTTGGTCCCCTCGCGTTCCACCAGGTAAGGGATCGCGTCCACGCGCAGCGCGTCCACTCCCAGGTCCAGCCAGAAGCGCACCACGGCGAGCATTTCCTCGACCACCTTGGGGTGATCGTAATTCAGGTCCGGCTGGTGTGAAAAAAATCTGTGCCAGAAATAAGCCTGCGCCACCGGATCCCATGTCCAGTTCGATTTTTCGCTATCCGTGAAGATGATGCGCGCCTCGCCATATTTTTGGTCCGTGTCGCTCCAGACGTAGTAATCGCGTTCCGGCGATCCCTTGGGCGCCTGGCGGGCGCGCTGAAACCACGGATGCTGGTCGGAGGTATGGTTCATCACCAGCTCGATCATCACCTGCAGGCCCCGCTCGTGCGCGGCCGCCAGGAACGTGCGAAAATCCTCCATGGTTCCGTACATGGAATGCACGTTCA
>DATNMW010000166.1:0-10057 GCA_035602155.1 Bryobacteraceae bacterium | reverse complement strand
CTCCTTCTGTTCCCTTCATGTTCAACTTCAGCGCCAATCACCTCACCCTGATCTCGCGGACGGAATACCCGTCGTATGCCGTGCTCCTCATGCGCGACCGCGATACGCAGCGGGTCTACCGGCTCTATGACTTCTCCAAAGCCCAGCTCATCCGGCCCGAAGCGGCCTACTGCGTAGCGGGCAAGGTCAACAGCGCCGATAAACTCTATCTCGTCATCGAATCGGTCCGCCTGGACACCAAACAACGCCGGGTTTCCACAAATCCTGTTCCTGCCGACGGCGCGGGAGAGGCCACCTTGCGCTGATCCTGTGCGGCCCCTCGAATCCGAAATCCGTGACTGCCAGCCCTCTTGCCGGCGGCCGGAGCCGGAGTGCGTGCCGCCGCGCAAATCGAGGCTCCCAACGGCGTCAAAACTGGCGGAATCGCGGTTGTTTTAAACCGGCGCTAACATAAATCGGATTAAAATAACAAGAAACCCCCCGGCCAACCCATGTGGATAGTCCGCCTAGCCCTCCGCCGCCCCTACACCTTCGTCGTCATGTCCATGATGATCGTCATCCTGGGCATCCTAGCCACCTTCCGCATGCCACCGACATCTTCCCTGAAATCGATATCCCCGTCGTCAGCGTCATCTGGTCCTACGCCGGCATCTCCCCCGAGGAAATGGCCGAAGTCGTCACCATCCGCTGCGAGCGCTCCTTCACCACCTCGGTCCACGACATCGAGCACATGGAGTCGCAATCGCTCCCCGGCTTGTCCATCATCAAGGTCTTCTTCCACGCCGGCGCCAAGGTGGATTCCGCAGTCGCGCAGTTGGCCGCCGCCTCCCAAGCCGTCCTTCACTCGCTGCCCACCGGCATGACGCCGCCTTCCATCCTGCGCTATAACGCCTCCAGCGTCCCCATCCTGCAACTGAGCATTTCGAGCGACACCATGAGCGAATCGTCGCTCTACGATTACGGCTACAACTTCATCCGCACTTCAAATGGCTACCGTGCAAGGCGCCATCATGGTCGATATTGACCTGAAATCGCTTTACGCGCAAGGTCTCTCGGCCACGCAAGGTCTCTCGGCCAACGACGTGGTCAACGCCATCAATGCCCAAAGCCTGATCATCCCCTCCGGCAGCGCCAAGATCGGCCCCAACGAATTCGTAGTGCGCCTCAACAGCCTGCCGCCTTCGGCCGACGCCTTCAACAGCCTGCCTATCAAGCAGACCAATGGGACCACCGTCTACCGCGTCTAGGCTCCGGTCGGCGGCACTGCCCTTTCGTGGCCAGTTGGGCGGTCGCATTGGCCTCCGCTCAACTGGGAAGGGCCTCCACGAGGCCCGAAAATGCCGCTCCTCGCGGGCTTAGATGGAGAACTTGCCCTGAATCTCCTTGGTCAAGATATTCGCCAGCTCCTTCTTGATCTCGTTTTTCCCAGGCTTGTTGCTCAACTTACTGAAGACACCAGACGACCAATCGAGGGGCGTTTCACTTCCCGAGAGGGTGATCTTGGCTCCGATTAGTGGCTTGAGCTGATTCTTGAATGCCTCGACCGTGAGTTGACCGCCCTCATGGGCCTGACATAAGTAGACTACGTCCTTGAAAGCGGAAAGCATGATCTCCAAGCCCATCGCCTTGGTCAAAACGTGATCTTTGCTGCCCCAAGCCTGTGGGAACAATTCCTTGATGGCGGTGAGGTACGACTTGAAGACAATTGCTTGTTGGGCACCAGTTGTTTGAGACAAGATACCGCCCTTGGCGATGTATGGCTGGAGGATCATCTTCAGAAACGCATTCTTGATCCATGCGTTCTTCTGTCCCTGCGATGTCTTAATCCGGCCTTTCAACGGAGAGTCCGTATCCGTGTTCAGAAGGCTCACAATGTCCATCACCGCCGCGTCATCCTGGGGCATGGCCTTTATCATGTAGTACAGATCAAGCAGATGGACATCGGAGACCTTTTCTTGCTTGCTATTTATGTCGGCGAACACCTTGCCAGCCATCTGGTCCGGGACGTTATAGAGCGCAACAACCGGTAGATCGAACTCAACCGCGCCCGAGTGTTCAAACCCGCCTACTCTGTGCTGGCCGTCGAGAAGGTACGCGTACCTCCCCGACTCTCCCGGAAACACTATAGTCACACGGTCGGCTCTAGCCGTTGGTTCAACGCGAACGCCTTGGGCTAGATTCACAACGACCGAGTTGGGAAGCACGGAATCCGGGCTCTGAACATAGGCGCGCCGATTTCCTTACAGCGGGATTCGATCCGTATCCTTTGAATTTCATACGGCGCGTCTGTGGTGCGGGGTAGCGCATAGCTGATCGCCTTCAACACCTTCGAGTTCAGAACGAACGAGTAAGGGGTCCAGCCGCCCTGTTGGAGAACCTGAGCCTCTACTTTAATTTCAGCCATGGTTTGCCACCTTGTAGTCTTGCCGACTTCTCTCTATTGTGTTTCTGACAAAGGAACTGCAAGTTACTTGCAGTGCTCGACCCGCCTCGTGACGAAGGAAACACGTGATCGATTTCGAGCTTAACCTCTGGGGGTGCCGCGTGACATTTTGCACACCGCAACGGCTTCGTGAACAGGAGCCGCAACCAGTCCTCGTAACGAATCGGCTGCCGTGCGTGCGGCTGTTCGAAGTGCATGAACAAGCGGCCCTTGACCGCCTCCAAGTCCTCAAAGGACCACTTTCTCCCTGTCCTCGAGCGGACGTGGTCGGCAAACTGGACAAGGAAGTCTTTAGCACTCGCCATTTTGAGGATGACGTCCTTGTCCTCCGCCAAAAAAGTGACCACGTGCTCGCAGAGCGACCAGGCAATCGCCTCCTCAAAGCTCGCTTCCGAGATCCCGAGGCAGTTGAGGAGACGGTGGATGAGATCTTCATAGTCATCGCCGTTCGACTGCGCCGACATATCGTGGTAGGGGGCCGCCTTGTTTCAGGGGCCGGGATCGCCCCTTGGTGCATCATACCAGTCTGAGTAACCATCTTGCTGGCCAGAGGCGGTAATCCTGATTCTGCAAGGCCCTATTTCGGTTGGCCTTCGTGCCCGCTCTCTCCCGTGCTCCCCGCGCCGGCCGTAGGCCCCCGCCGCCCCCCTGCTCCGCACTGTTTTCCCGAGGTCAATGCGGGGAGACACTCTGACGGCGTCCATGGCGGATATGCAGGACCGTAACGGTATTGCCGCCGATGGTGAACAGAATCCGGTACACATGGGGCCTGCGGCCATAGAGCAAGTGCCGCACCTCAAACGGGGAATCGGCGTTTTCAGGGGCAAGCGGACAACGGGACGGCGAGGTCGCTAGCGATGCAATCGCGTCTCCAGTGCCAGAAACCACCGAATACCGGTATCGCCCGCATGCTGCGAATACAACCACTCCAGTATGGCTTCCGCGTCGTGCTCGGATTCCGGTGTTGTCTCAACCAGGAAGGCCATATTTTCGGCGCATCCCGGCAAGGAACTCAGCGGCGGGGCGAGTGCGTCCCGCTTGCATGTCCTCACAGCCCCGCCGGATGCCCTCGACGGCTTCCCGATAATCGGTGCGTTCCCACTCGAGATACGCGGCCAGAGCCTCATCAAGCGCGTCGGTCAGGTCCTGACCGTACCTCTGGGCATAGTCGTCGAGTTGCGCCTTACGTTCAGGTTTTATGCGTACTACGTCCATGCTCCCAAGGGTAAGGGTAGAGACGGCTCGTGTCAAGGCGTAGTGTGTTGGGATCTGTGGGATGCGCACTCCGAAATGGGATGCGCACTCTGCTGCCGCGCGTGTCCTCAGCCCCATTGATCCCGCCCGGGAATCACCAATTGACGTACACCCGGATCTTATTGAAAACAAGCCTCAACCACCAATTAGACCGGCGGAACGGCCCGACGGAGTGGTAGTGTGGTCTCGGGAGGGGAAGACGTTGCCGGCCACATCCAGCACAGCGAGTTGCCAGCGGGATTCAATCGACTCGGCGCGCCCAGTTCGGCGCGTAGCCCGTGAAAAACTGCCTTCGCCAAAATTGGCTTCGTAATTTTTATCAAGCGTAGGTAAACAAGCAACTTATTGGCTTTGAATGCAAGGAAAAGTATGTTTGCCCTCCTTTCATCCATCCCAGGCCCGCGCTCAGGAGTCCCCTGATCGCCGAACGACAAGCGCTCTGGCCCAAAGCTCTCGCAGCCCGCGATCCGCGTAAATGGCCTGTATTGCCAATACCTTGGGCTTTGTTTGTCGCTGACGGGTCGCCGGGAGTCGAAGCTCGCATCGCCCTCCTCCCAAATCGGATTAAAATATCAGAAAGCCCCCGGCCAACCCATGTGGATAGTCCGCCTAGCCCTTCGCCGTCCCTACACCTTCGTGGTCATGTCCCTCATGATCGTCATCCTCGGCATCCTCGCCACCTTCCGCATGCCCACCGATATCTTCCCTGAAATCGACATTCCGGTCGTCAGCGTCATCTGGTCCTACGCCGGCATCTCCCCCGAGGAAATGGCCGAAGTCGTCACCATCCGCTGCGAGCGCTCGTTCACCACCTCGGTGAACGACATCGAGCACATGGAGTCGCAATCCCTCCCCGGTCTCTCCATCATCAAGGTCTTCTTCCATGCCGGCGCCAAAGTCGATTCCGCCGTCGCGCAGTTGGCCGCCGCCTCCCAAGCCGTGCTGCACTCCCTGCCCACCGGCATGACCCCGCCCTCCATCCTGCGCTACAACGCCTCCAGCGTTCCCATCCTGCAACTGAGCATTTCGAGCGACACCATGAGCGAATCGTCGCTCTACGATTACGGCTACAACTTCATCCGCACCCAGATGGCGACCGTGCAAGGCGCCAGCTTCCCCCTGCCCTATGGCGGACGTCCCCGCCAGATCATGGTCGATATCGATCTCAAATCGCTCTACGCGCAAGGTCTCTCGGCCAACGACGTAGTCAACGCCATCAATGCGCAAAGCCTGATCATCCCTTCCGGCAGCGCCAAGATCGGTCCTAACGAATTCGTCGTGCGCCTGAACAGCCTGCCACCTTCGGCCGACGCCTTCAACAGTCTGCCCATCAAGCAGACCAACGGCACCACCGTCTACATCCGCGACGTGGGCCACGTGCGCGACGGCTACGCCATCCAATCGAACATCGTGCGCCACAACGGCAATCGCGCCACTCTGCTCACCGTGCTGAAAAACGGCGGCTCCTCCACGCTCGCCATCGTCGCCAAGATCAAAGAGATTCTGCCGCGCATCCGCTCCACGCTGCCCGCCGCCCTGAACATGAAGCTGCTGTTCGATCAATCCATCTTCGTGCGTGCCGCCATCAACGGCGTGCTCAAGGAAGCCGTCGTCGCCGCCTTTCTCACCGGCCTCATGATCCTGCTCTTCCTCGGAAGCTGGCGCTCGACCATCATCGTCTGCATCTCCATCCCGTTATCGATCCTCACCTCGCTCGCCGTCATGAACCTGCTGGGCGAAACCATCAACGTCATGACCCTGGGCGGCTTGGCTCTGGCCGTCGGCATCCTGGTGGACGACGCCACCGTCGAAATCGAGAACATCCATCGCAACATGGGCATGCGCAAGCCGATCATCAAGGCCATTCTGGATGGCGCGCAGCAGATCGCCATCCCCGCGTTCGTTTCCACGCTGTGCATCTGTATTGTGTTCGTGCCGGTGATCTTCCTCAGCGGCGCGGCTCGCTACCTGTTCACCCCGCTGGCGCTGGCCGTGGTACTCGCCATCATGGCGTCGTATCTCCTGTCGCGCACCCTCGTTCCCACCATGGTCAAGTACCTTTTGCGTGGCGAAGCCGACCGCTATCAAGATGAATCGGGCGAGATGCAGGACACCGGGCATGGCTTCTTCGCCGGCATCCACCACGGTTTTCAGACCCGCTTCGAGCGCATGCGCAACGCTTACCGCCGCTTGCTCGGCTCCGCTCTGGCGCATCGTAAGCTGGTGGCCGCCTGCTTCGGCCTGATCGTGCTGGCCTGCGCCGCCCTGATCCCCTTCATCGGCACGGATTTCTTCCCGCGCGTGGATGCCGGCCAGATCCGCCTGCATGTGCGCGCCCCTGCGGGCACGCGCATCGAAGAGACCGAAGAATATTTCAAGCAGGTCGAACAAACTATCCGCCAGACCGTTCCCGCGGCCGAGCTATCGGATATCCTCGATAATATCGGCTTGCCCTACAGCGGCTACAACATCGCGCTGAGCGACACGGCCACCATCGGCTCGTTCGATGGCGAGATCCTGGTCTCGCTGAAGCCGGACCACGCATCCACCTGGAACTACATCCGCGACTTGCGCCATCGCCTGAACCGCCAATTTCCCGATCTGACATTCTTCTTCCAGCCCGCCGACATCGTGGGCCAAATCCTCAACTTCGGACTGCCCGCGCCCATCGACGTGCAGGTGATCGGGCCGCTTGCGAACGCCCCCGCCAACTACCTCTTGGCCCAGCAGATCACCGCGCAAATGGCGCGCATCCCCGGCGCGGTGGACGTGCACCTGCATCAAGTCGTCGACGCGCCCGAGTTGCGCTTCAATGTCGACCGCACCCGCGCCGATCAGCTTGGCCTCACCCAGCAGGATGTGGCCAACAGCCTGCTGATTTCTCTGAGCGGCAACTTGCAACTCGCACCGAACTACTGGATCAATCCCCAAAACGGCGTGGATTATCCAGTCATCGTGCAGGCGCCCGAATACCATCTGTCCTCCACCGCCGAACTGCTCGATACGCCCGTGCATGCGGGCGGCGCCCTGGCCGTCAACCAGTTGCTCACCAACGTGGCGCACCTGGATCGCGGTTCTACGGCTTCGGTCGTCAATCACTACAATGTGCAGCCGCTCTATGATGTCTACGCCAACGTGCAGGATCGCGACCTCGGCAGCGTAGCCACTGAAGTGCATCGCGTGCTGGACAGTTTCCGTTCCAAGCTGCCCAAGGGGAGCTTCTTCGAAACCCGCGGCCAAGTCGAAACCATGCGGACCTCGTTTATCGGCCTGGGCGCAGGGATGGTCTTCGCCGTCCTTCTTGTCTATTTCGTGATGGTGGTCAATTTCCAATCCTGGCTCGATCCTTTCATCATTCTGATGGCCCTGCCCGGCGCGCTCTCGGGCATCCTGCTGATGCTCTTCGTCACGCAGACGACGATCAACGTGCCGTCGATGATGGGCGCTATCATGAGCATCGGAGTGGCTACTGCAAATAGTATTTTGCTCGTAAACTTCGCCAACGACGTGCGTGCCACTGGCGCTGACTCCATCACCGCCGCGCTGGAAGCCGGATACACCCGCCTGCGCCCCGTCATTATGACCGCGCTGGCTATGGTCGTGGGCATGCTGCCGATGGCGCTGGGCGTCGGCGAAGGCGGCGAGCAGAACGCCCCGCTGGGCCGCGCCGTGATCGGCGGACTACTGCTGGCCACGGTTGCCACGCTGTTCTTCGTGCCCGTGGTTTATAGCGTGCTGCGGCGCAATCCGCCGACGTATCTGGAACACGAGGCCGAGGTGGAGGCGTATGATCGTTGATCCTGCCCCCCAAACCACCGCCCGCCCCAAACCGCGCACCGGCCGTCGCGGCCTGCTCGTATTCTTCGCCCTGATCGGCGTGCTTGTGGCCGCCGCAGTGGTCGGCGGCATCCTGCCCCGCCTCACCCGCCAAAAGGCGCTGCGGGCAGCCGCCGAAATCCAAACGGAGCAGCGGCCCACGGTGGAAGTGGCCACGGCCCGCGCGGCCCCTGCGCGCTCCACGATCGATCTCCCGGGCGACATGCAAGCACTCGTCGATTCGCCCATCTTCGCTCGCGTGGATGGCTACCTGCGCACGCGCCTGGTCGATTATGGCGATCGCGTCAAGACCGGCCAGCTTCTCGCGGAAATCGACACGCCCGAACTCGACCAGCAGATCCGCCAGGCGCGCGCCGCCGTTTCGCAAACGCAATCCGCCCTTAATGAGGTGAAGGCCGACCTGGATCTTTCCAAAGCTAATCTCAACTTGGCGCGCCTCACCGTCGAGCGTTGGCGGCGGTTGGCCGCGAAGGGAGTTGTCGCCAAGCAAGAAGCCGATCAGAAAGAGGCCGACTTCGCCGTGAACGAGGCGCAGGTCGCCAAAGCCCAAGCCAGCATCGCGACTACACAGGAAACCGTGCACGCCAACGAAGCCAATCTGCATCGATTGGAAGAAATGAAGGCGTTTGCCCGCATCACCGCGCCGTTCGATGGTGTGATTACCGCGCGCAACGTGGATATCGGCACGCTCATCAATTCCGGCAATGGCGGTGTGGCCCGCGAGCTTTTCCACATCGCGCAAATTCAGGTGCTGCGTATTTTCGTCAACGTGCCGCAGACTAACGTCGCCTCCATGCACCCCGGCGAGACCGCCGAGTTGCGCGTGCAGGAGTTTCCCGGCCAGGTCTTCCCGGCGCACGTCCAGCGAATAGCGAATGCGCTCGACGCCACCTCGCGCGCCATGCTGACGGTGCTCGAAGTGCCCAATCCGCACGGCGTGCTGATGCCCGGCATGTACGCGCAAGTGCGCTTCTCGACCGGACGCGCGGAAGCGGCCGTCATTGTGCCTGGCGACGTGCTCATGCTGGGCCGCGAGGGCCCTCGTGTGGCGGTAGTCGCGCCGGACCATCGCATTCACCTGCGCCAGATCCGCATCGGCCAGGATTTGGGCTCCGAGATCGAAGTCGTCTCCGGCCTTGCCGCGGGCGAAGTGGTCGTGGCCAATCCGTCGGACGCCGTGCGTGAGAACGCATTGGTAGAAGTTCGTAACATCGGCAAGTAACGCGGCATCGGCATCAAGCAACCGGCGGATGTGTTACTGCTCGAAGCGCAGGCAGGCCCTTCCGACGTATATCTCGTCGCCCGCGCACAATCGCTCGCCGCGCCGGTTGCCGGCCGGCACTTCGATGGACCGGCCTTCGCGGAAGATGCGCGTGCCGAATTCGCTATCTTCGTCGCAGATGCGATATTGGCCCGAGGGGCGGTCGAAGCGAATGTGCGCGTGTGCGCGGGAAATTGTGGCATTCGCATCGTCGCCGCCTTCTTCGAAGACAATGTCATTGCGGCGGACGATGCGCTGCTGGCTGTCGGTGAGCTCCCGCATGCGTCCGATGTTAGTGCGTTGTTTATCGACGGTGTAGGTTTCCTGGGCGGCCTTGCCGCGCACCACTATGAGCCGCGCCGGGACGGTCTCGGGCGGGAGCGCAGGCTCGGGCGCCGGGGCTGGGATAGTCGCGACCTCGTGGATGGCATATGCGATCTCAAAGCCCTTGGGGCCTTCCTCGGCCGTCTCGACATCCACTGCAAAGCCGGCCGGCAGCGCGCATCCCGCGCCCTGCAGCGACTCGCGGATATCGTTTTCCAAGCGGCGATCCTGGGCAAACGCAGCCTGAAACAAGGCTCGCCGCTCCGGGTCTTGGGACACCAGCCGCACCTTTAGATAGTTGTACGGGAACAGGTGCTGGCCGCGTTGCACGGTTTGGACCTTGCCTTCGATTTCTTCGAGAATTGCGCGATGCACCAACAGCAGTTCGTCCGACTGGGCCGGACCGAATGCCCGCTCGGTCCATTTGCGAAAGGCGCGCTCGATGGTCTTCTCCACTTCCGAAAAGAAACTCATGGCTGTTTTCCCGCTCCGATAAGGCCCAAACTCTGCGCCGCCGTCACCAGCGCGGCGGCCGCCGGCGCCGCATATGTGCCGCCATACTGGCCGTTCTCGATCAACACCGCGAAGGCGATGCGCCTGCCTGCGGGATACGGCGCGAAGCCGATGAACCAGGCATGCGAAGGCGCGTTGCCTAGCTCCGCCGTGCCGGTTTTGCCCGCGATCTGAACGGGCGCATCGGCCGCGCGACGGCCTGTACCCTGAGTCACCACTTCGCGCATGAAACGGGACAATGTGGCGGCTACATCCGGGCCGATCACCGGCTGCGGCGCCTGCGTGCGATCGTTGCTTCCGTCGGCGATCCAGCGGCCTTGCGGCATCTGGCCGCCATTGGCGATGGCCGCCGCCACACGCGCCATCTGGAATGGAGAAGCGACTACTTGCCCTTGCCCGTAAGACGATTGCGGCAGCGACTTGCG
>DATNMW010000165.1:0-11518 GCA_035602155.1 Bryobacteraceae bacterium | reverse complement strand
AAGAGTTCCGCCCGCGCCATTGCGGTACTGAACCGCAATCCCGTGGGAGTGGACATCGATGGAGCCGAAACGCCGCCCAGCCCCGCCGGCCCGAACGCCATCTTCCTGCCGCGCGGCCAGCACCTGGCCACCATTCGCACCCAGCCGCCCGCATCCGCGCACTAAATGGCAGCCCCCGCAGTGCTGTCTCCCGAATGGTAAAGTAGTGAAGGAGTCCACGCCGATGCAGCGCACGATTCAAGTACGGATCTTTCGAGGCGAACAAAAATACGTGGCTGAGTGTCTAGACCTTCCGGTCGTAACCGAGGCGTCCACTCTCGACGAGTTGGCGTCCAATATTCGCGAGGCGATCTCTCTGCACCTGGAAGGTGAGGATCTGGCCGCAATGGGTTTGTCCAACGATCCGACGATACTGGCCACCATGGAGCTTCCGGCAGTCGCCTGATGCCCAGGCTACGCACGTTATCCGGCGGCGATCTGATCCGCGTGTTTGCGCGATTCGGATTTCACGAGATCTCGCAACGAGGCAGTCACGTGAAGCTGCGGCGCGTGCTTGTAAATGGAGTGCGCGAGAGCCTGACGGTCCCTTTGCACGACGAACTGGATCGGGGCACGTTGCAAGCTATCTATCGCCAGGCCTCGCGCTACATCACGGAAGCTGACCTACGCTCGCACTTCCATACGGAATGACACGAACATCGGGAACCTCGCGGAAGCGATTCGCTACTCGTCCCGCAACGCAACCATAGGGTCCAGCTTCGATGCACGGCGCGCCGGCACGAAACTGGCTGCGGCCGCAATCACCGCCAGCAGCGCAGCCGCCCCCACGAGCGTCAGCGGATCGTACGGCTTCAATCCGAACAGCAGCGATCCCGCGCCGCGTCCGGCAACCAGTGACAGCGCAACGCCCATAACCACGCCGATCGCGAGCATCCGCCCAGCTTCGCGCATCACCATGGCTACCACTTGCCCGCGTTCCGCGCCCAGCGCCAGGCGAATGCCGATTTCGTTACGCCGCCGCGCCACCAGAAACGAGATGACGCCGTAGAGTCCGATCATCGCCAACACCGCGGCCAGCACTCCGAAGAATCCCGACAGCATCGCCATCAGACGCTCCGGCGTCAGCCCGTCGCGGATTTGCTTCTGAAAATCGCTGAACTCCGTGATGACATCGGGATGTTTGGCGGCGAACCGGCGTTTGATGGTCGCGCCGATCGCCGCCGGCGGCGCGTTCGAATGGATCATCACCACCATCCAGGGGCCTTGTGCGGGGAATTGCGTGGCCGGCGCGAACGTCATTGGCGGTGTCTCGCCGCGCAGGTCGTTGTACTGCGTGTCCGGGATCACGCCAACAATCGCGTAGACCGTGGACGGATAGTTGGGCTCCCGCATCGTGCGCAACGTCTGCCCTACCGGGTCGGCCCCGCGCAGAAACCTGCGCACGAAGGTTTGGTTTACCACGGCGACTCGTGTAGAGGCGGCGGTATCGTTCTGGCTGAAGCCGCGGCCCCGAACTACCGGAATGCCCATGGCATCGAAATACTCCGGACTGACCCAGGTAAACTTCGAGTTGCCCTCGACCGGCCCGATGCGTACCCCGTGCTCCCAACTGGAGCCGCTCAGCGGAGTGTTGGTGGTGGTGGCGGCGTCTAACACCCCGGGAGTCGTGCGCACTTCGTCCAGTAATTCGCGCTCGAACTGCTCCCAGCGCTGTGGCGGCAAATTGGACTGCCAGTATCCCAGGAATCCGGTGACGATGCCGCTTTCCCGCATCCCCGGATCGAACGTCATCAAGTTCCGGAAGCTGCGCACAAACAACAGCGCGGCCACCAGCAACACCAGGGAGACGGAAATTTGAGTGACCACCATGACGCGTTGCAATGAGAAGCGTTCGCGTCCCGCGGTCGTGCCGCGTCCACCGGTCTTCATGGCGGCGGCCGGTTGTGCGTTGGCGGCCCGGAGCGCGGGCATCACACCGAAGGCGGCGCACGTCAGGATGGCTACGCCGGCGGCAAACAGAAGCACGCGCCAATCGATCGCGGTATCCAGATTCACGGATGAACCTTCCGTGGAAATCGCCCAGACCAGCACACCGCTCAAAGTGTGCGCGAGAGCGACTCCCAGCGCGGTCCCAGCGGCGGCCAGCAGTGCGCTCTCCGCGAGCAACTGCCGCACCAGGCGGGTGCGCGACGCCCCCAATGCCAGCCGCACCGCAAACTCGCGCTCGCGGGCGCTGGCGCGCGCCAGCATCAAGTTGGCCAGATTGGTGCATGCGATCAGCAGCACCAGACCGGTGATTCCCAGCAGCAGCCACAGTGAGCGATCGTAGGATTCGCGGAGCCAACTCACTCCCTGGGCGGCCGGATAGGCGCCTAGCCGGAAGTGCTTGTACATGTTGGTCGTGCGCGCCTCGCGGCCGGGCGGAACGGTCGCTTCGAAAATGCCGGGGCTGAGCGTCTGCATTTCAGCGGAAGCGCGGGCGAGCGTCCAGCCCGGCTTCAGCCGTCCCATCACGGACACCTCGAAGACGTCGCGCCGTAGTTCTTCCTTCGGTTGGCAGAACGGGAGGGCGATGTCGAAGTTGTCGCCCACCGACATGCCAAAGAACTCCGGCGGCGTCACGCCGATGATTTCCACCAGGTCGTTATCCACTACCAGTTTCGTGCCGGGGCCGATGTCGCGCCCGGCCATCTGGCTTTGCCAATACGAGTAACTGACCACTGCGTGCGTCACCGGGCACGCGCCGGCATCCTCGGGCATAAACAGGCGCCCGCGCCAGGGCCGTACACTCAGCACGCGGAAGAAGTCGCCGCTCACCCATAGCCCGTGGAAGTTGCGCATTTGGCTGCCCCGGCCCACGTAGCGTTGGTTCGCGCTCCACGCGAACGTCCCCGAGAAGGCCTGCTGCGTATCGTGGATCGCCTGCCAGATGGGCCGCGTCAGTTCGCCGTACTGTTGATTCATGCCCATTCCGTGGTTGCCGCCCACGATTTTCACTTCCGCAAGTTCCTGCGGGTTTTGGACCGGCAGGCTGCGCAGGCGGACCGCGTCCAGCAATTGAAAAATGGCCGTGTTGGCGCCGATTCCGAGCGCCAGCGAGATGATCGCCACCGCCGCAAATCCGGGACTCAAGCGGAGCGCCCGCGTGCCGTAGCGCAGATCCTGCCAGGTGCCCTCCAGCCAGCCCATGGTGTTCATACGATAAATCTCCTCTCGCACTAATCCGGGATTGCCAAACTTGCGGCGCGCAGCGGCGGCGGCTTCGGCGGGGGCCATGCCGCGCGCGACGTTGTCGGCGGTTTCATTTTCCAGATACGCCGCGATTTCGCGCGCGCGTTCGTCGTCCCACCAACGCCGCTTCAGGAACCGCCGCCAACTCATATGTGAGTCACTCCGCCGCCGGCCGCAGGACCTGATTGACGGCGCGCACCACCCGTTCCCAGCGGCTCATTTCCGCGCTCAACTGCTTGCGCCCGGTAGCCGTAAGACGGTAGTAACGCGCCTTGCGGTTGTTCTCCGAGGTGCCCCAGAAAGAGGCGATCCAGCCGCGGTCTTCCAGGCGATGCAGAGCGGGATAAAGCGATCCGTGCTCTACCAGTAGAACCTCTTCCGAACGCCGCTCGATGGCATGGGCGATGGCGTGCCCGTGCGCGGCTCCCGGCGCCAGGATCTGCAGTATCAGCATGTCCAGCGTGCCTTGCAGAATATCGGTTTGTGCGGGCTTCTTCCCCATGAGGCTTATTGTACTCCGGCAGAGTTTCTACCGGAGACCGGTCACAGGTATATACGTTGGAAGGTGGGGGAAGGTTAGGAAATGTTTCTTAAGGTAAGGCCGCAAGATCGCGCCCGCAATATCGGCAGACCACCGCTTCGCGCCTTATCGGCTCGGCGCAGAATGGACATTTCCGTCTGTCGCCGGGCGCCGGCATTTTCACGATTAATGCGATGGCAACCGCGATCAGTCCCATTAGGAAAAGGAGGATCAGCAAGTGCCGGGGCGGTAATAGATCTTCAATCATGTTAGGCGCGCCTCCCAAATCCGCTCGAACCATTGTAGCCCTGCTTGACGCTGCGTAAGCCGCAATGCGGCCGTCAGATCGCGCTGGCAATCCTGGATACCCGAATCGGCCGTACAACCCCACCCGCACATTTTCGCCAGTTCTGTGATTTCGGGGGGAGCATACGCCGACTGCACAGGCTCGCCCAACGGCGCCAGGAATAAGCTGCGCGGAATCCGCTCGCGGTCGTTGCTCAGATACGTAAGCGCTAGATGGCTGCCGGGAGCGGAGAGCGCTGCGAACGCTTTCAAATTCGCCGCCACCGCATCCGGCCGCAGGTACATGGTAACGCCCTCCCACAGCCAGAACGCCGGGAGGCTCGCCGATGGAAATCGGTGGCCACAAAGCGGACCTCGCGGGCTTTGGCGGATATGGCTGCGACGCGTGCGCGCTTCAACGCTTGCGTGCCGGGATGATCCACCTCGAATACGGCGGCATCTTTGAGAGCGTCCAATCGCCAGGCGCGCGTGTCGAAGCCCGCGCCAAGGATCACCAGTTGAGCGATGGGTGCGGCGGCGGCAATGGCACGGTCCAGAACCACCGTCCGAAAATTGATTGAACAGGCCCATGCCGCGCAGCCAGAACGGATATGGCGATTTCCCCGGAGCGCCCGCCAGCGACCTGCGAGCTTGCTCGATTTTCTTCTTCCGGTTGTCGGGAAGCAGTTCGGCGGCAATCGGATCCGAGAAGCCCGCCACCTGCGGCACGCTGAGAGCGTGCGCTAAAGGCGCGCACGGGGCACGAAACGGTACCACAGCAGCGTCCATAAGGCCTCCCAACCGTCGCGGGCGCGAATCTTCTTACCGTCCGCGATGCCGCGCGCGTTGTAGCTGACTGGCACTTCGTGGATGCTAAGCCCGAGCCGCCGAACTTTGGCGGTCACTTCCGGGCAGAATTCAAAGCGCCGGCATTGGAGATGGATTTCACGCAGGACGCCCACGCGGAACGCTTTGTACGCCGTGGCCTCGTCGGTCAGTCGCGCGCGATAGAGCAGGTTCGCGGCAACGGTCAGGATGCGGTTGGCGATGCGGTTAGGCAGCGCCATCGAAACGGGCTGCCCCAAAAAACGCGAACCGTAAACGATATCCGCATGGCCGCCGACGATGGGTTCGAGCAGGCGCGCGTAATCGTTCGGATCGTATTCCAGGTCGCCATCCTGGATCAGGACGATGTCGCCCGTCGCCAATTCGATACCGGCGCGCAGTGCCGATCCTTTCCCGGAGTGACTGATTCGCCGGTGCGTCACGCCCGCAAGCAATTCCGGGCGTATCTGTGCGGTTTCATCCGTGGAGCCATCGTCGATCACGACAATCTCCTTCACGCAGCCGGCGGGCAATGGCGCGCGCCGCACGCGTTCCAGCACCCGGCCGAAAGTGCGGAATTCGTTGTAGACCGGGATGACGATGGAGACCTTCATGGTTTGCGCAGCACGGCGAAGATCGACTGGCCGAACGGAGGCTTGGCGATGGCTTCCAGGCGCGACATCGACGGCACGATGCAGCGGTCGAAGACGCGGATCTGGCCTTCGGATTGAGCCTCGCGCCGCAGGATGTGCGCGTTGATCCACCAGCCGAAGAAGCCGATGGCGTTGACGTAATGCAGCTTCTCGATGCGCAGACCGGTGCGATGCGCGAGCGCGGCCAGCGCCTTGCGGCTATACCGCCGGCGATGGCTCAGGTTCCGGTCGATGGGGCCGTAGAGGGACTGGAACACCGGTACCAGCAGCATGATCGCTCCGCCTGGGACCAGCACGGATGACATGGCGTCCAGCGCCAGTTGGTCGTCCTCGATATGTTCCAACACGTTCAAGCAGACGCACGAATCCGGACGGAAACGCGCCAAGTCCGCGAACGCGCCGCTGGATGGCTCGCAAACGAAGGCATGCAGATTCGGCCTGTTGGAATAACGGTGTTGCAGGCGTTCGATGCAGGCGGGATCCACATCTACGGCGACGACCGTTTCGCGACCCAGCAGCATTCCGGTGAAATTGCCAATGCCGCAGCCCACCTCAATGACCCGCTGTCCCAGTCCCGGCAGAACCAGGCGGCCTTGCCAGGCGAAGTAGTTGATGGCCTGCGCCATGCGTTGCTGATCTGTTATGGTGTAGATCGACGCATGCATAGCCTCCTATTCTAAGAGACCGCATGTTTCTCCCGCTGGCGCAGTCCTTTCTGCCTCTCTCCAATCCGCTCGGCATGGGCGTTGCCGATCTCATCGAACTGGCGCTGGCCGCCCTGCTGCTGGCGCTCGCACTGGCGTGGCGTCCATGGTTGGAGCCTTACGCAGCCAAGCTGGCGCAACACCCGATCTGGTGCATCCTGCTGCTGGCCGCGCTGCCGGTGGCGTTGCGGCTATTGCTTCTCCCGTGGCATCCCGCGCCCGTGCCGGATATTTATGACGAATTCAGCCATCTGCTGGTTGCGGATACGTTGCGGCATTTCCGGCTGGCGAATCCGGCGCATCCGTTCCATCGATTCTTCGAAACTTTCTTCGTCCTGCAGGAGCCTACTTATAGCTCGATCTACCCGGTTGGCCAAGGCATCGCATTGGCCCTCGGCTGGATGATTTTCGGCACTCCGTGGGCTGGCGTGATCATCCCAGTGGCCGCGCTGTGCGGGCTGTGCTACTGGATGCTGCGCGGGTGGACCACACCCGGCTGGGCGTTGGCGGGCGGCGTGCTGGCCGTGATGGAATTCGGTCCGCTCAACCAGTGGATGAACAGCTATTGGGGAGGCGCGTTGCCCGCGGCGGCCGGCTGCCTGGTTTTCGGGGCGCTGCCCAGGTTGCGGCGCGGCGGGGGGCTGCGCGATGCATTCTTGCTCGGCGCGGGATTGGCGATCCACTTACTCACTCGGCCGTACGAATCTATTTTCTTGCTGCTCTGCGTCACTGTATACTGGCTGCCGGCTTGGAGGTCAGTCACGAAACCGATGCTGGCCGCGATTCTGGTCGTACTGCCCGCCGTCGGACTTACACTGCTGCAGAACAAACAGGTCACAGGCAATTGGACGACGCTGCCTTATGCGCTCAGTCAGTATCAGTACGGAGTGCCCGCCGCGCTCACGTTCCGAGCGAATCCGGAGCCGCACCGCGAACTTACCCGCGAGCAGCAGCTCGATTACAAAATGCAGCTCTCATTTCGCGGAGAGCGCGCGGAAACCCTGGGAAGCTACTTGTTACGGCTCGCATTTCGCATCCGTTACTATCGTTTCTTTTTTGTGCCGCCGCTCTACGTGGCGCTGCCATTCTTTTTCCTGGCGTTGCGTGATCTGCGGTTCGTGTGGGTGATGGTTTGGCCGCTGATCTTTGCCTTGGGAATTAACTTCTTTCCCGCATTTCAATATCACTACATGGCCGCGGCGACATGCCTCTTTGTGCTGCTCGGAGTAACCGGATTGCAGCAACTGAGCCGGTTCACCGCATTGGCGTCGCACGTCGTTATGGTACTGTGTATTGCGCAGTTTGCTTTCGAATACGGCCTGCATGTGTTCAGCAACGACCCATGGTCGCTGGCGTTGCGGAATCCGGAGCGGCGCGTCGCCGTGAACAACGAGCTTGCGCGCGCTCCCGGCAAGCAACTGGTGTTCGTACGCTACTGGCCGCGGCACATCTTCCAGGATGAATGGGTCTACAACGCCGCCGATATCGACGGCGCGCGGGTAGTGTGGGCGCGTGACCTGGGCCCGGCGGAAGATGAAGAACTGCGCCGTTATTATCCGGATCGCACGGTGTGGCTGCTGGAACCCGATGCGCGTCCACCCCGGCTGACTCCGATTGCGGGGCAGTGACGTGGCCCCCTATAACTCCGCGTCGCCAAATAACGGCCGTCCCGCCAGCGACGCGTGGAACGCGAAAGCCGCCATGGCTGCCACGCTGAGCAGCGCAAATAGGGATGCTCCGGCGTACCAAACCGAAAAATCCGCGGTGATCGGAAACAACAGCAACAGTTCGTAGACGAAGGAGGAGGCGATCAGCGCCACCAAACCGAAACGCAGCATCACGAAAACCAGCAATCCGGTTTCGATCCCTGCAAACAGGGCCGCCAGAGCGGGCGATGCGGGCGTGCCGATCACATTCAAGGCCATGTAAATCGACACGAAGGCCCCGGCGGCCAGCCAGTCGCGGCGCAGCACCACGCGCAGAACGAAAATCAGCACGAACCAGATCAGCGCCAGCACCACGCAATTCGGAATCAATGTCAGGAATCCCGCCACCGCCCCCCTGACGCCGAGCAGCGATTCCATCAGCACCGAGACGCTGGGCGTTGAACCAAAGCCCAGCAGCGCGAGTTGGTGCAACTTCGCCACCAATGCCGCGGCCGTCCCGAAAGTCAGTCCGACCAGCACGTCCTGGCCGACCAGCGGGTCGCGGACGCCTCCCGCCAGCAGCCGGTTCCAACCGATCATGCTATGCGGCCACCGGCGCCGCGCGATCGGCTCGATGGCCATATACAACATCCACACGGCGGCGGCCAGTAGCAGCGCTAAACTCAACGCGCCGAAGAATAGGGCCAGTTCCCCAAAACCCGCAACGTGAGAGCCGCCGAAAACCCAGATCAACAGGAACACGCATGCCGTGAAGCCGGCCAAACGCATGGCGCCGCGCCGGTCGCCCCGGTCGCGCCGGACATTGTGGCGCGCCAATAGCGCGGCCGCCACCAGGAGCAACCCTGTGATCGCCAGAGCCGCAATCCCAACGGCCTTAAGGCTCGCGCTTAACATGAAGGTCTGCATGCGCTCCGGACGCGTCCAGGGCCCCACGATCCGGAAGTAGATAGGTTTTCCGCGCCATGCGGCCGCTTCCACGCGTACCGGATTCGGCGGCCCACTGGACAAAATCCCGGTCCAGGCGGCGCGCGCGTCGCAAATGCCCAGCGGCGTCCACTGCGGAGCGGCCCCGGAGAATCGCGATATATCCAGACCCGCCGCGTCGAACAGGCGCTTCCAATCGGGCGGCGCGACCTCGCCGGATGCGGTATCCACCTGCGGCGGTACCGCATCGAATTCCACCAGCCGGCCTTGCGGGTCGAGCGTAACCGAAACCATCCCCGAGACGATGGGCGGCGGATCGTTCGGTTCCACCGAGCCCCCCCCGAATGCCTCCGGCTCCAGTGGGCGGGGGCTCTGGCGATACCAGAACACGATCGCCGGCGGCTGCATGCTGCCCAACCGGTGATCCCAGCGAGTAAGTGACTTGTCGGTGCGCTCGACATACTGGAGGTAATCGGGATCGTAGGCAAGCCCGTGTGCCGTTCCCATCGGCTTTGCCGTGTATCCCAGCGCGTGCGCCAAGTCGCGGCTCTTCTCCACCAGCACTTCCGGTGGATGTTCCATGGCCACTTTGGAGATCATTTGCACGCGCGGCCCGATCAGCATGACCGCCACCAGACCGGCGACCGTCGCCGCCAGGCACGCCAAGGCAAACGCAGGCCGGATGCCGGCTTGTTGGCCAGCCGCGGCGACCAAATCGGGCGACGGAGTTTCGCCGGCGGCCAATGCGGCGGCCAACGGATCTCCACCGGGCAGCGCCGCAGCTACCGCCAACGCAGTCGCCGGCCGCTGGCGCGGGTCCGCGGCCAGACAACGCTGGATCACGCGCTCCACGGCGGGATCCACATCCCTGGCCACGGTCGTCAGGCGGGTAGGCGTCGATTGCTGCTGCAGCCGGATCATCTCGGCCAGAGTAACGGCTTCGAATGGCCGCTTGCCCGCGAACATCTCGTAAAGCACCAGCCCGAGCGCATAAATATCGCTGCGAGCGGTCACTTCGGTGCCGGCCAGTTGCTCCGGCGACATGTAAGCTGGCGTACCCTCGCGCGCCTGCGCTTCTCGCAGCTCGCCGGTGACCGCCGCCAGTCCGAAATCGGTGATGAACACCCGGCCTTGGCTGTCGATCATGATGTTGGACGGCTTGAGGTCGCGATGCAGTACGCCTTTATCGTGCGCGGCGGCGAGACCTGCGCAGATGCGGCGCGCAAACTCGATCGCCCTGTCAGCGGGCAGGCGTCCAATCCGGCGTAGCAGTGAGCCGAGGTCTTCGCCGTCGATGTACTCCATCGAAAGGTACGGCTGGCCGTCGACTTCACCGAGATCGTAAACGCGGCAGACATTCGGGTGCGAAACCTGCCGGGCGATACGCACTTCATTGTGAAATCGGGCCAGCATGCCCGCGTCGCGCGCCATGGCTTCCGGCAGAAACTTAAGCGCTACGGGCTGATCGAGAGTAAGGTCGTTGGCGCGATAGACTTCGCCCATGCCGCCCTTGCCGAGCAGCCCGATGATCTGGTAGCGTCCTGTGACCAGCACGCCCGCGGCGAATCGTCCGTCGCTCGAAGAGACGCGCGCGGGAACCGCCGCGGCCCGCGATTCCCCGGCGCGTGAAACCGGTGTGGACGCCATCGGCATGATGGCTGTTTCGGAGTTATCCGTCACCGGCTTGCCGCATGCCAGACAGAACCGGCTCGTGTCGGGAATCTCCGAGGCGCAGGATATACAACGGGTCATCGCGGTTATCTGCTACTGTAGCATCCGCGGTTGCGCCAGGGCATTCTCTCCACCACGGTGAGCCATTCGATTACGCTTTCGACGCGAACCGCGGAATGCGCCCGCATGTCACAATGGACTGACGATGGTCGAACATCTCCGTCCAGGTGTCTCCGCCAAAAACGCCCGCGTCTGCCTCTTCGATTTCGACGGCACGATCTCGCTCATCCGCTCCGGCTGGATGGATGTGATGGTCCCCATGATGGTTGAAATCCTGCTCGATCTGCACACCGGAGAATCGGAAGCCGAACTGCGCGCCGTAGTTGAGGATTTCGTCTGGCGGCTCACCGGCAAGGAGACTATGTACCAGACGATCGCCTTCGCCGCCGAAATCTCGAAGCGCGGTGGCGCACCGCGCGATCCGCTCGAATACAAGAAAATGTATCTGGACCGCTTGCACGTGCGCATCCGCTATCGCCTGGAAGAGTTGCGCCGCCGCGAAGTTTCACCCGACAAATACCTGGTGTCGGGCGTGCGCGCTTTAATCGAGGCCCTGCGCGACCGCGGCCTGCGCCTCTATCTCGCCAGCGGCACAGACCAGCCGTACATGCGCGAAGAGGCCGATTTGCTGGACATCGCGCGCTACTTCGAAGGCCGCGTCTACGGCGCGCGCGACGACTATCAAAGCTTCTCCAAGAAGATCCTGATCGAGCGGTTGATCGCCGCGTCCGAATTCAAAGGCGAGGAATTCCTGGGCTTCGGCGACGGCTACGTGGAAATCGAGAATATCAAGGAGGTGGGAGGCGTGGCGGTGGGCGTGGCCACGGCCGAGCCCGAGTGCCAAGCGGTGGACCCATGGAAACGCGAACGGCTGGCGGGCGTCGGAGCCGACTTCATCATCCCCAACTTTTTGTGCCGCGAAGAACTGCTTGCCGCGCTATTTCCCAATGGCCAGTAAATACCAACTGTTCGACCGCG
>DATNMW010000164.1:0-17101 GCA_035602155.1 Bryobacteraceae bacterium | reverse complement strand
GTGCCGATGCGCCAGAGTGCCATGGGCCTGGGGTTGGAGGTGAGAACACCGCTGGGGCTGGAGACTATGGCGAAGGTTCTGGCCCGCGAGATACATAAGCTCGATGCGAACGTGGCGCCGAGCGAAGTGATCACGATGCAGGAACAAGTGGACCGGACGACTGCCTTCCAGCGGGTGGCCGTCACCATGCTCGGCGTCTTTGGCGGATTGGCGCTATTGTTGGCCGCCATCGGGTTGTACGGCGTAATGTCGTACACGGTGTCGCAGAGCACGCGCGAACTGGGGCTGCGGATGGCCCTGGGCGCGGGAGCGGCGCATTTGTTGCGAGGGGTGATGTCCCAAGGCATGGCGTTGACGGCGGTCGGCCTGGCGCTGGGCGCGGTGGCGGCGCTGGCATTGACGCGGCTAATCGTGGGCATGTTGTACAAGGTGAGCCCGCGAGACCCGCTGGCGTTCGGGGTGGCGTTCGTGGTGATGGCGATGGCTGCCGCGGTAGCGTGTTTCTTGCCCGCCTGGCGCGCGACGCGGACGGATCCGGTGCGGGCTTTGCGGGACTGATTTGATGCATGGCGGCCGTGTCGTTTCACGGGGACTTTACGCCCGTGCTGGCCAAGCACAGCAAACAATTCAACCTCACCCGCGCTCTCGCTTACGGCGTCGATGATTGCCAGCGCAACTTCGACCCCATGGTCAAAGCCGTAGAACTGTGGCGGCAGGATCAGCTCTCGGACGTGACGGCCAAGCTCATTATCTACCGAGCCTTCATCGAAGGAGAACTGGAAGCGCCGCGCCACCTGGACCGCCAGGTGCACGAGATGTACTTCAACCCCCAGCTCGAAGAATTCCAGCCGCGCACCATGTGGAGCCTGTCGAACGCCTTCACTTCGGCATTCAAGGAGCTGGAGCCGGTGCCGCAATTCAAGGTGACGGCCAAGCTCGCGCCGTTTCTGGAGCACGTCAAGTAAAGGTCCTCAGAAGGGCGGAATGCTTTCAAAACCGCCCTTTAACCCCGATACAAGGTATGACGTTTCTGTTTTATTCACAACCTCTCCACAACAGGATGCCTGTAACTTGTTCAAAACATAATGCTACAAAGTTGTGCAAAACTCTTGGAGCAATCACCTAAACTTCTAGGTGTTTAAATCATTTCTGTGTTTTCATGTTGTAAGGCACGATGCGACGGTTTCTCAAAAACCCTGAACTGATTGTACTGAAAGCCGGGTTGACCGCGCTTCTCGCAATCGAGCTCTGCAAATTTATCAAATTCGTAGTCTTCAATTAATGCTCTACCCGGACACGATAGAGTTTGTCGAGTACACGGAGAAATGCCGAATGTGGGCGAACGAGTCCTTGGGGCTGGAGATCCCGCTGCCGGGGGGAGGTTACTGTTTAGGGCGCTTGAAGTAAAGGAAATGGAATTTCATAGATTCACTTCCAGCAATTCCGCATAACTCCCAACCGTCATCACCAAGGTCAGCAAGAGTCATGTACTTGAGTTCCTTCCCCACGTAGAAACGTACTCTTGTTGGCGATTCATGCTCCACTACAAAATATTCCCATTGCATAGATTCTATTTTACAACAACATTAAGCGCCCGAAGTGGCGCGAAAGGAAAGTTTTATGGATAATCAACCAAGGGGAGCCGCACTAGGATGTAGTGGTGTGGAACGGGCGCGAACGCTCGATGAAGAACGCGAGCGGCTGGTCGAGCCGATAAAGGATTTCAGAAAACAGGTAGATGCTTTAGTTCAGCGGGTCAGCAATCAGGCGAACACGCAAAGTGGCCGAGGAGATTTGCTCCCGAATGATTACAAGGCGCGGGAAGTTGCCCGGCAAGTTGAAATTCACCTCATCGAGGCGAAGATGTGGGCCGGCAAGATGCTTGAAGCGCTTGGCAATCCCTTTCCGAGGGAATTAGCAGATAAAGCCGAGTAGCTGCTGGAGCAACACATCCAAAAGCAAATCCTCGACTACCTCCGCTTTCGCGGCATCCCCTGCTACAAGCACCAGAATGCCGGTATTCGAAAGCCGGACGGCGGCTACATCCCGACCCACACCCGAGGCGTTTCCGATATCATCGGCTGTATGCCGAAGACCGGCCGTTTTCTGGCAATCGAGGTTAAGAGGCCGGGCAACAAGGCGTCGCCGGAGCAGCAGCAGTTTATTGACACCATTAACGAGGCGGGGGGATTGGCGTTTGTGGCGCGGAGTGTGGAGGAGGTGGAAAGGGCGTTAGATTAGTCACAATCAAGGAAGTTTTGGACGCGTTGGTCGTTTCCGACGTACCTCCTGACCTTTAGCAGATGGTAGTGGTGTCGTTGATAACGGCTCATCTTTTATGAATGTCGTTATGCGATGTAATACATTTGTGTTATTTGTGTTAAGTGATTGCCATTCCCAGTTAAGCTGTGCTCGCACATTATCAGTTCTAGACGCATCATAAGGTCCCTTTATATTCGAAACGGTCAAACTTACTGCGTCAACATATTTAAGTCCTTGACTGACGCACTTGAGCGGGCAATCTTGAATTACCATTAGATAGCCGGTGACAAATTCGTTCCAAAGTACATCGATGTCTACGACTTCGGTAGGCGGGCCGTATTGAATTAAGAATGCCCTTAGTGAATTGCAAAATCTTGACATCGTAGTAACATCAACTAGGTCTTCAATGAGTACCTGATGGTATTTGCTACCTGATGTGTCGGCATCTTCCCCCATCTTCATCAGAGTTTCGAATAATCTAACAATTGCTTGAGCTTGCGGTCCGCGTAGTTCTGAATGAAGTACCCAATCACAATGTAAGACAAGATCCTGATGCTTAAGGTTTTCCCCTGTAAGTTCTAATGGTTTTCTAATCTCCACCAGCACAAACACAACTTCATGGAGATCCCTCACCATATGGCTTAGGCGATGCTTCAGACGCGCCAGGATTATCATCATCTCGATAACAATAATAACCCATCATGTCCACTTTAGCCCAGACAATCCTCGAAGCCCTGGAAAACGCGCCGCCCGAGCATGTACAGCTCGCCCTGGCGGCGCTTATTGAAGCACGGTTCAACGTCTTGCCGAAAGAGGCGACAGGCCGTTGTGAACGGCCCCCAGGTCCTTAATCCCAAGACTCTTAAGGTATTTTTGTGTAGTCGTCAAGCTGCTATGCCCAAGAATCCGCCTCAAAAATTCAAGGTTGCCGTTCCGAAGGTAGCTCACCGCAAACGTGTGGCGGAGCGTATGCGGGGAGAAGCGGACGCCGGTAATACCGCACTTCTGCCCGAGTACCTTGAAATCCCGTTCCAGGTTCCGAAGGGTGACGGATGTCTCATTCTTCGTTCCAAAAAATATGTTCCGTTTACCGACGCCAGCTTTATACCGCCAGAGCGCCTTTCGCAGCTCCAGGCTAAAGGGTACGATGCGCTTCTTCCCGCCCTTGCCGAGTATTTTAATGGTCAGTGCGTCGAGGTTTATTTGTTCGGTGGTCAATTCCAGCACCTCACTCGCGCGAAGCCCAGTATCGAGAATGGTGAGGGCCACCAGTCGAGCGCGCGGAAGGTTGGTCCGGGAAATTGGCTTGGCTGGGATATTTTTAGCCCAGACAAGGGCCTGCACGTCCGCGAGTGTAGGCGTCGCTAGAATCCTTTGCTCCTCTTTTTAGATAGCGGAGTTTGGTTTTCTCGCCAGCCCACTTCCAGTATGCGTTCATGCCGCAGATGTAGGTTTGATTGAAACTACCCCCACGCCCCCCTCGCGCATGTTGATGACCCATTGTGCCGGGTCCGTGCCGCCATACCGGCGCCAGGCAGAAAAGCAGTTGCCATACCAGTCGAGCGTGCGCTTGGAAACATTCAGCAGGTATCGTCGCTCTTTGATAAAATCGTCAAAGCGGTCCATTTCCCAGTACCTCAAAGTGAAGTGGAAATGGAGCTAAGGCCTTTGTTTGCGCGCCCGTAGCTCAGTTGGATAGAGCGGCTGGCTTCGAACCAGTAGGCCGGGGGTTCGAGTCCCTCCGGGCGCACCAGCTAACTCAAAGCAAGTCAAATGATTGGCGTCAGAAATCGTGCATTGTCCAAATCTTCTTTTTGCCTGGTATGCCCACAAGTATGCCAGCGTCTCGCCCCCCGCGACATCACGCCAGCGTAATCGCCCACCGGCAAGGCGTCCTCGACGGCCTCGTGATGCTTGGCGATTTCGGCCAGCAGCATGCATGCGGCGGATCGAGGCTGGCGGCCTCAATAGCTGGGCACCTCCAGTTTGAGATCGCCGATCATCTGGAAGTGCTTGCGATTCCTGGTCGCAAGCGTGAGCCCTTCTTCGAGAGCAGTCGCGGCGATCAAGGAATCAAGGGCCTGCAATCCATGTGAGCGCGCGTAGCTCTTCATGAGGTAGTATGCCCGGCGGGCGATGTCCTCATTCGGAGGGATCGCGCGGTATCCGCTCAGTACCAGATCGAGATCGGTGGTTTCGCGCTGCGTGCGGGCGCCGGCAAGGAGTTCGAGACAGGTGATCGCGGAGATGGACCACGCGTCGGCGAGGCCGTCGAGGTAGTCCGCCGCTGTCATGCTCCCGCGCGTGACGTCCACAAGGATGTTGGTATCAACCAGGTACGCCATCTCTCTAGCTGGTTCAGTAGCGCGGCTGGCGCATGCGGTCTTCGTACGTTACGCCGTCAGGGATGTCCTCGCGGTCGGCCCACATGCCGAAGATCGGCAGATCCCGAACGGACTTGGGCTTTCTTGGCGCGCCTTCCGCGGAGACATGCACCTCGACTCTCGTGCCTTCGGTGAGTTGCACATCCTCCAGCGGCTTGAAGACGCCGTTCTCGTACGTAGCGGGAATCGTCATGGTTGCCTTCCCTCAACAATTGTAGCGTAGGCGGCCGGCGCCATTTGAGCGGCGAACACGCACACACCTGGGAAGTCCTTTCTCCAGCGTGGCGCCGCGGCGGTTCTCGAGATCATTCGGGTATGCCCAATAGTATACCTACTGCCTGCATCGCCGCATTGATAAGGACTACTCGCTGCCATCCGCACCACCTTAACCCCTCGTATCGTACGAATCATGAGCGAGTCCTTCCGCACCGAACGGGATACTATGGGAGAATGCAAGTCCCCGCCGCAGCGCTCTATGGTCCACAGACGGCGCGCGCGATCCGGAACTTCCCAATTAGCGGCAAGCGATTTCCACGCTCGTTTATCCGCGCGCTCGGAATAATCAAGAGCGCCGCCGCAACCACGAACGGCCGCATGGGACTCCTGCCTGCGGCTCTGGCGGCGTCCATCGAAACCGCGGCGGAACAGGTGGTGGAAGGGCGGTATGACAACGAGTTCCCGGTCGACATCTTCCAAACCGGCAGCGGCACTTCCACGAACATGAATGCCAACGAGGTCATCGGCCATCTCGCCGGCGCGCACCCCAACGACCACGTGAACCTCGGGCAGTCCAGTAACGACGCGATTCCCGCCGCCATGCACATCGCCGCCGCGGAATCCCTGGCGGCACGGTTGCTGCCGGCTATGCGGCAACTAGGCACATCGTTGGAACGTCAGGCCGCGCGCTTCCACGATATCGTCAAGATCGGGCGAACTCACTTGCAGGATGCGGTACCCATCCGTATGGGACAGGAATTCGGCGGCTACGCCCGCCAGGTGGAAGCCTCGCGCGAGCGCATCGAAGCGGCGCTGCCCGGCATCTATGAACTGCCTATCGGAGGAACGGCCGTCGGTACCGGCTTGAATGCGCCGCACGGGTTCGCGCAGGGCGCCATTGCCACAATCGCGCAGCGTACCGGGCTGCCATTTGTCGAAGCCCGCAACCATTTTGAAGCGCAGGCCGCGCGCGATGCCGCCTGCTTCCTGAGCGGCGCCTTGCGCACCTATGCAGTTGCGCTGACAAAGATTGCAAACGACATTCGCTGGCTTGGTTCCGGGCCGCGGTGTGGATTGGGGGAATTGAAGCTGCCCGAGGTCCAGCCCGGCTCCAGCATCATGCCGGGCAAGGTCAACCCGGTGATTGCGGAGAGCCTGTTGATGGTGTGCGCGCAGGTGATCGGCTACGATGCGACGATCGCGTGGTGCGCGGCGGCGGGCAATTTCGAGCTGAATGCGATGATGCCGGTAATGGCGTTCGACCTGCTCGATGCCATCGAACTGCTGGCTGCCGGCACCCGGAACTTCGCGGAAAAACTGGTGGACGGCCTGGAAGCCGACCGCCCGCACGCCGAAGGCTGCGTGGAGCAATCGCTGGCGATGGGCACGGCGCTGGCGCCCGAGATCGGCTATGACAAGGCGGCAGCGCTGGTGAAGGAAGCCTACGCCACCGGCCGCACCGTTCGTGAAGTGGCGCGCGAAAATTCGGGCATCCCTGAGGAACGGCTGGCCGCCTTGCTCGATCCGCGCACGCAGGCCGGGTAAGCGGGCCGCATCAAATCAGATCCACGTTGCGTTTGATCGTCTTGATCACCGCGTCCATCTTTCCGTTCAATACTTGTTTGGCAAGGCTAAGGGTGAAGCCTTCGGCCGTATGAAACGGAATATGCGATGGCAGCGACAGCGCATAGCAATCGACCACAGCATCCACCACCACGGGGCCGTCCCTGTGCGCCAGCGCCGCCGCCAGTCCCTCTCTGACGTCGCCGGGATCCTCGATACGAATGCCTTTCGCGCCCATCGCTTCGGCGACCTTGGCGAAATTCGGATTCTCGAAATCCACGCCAAACGGGACCACTCCGGCTTCCTGCATTTCAATGTTCACGAAATCCAGCGATGCATTGTTCAGGATAATCTGCACCACCGGCGTCTTCCGCTGCACTTGCGTCAGCAGGTCCCCGAGCGCCAGCATGGTGAAGCCTCCGTCGCCGCACAGCGCGATGGTCTGGCGGCCGGGGTATGCCAATTGCGCGCCGAATGCGTTGGGAGCGGCATTCGCCATCGAAGCCCATGAAAACGATCCGAACAGGCGGCGGTTGGTCCCGCCCGTTACATACCGCGCCACCCAGATGCAGGCCGTGCCCGTGTCCGCGAAGAACATCGCATCGTCGTCCGCCAACCCGCTCAGCGTCGCAACCAGAAATTCCGGACGAATCGGTTTGATCCCCGGTCCTTTGTCGACGTAGTGCTGCAGCAGTTCATGGAACGATTGGGTCTCGGCGACGTGCTTTTCCAGAAACCGGCTATCGGTTTTGTCTGCGACTCTCGCCAGCAACGCGCCGACGGTCGCCTGGATGTCGCCCACCAGCGCCAAATCGACCGCCGTTCGCCGTCCGATATGTTTCGGATTCTTATCGATTTGGACTTTCTTCACACCGTCGCCGGGCAGAAATTCCGGGAACGGAAAGTCGGTCCCCAGCAGTAGCACCAGATCCGCATCGTGAATGGCCTTATAAGCGCCGCCGTACCCCAGCAGTCCGGTCATCCCGACGGCATTGGGATTGTCATGCTCCAACCATTGCTTCCCGCGAAACGAGTATCCCACCGGCGCATTCAATCTGCCCGCGAGTTGCAGCACCTCATTGCGCGCATCGCGGCAGCCGTCGCCGCCGAAAATCGCCACCTTCTTCGCCGCTTCGATCATTCCGGCCAGCTTGTCTAGATCGACGTCGGCTGGGCGCAGCACTGGCGGAGTTGGAATCGACACCTCGTGCGCGGAGTGGTCCGCCGCCTTCGCCGATGCGATGTCCCCAGGCATGGAGATCACCGTCGGCCCTTTGTCGATAACCGCCGTCAGGATCGCGGTCGTGATCACCGCCCGCGCCTGCTCGGGGTTGACGACCCGCCCGACGTAGAGGCATGCCGTATCGAAAAACTTGTAAGGGTTCAGCTCTTCCAGGGCGGCGGTATCGATCAGCTTGGTTTCCACGTCGCCGGCGATGGCGATGATGGCGGCGCCTTCCTTGCGTGCATCCATCAATCCGTTGAAGAGGTGCGTTACGCCAGGGCCCGCGGTGCCGCACACGACCACCGGGTTGCCGGTCAGGTAGGCATCCGCGACCGCGGCAAAGACGCCATATTCTTCATGGCGAACGTGGATGAATTCGATCTTCCCGTTGCGCCGCAGCGCGTCGATCACCGGATTCAACGCGTCCCCGACGATGCCGTAACAGCGTTTGACGCCGGCACTCGCCAGCATCTCCCACATGACGTCCGCCACTTTTCGCGACATGCGTGACTCCTTTTCCTGGCTCGGGGCTTTCGGGCTTAGTATACACCCAGCCACGCCGATACTCGCGAGCACGGTGGGCCAAGACCCGGCTGACGATTACGGCTTGGGGCCGCCACCGTTCTGTTTCTCCTCATTGCGCTCCAACATGGCGCTTGATATTTCCCGGGAAGACGGCCAAACGCCGCCCGGCGCTCCAGCGTGGCGCTGGTAGGTTCCGAGTGCTTCAACGTCGGGCTGAACCGGTTTTCCGCCGGCCAGAAAGACGAAGCCCACAGCATCGCTTGGAATCCGGTCGATGAATCGCTCCGCGTCCTCAAGCATGTTTCGGATGCGCCGGTGGAGGGCCGGCACATCAACGGGCCGCGCGGTCGCCAGGACACGGAATTCCTCTGCTGTGAACCGGCTGTGGCGCGTGACGTCGGCCAGCATTTCTTCCGGCGACTGCCCCGGAAAACGCCCCACGGCGGCGCAGATGACGGCCCCAAGGGGGAGAATGTTTTCATGGATGGTCACAAGGTCGACGATGTCGCGGGGCTCGCGGCGGTCGGCAGCGGCTGCCGCTTTGTTCAGGTCCACGGGGTGCAACACGTAACCGAAAAGATCGTCCGGCTGAGCGGGGAAGAACCGAAAGGCGCTGCCGGCGGCCCACTCAAGTCGCATAGAATCCCGAAAGAAGTCGATATCGCCGGGAAAGCGCGGCCCTTCCCGATTGAGGGCGAGCACGCGCAGCACCTGGGATTGTAATTTAGTGAGAGGCACGGCACAGTCTTTCGATGTGTTCCGCCAATCGCCGGCCATCCATGCCGCCGTGCGTTCGCAACGCTTTTGTGATCGCCAATGCGTCGGCAGGGGTAGGGTCCTGAATGGGCCGCATGTTCCAAAGCGCCCGGCTGCCATAGTCTTTAAAGGCGCGATGGTAGAGACTGGCGAGGTCCTCCAGTTCAATCGTTGGGGGGGGCATCTGCCTCGTTTTCTAGGATGGGGGCGGCCCGCCACAAAATGCGGATGCTCCTGTCCATCCTCCAATTTGTAACACGTCCGACCAATCGTGCCTGCGGACCACATCAGTCCGATCGTGAATGTGCATGGCTCCTACAAATCAATCGCGATCACCTCGTGATCCGCGATGGCCGCAATGGTCAGGCTGACCACTCCGTTCATCTCCGTCACTTTCGGATGCGCCTCGCTCACCAGTAACTGCACTTTCCTCGCGCGGCTCCCTTCCGGCAGCCGCACCGCCACTATCTGCGGCGGCGTGGGAATGAACTCCCGCACAGGTCCCTTCATCATCATCGGATTCGTGAGATTCACCAGGTGTACGGTCATCGAATCTTTCTGCCGCCACACTGTCACATCCAACACGCCGGGACCGGTCACCGTCACCGGGCGCGGCTCGTTGGCCGCCCAATCCACCGCATTGCGCAGCAGCTTGCCGTGATCTGAAGCCAGAACCTCCCAGAATGTACGGTCGATGTCCCAAGGAAAATACACCACACGGCCGCGTCCCGCCTGGCGCACATGCAACTCCGGGATATCGGTTTTTGGCACGAGCGGAAACACCTCCTCCATGGGCAGATCCGGGTAAGACGGAATCAGCGTCAGCGGGCTCTGGTTATCGCGGATGCCGCCCGCGAAGCGCGTGTGTACACGCGAGACGCCGTTAATGATGCGGTCGGCGCCCTCCAGGCCCGCCAGAATCGGATGGCGATTACCGGTACGTGAGTCGGTCTCCAAGCGCAGATAGCTGTTTTGCATGCGCTCGTCGATGCCGCCTTCAAACGACGCGCCGAATAGATCGGCCAGCCCGAAGTCGCGCCGCCGTTCGCCGCGTTCGTCATAGAGCGACGTTTCATAGGTGGCCACCACGCCTCCTCCGCGCGCCACGAATTCGCGGATCTGGCCGCATTGGCGATCGGAAAGCGCGGCGACATTGGGGAAGATCAGCACCTGGAGTCCGCCCGTGTGCTCCGCGTCAAGCAATTGGTCGTGCACCATTTCAAACGGGATGCGCGCCTCCACCAACGCCTGGTAATAGCCCAGCGTATGGTCTTCCACTCTCTGCTGCGCGCGTTCGCCGCCGTAATATTGGGCGGTTTGTTGCGAATACACCAGGCCGGCGCGCGCCAGCAAGCGCTCCTGCCGCAAATAGCGCTGGTTGCGATAATGCCAGCCGTATAGCCCTTCCACCACCGGCAGCCAGCGCCGGTCGTAGAGCGTGCCCGAGAATTTCGTGAACCACGGACGCAGCCCATTGGCGATGCCGTCCAGCGCCCAGAGCCGGATTTCCGCGCCATCCTGCACTGAATCTTTCCAGCGGTACGGCTCCTCCACGCCCACGCTGAAGATGCCGCCCACAGGCTTGTTCCCCATGGTGGAACGGTATTCCTTGGCGTTCTTTCCATTGGCCCACGGGGCCATCAATCCGCGGCGTGCCTGGCGGTCGGCGAACAGGATGGGCGCCAACGCACCCACGGCCTTCATGTCCAAATCGCTGAGCGCCCCGCCGCCGCAATTGGGGATATAACAGGCGGCCGGGTTGATGCGGCGGATCTCCGTATCCCACAAGCGCCAGAGTTCGAACAACCGCTCCTGGCGCCACTCCGTATAGGCGCGCCGCGCCGCATCCCGCGGGTCGTTCGTGCGCGGCAGATCCAGGCCCGCTGCCGCGTGGAAATTCTCGCGGCAGTGCTCGCAGTAGCACATCCCCGATCCCGCCCAACGGTTGCTGAACACCCCATCCACACGGTAGCGCGCGACGATCTCCTTGGTTACCTCGGTCATGAACTGGAAGTTGTAAGGACCCAGCGCGCAGGTGACCCACAGCTCCGGCATGGCCCAGTGGCGCCGCTTCCGGCCGGCGGCATCCACCGCGATCCAGTCCGGATGTGCGTCGCACACATCCTGGTGCACCGCGTGCGGATCGGTGCGCGCCACCACCACCATGCCCAGGTTGCGGCAGCCCGCCGCCAGTTCCCCGAACGCATCGCGATCGCCCAGCCACCGGCTGCGATAGTGCAGCGGGATCGCCGTGGGATAGTAGGCCACGCATCCGCCCGCGCTCAAACAGGCGGCATCGGAATGCGTGCGCTGAAAGTAGTCGAGCCAAAATGCGGGATCGTACTTGCCGGGGTCGTCCTCCACCAGGGTCAACTGGGCCCAGCGCATGGGGCGATGGAACCAGCCTTCGGGTTCAGACGCGGCGGCGCTTTGCGCAAAGGATGCGGCCGCCAACGCCGTGGCGCCCAGAAAATCGCGGCGATTGAGAGTAACTTGCATTCTTCGATGTTGATCTTTCTTTGCGCGAAATTCAATGACCTGCCATCGCCGTGCGCTTCGACCCGCCATTGGTCTGAATTCTTGTGGATTTATTCGACGCGATGCTGTATTATCTATTCCTGTCTGCCATGCCTGCCGCCAATCCAATCTCCGGCGCCGTATCGCTAGTTATCGCCGTAACGGGGCATTGCGATCTAATCCCCGGCGACTATGAGGGGTTCGAACTTGAAATCGGCAAGATCTTTGCGGCGCTGCGGGGCAAGTACCCGAATACGCCGCTGCTTCTGCTCTCGGGCCTCGCCGAAGGCGGCGATCGAATCGCCGTGCGCGCGGCAATGACGGCGACCATACCCTATATTGCAGTCTTACCGATGCCCATGGCTCTCTACCGGCAGGACTTCACGAACGAAGAAAGCGACTCGGAGTTCGAAGATCTGCGAAAGGGCGCGCTACGCTGTATCGAAGTACCGCTCGCCGCCAATTCCACCCTCGACGGCATTGCCCAACCTGGGCCCGCGCGTGACCGGCAGTACGAGCTGCTGGGCCGGTTCCTGGTGCGGCACAGCCAGATCCTGATAGCCATTTGGGACCAAGACCGAACCAACAAGCCAGGCGGAACCAGCCATGTGGTGGCCATGAAGCTTCGGGAAGAATCGCCCCCTGGCCGCCTCGCGTTTTCGCAAATGAATACCAATGGCGCCGGCCCGGTATATGTGCTTCCCGCCAGAAGAATTGGTTCCGGGTGCGCAGCTGGGCCGGCGCTGAAACGTGAAGTCCGCTACCCCGAGTCATCCGTACCCGAAGACTATGAGGCCAGCTATCGGCTGCTGGATCGGTTCAATGCCGATATTGCGCGCGCCGGCAGCGATTTCCCGGAGGCTGTGAAGAATAGCCGGAGCGGTCTGTTCGAGGGCGAGGAAGCCATCGGCCTTTCCGCGGCGATGCAATGGGTCGCTTCAGTCTATTCACAAGCCGATGCCATCGCGATCCGTTTCGCCAATGCCAGCATCCGGACCTGGAAAGTCATCTTCCTGTTACTGGCGCTTTCGGGCCTTGCATTGATCTGGATGCACGCGATGGACCAGGGTTGGCCGTTTCTCTGCGGGTATTATGGCTGCCTCGGCGGGGCATTTACTCTCATGTGGTATGAATGGAAGTCGAAACGGCGCGACCGTCACGAAGACTATCGCGCGCTCGCCGAAGCGTTGCGCGTCCAGTTTTTCTGGATGGCCGCCGGACTCCGCGACATGGCAGCCGAACAGTACCAGCAGGCTGGCGAGACAGTCTGGGTCCGCGATGCCATGAGCGAGTGCGGTTTATACGATGGCATTGTGGATCGCAGTCCCGCCGGAAAAGTCGATCGCGCCTCGCGTTTGCGGCTGGCGCATACATGGGTCGCGGGCCAGGCGAAATATTTCTGGCACACAAAAGAACGGTATGAAAAGCTGAAAAAAGCGTTGACCATTTTCGCTTCGGTTGCGGTCCCGATTGGGCTTATTGCGCCACTTTTTTGGTTGGTCCCCAAGTTCAAGCGATGGTCGCATGTGGTGGCGGCCCTGGCCATGTGGTGGGCCGCATTGGCCTGGAACTATATCGAGCACCGCGGATTCGCGCATGCCCGCCAGTGTGCGCGGATGTACACCCTGTTTCACGACGCGGATGAAGATCTGAACAAATTCGAGAGAGAGCGGAACTTCGACGAATGCGAAAGAACCATTCGGGAATTAGGACGCGAGGCGCTGGCGGAGAACGGCGATTGGCTGACGATGCATCGCGAAACGAAGTCGTCGATGCAGCTAGCCACCGGGTAGCGCTCACTCCGTCCGCAGCGCCGCAATGGGATCGACCCGTACCGCCCGCAATGCCGGTGCGACGCCGGCGGCCATCGAAACCAGCGTCAGAATTGCCGCGGGCAGCGCGAATGCAATCGGGTCGAACCGTTGCGCGCCCTCTATTTGCGCGCGGAGAATTGCATGCAGCGCCAACGCTCCGCCGGCGCCCAGCAAGACGCCCGCCAGGGCGGGCTGCAACGCCTGCCGCAGCACCATGCGGACCACATCCGCGGACGACGCGCCGATGGCCATCCGAATCCCAATCTCGCGCGTCCGCCGCGAAACCGACCACGCCAGCAGAGCATAAATCCCTGTTGCCGCCAAGAGCAACGACAACGCCGCCGCGGCGCTCAGCATCGCTCCAAAAGCGCTCTGCGGCGAGAAACTCGCCGTGGCGATCGCGTCGAGCGTCTTCACGTCGAAAAGCGGCTCGTCCCGATCGACACTCAGTATCGCGCCGCGCACCGCCGCCGTCCAAGCGAGCGCGGCGCCTTGCGTGCGTACCAGCAGGTGCATAATGCGCGAGGGGTTCTGCGCATAGGGCAGATAGATCTGCGGCGGCGGCTCTCCGCCATAAATATCGGCGTCATTGACATCCCGGGCTATGCCCACGATCCGCAACGGCAGGTTCTCCGACCTCGGATACCAATACGCATCGCCGCCCGGAAAGAGCGGGCGAAAGCGCTTTCCAAGAGGTTCCTCGCCGGGAAAAAATCGCCGTACAAAGGCTTCCGAAACGATGGCCACGCCGCGCTTCTCATCCGCATCGCCGGTGTCGAAGGCGCGCCCTTCCAGCAGCGGCACGCGCACCGTTCGGAAGAACTCCGGATCGATAACCCGGAAGCGCGCCGTCATGCTCTCACCCGAAGCCGGCCCCGGCCGCCCCTCGACTTCGACATCGACAACCGTACCCACAATGCCGAGCGGCGGATAATTCACCATGGAAGCGCCTGTCACGCCGGGCAACCTGCGCAGCCGCTCCAGCGCGGTATCGACGAAATGCCGCTCCGCCGCGCCGGTTGCATATCGCGACACCGGCATCCAAAGCTGCGCGGTCAGCAAGTTGTGTGCATCGATGCCGCGGTCCATCCGCAACAAGCGTAGCGTGCTTCTGGTAGCTATCGCCGCACCGATCAGCAGCATGGTCGCCAGGGCTACCTCGCCCGCGATCAACAGGTTCCTTCCATCCCGCCTTCCGGTTGAACCTCTGCCGGCCGCGCGCGCCAGCAGGCCGTTCACGTCGAATTTCGACGCCAGAACGGCCGGACCCACTCCGAACAGAGCGCTGGCGGCCAACGAAATCGCCATGGTGAAGGCGAGCACGCTGGAATCCACGCGGAAGCTGGTCATGCGGAAAAACTGCGCACCGATGAACCGGTTTAGAAGAGTCGCGCCGCCCCCCGCCAGCAGCGCTCCTAACGCGCCGCCGGCCAGCGCCAGTATCAGGCTCTCGGCCAGCAACCGCCGCACGATCCGCAGTCGGCCCGCGCCCAGCGCCATGCGGATGGCCAAATCTCTCCGGCGCGACACCGACCGCGCCAGCGTCAGGCTCGCGATATTGGCGCAGGCGATCAACAGCACGAAGCCAGCCGCTGCCAGCAGAAACTGAAGCATGGCGCGCCTGCGCCTCGCGAAGTACTCGATGAGCGGCGATACCTTCACGGTCCAATCCGCGTTCGTCTTCGGATATGCTACCGCCAGCCGCTTCGCAATCGTGTCCATTTCGCTCTGCGCGCGCGCCACCGTAACGTCCGGCCGCAGCCGCGCGTAAACCGTGATGGAGTGGTCTTCACGGCTCAGCGCCGCGCTGGGGAGCGACAGCGGCGTATAGATATCGAGCGCGCGATTCCCGACCCGGAACATCGGAAAATCGGGCAGCACGCCGATCACCGCGTACGGTTCCCCTTCCACCGTGATGATGCGGCCGACAATCGCGGGATCTCCGCCGTATCGCCGCCGCCAGCATCCATTCGCGAGCAGTACCACGTGATCGCGTCCGGGCTGCTCCTCCTCGGGCAGGAAGTCGCGCCCCAGCGCGGGTTTCACGCCAACGAGCGGAAAGAAGTCCGCCGAAACCCGCATGCCTGGCACGCGCTCGGGTTCCTCCCGCCCGTCACCGATCCTATCGGCGAGATTGAAAAACACGTACCGGAACGCCGACATGCGCTCGAAGACCTGGTTCTGCTCCCGCCAGTCTTTGTAGTTCGCGGTGGATGGATTGTTGTTGAGGCCGGAGGCACCCTGACTGGCGTTCACCTCCAACAGATTCACCAGCCGCTCCGGATTCTGCCACGGGATCGGCCGCAGCACCACCGCGTTCAACACGCTGAACATGGCGCCGTTGGCTGCGATGCCCAGGGCCAGTATGGCCACCACGGTCACCGTGAATCCGGGACTCGCGGACAGCGACCGGACTGCGTCACGCAGGTCCCGCCAGATTGTTCCCATAAGGAAGACTATACATCCGCCGATACCGTAAGAGCTTAAGATTTTCAGTGAGGGTACCGGACGCCTTACAAGACATTTTCCTCATCGAGAAGAACAACAAGAGATTCCCGGACACCGAGGGATGGGCCTACGCCGCGATCGACTATGATCCCGCGTCGGAGACGTTCAAGCCCGATGCGACGGGTCGTCAATTGCGGCTCGGCGTGCCATAGCGCCTGGCGCCTAATGCGCGCGCCCGAACCCAGGACAACTTTGGCGTAGACAGAACAGCACAGGAGAAATTATATTGAGCCGGGCAAGCACAGCGTTTGCGATCCATTGTCGATCGAGCCATCGGTTGTTGCGACAGTTCTCCGAGCCAGCGGCGACAACGGGGCATCCGATCATTGCCAGCTTCGAGCCGGGCGAGGATTGTTTCTACGATTACGAGAAGCGTGGGATGATCAAGGATGTGGAGTTGCTTCCGCCACGTTCGCATCCGGATCAACCACCAACTGGACCGGCAGGGAGACTTCCGGCCAATGGCGTCGATCGATTTTTGTGGATGGGAGCGGGACTCGGGACACCGTATTTCTAGTGAGCACCGTATCGAAGGAGCCATCAATGAACGCGGTACAAGTCGAACAGAAGAGCTATGAGATGCCCCCGCGCGAGGGGTTCACCGTCGCACATTTTCTCACCGTCGCCGACATCGACCGGTCGGCTCGCTTCTATGAGAAGGTCTTCGGCGGCCGCATTCTGAGCAGCGGCGACAGCGAAGGCGCGCCCGCGTACATTCAGATCGCGAATACTTGGCTCCTTGTCAACGTCGGGGGCGGCCCGACCCCCGACAAGCCGTCGGTAACGCTCAGCGTCCCCGACCCGGACAAGATCAACAGCTTTATGAATATCCGCGTTGCGGATATCCAAGCGTGTTATGAATTGTGGAAAAGTCGAGGAGCCGAGTTCATCACCGAGCCAATTCCCAAGTATGGCGAGATTCGCTGCTACATCCGCGATCCCGACGGTTATATTATCGAGGTCGGACAGAGCACCGAGCTCAAGTACGGTTAGCGCTCGGCCCGAATCGACACGTTCGTCCAACGGATTCGTTGCCAATTTTGCTCTGACATCGAAAGGAGTACCAAATGGACGGCACAGATGGACCGACAGAGACCACCCGCGTGACCGCGCCCGTCGCGTCGAACATGCTGAGTGTGAACGTTTTCACGGCCCCGGGAAAGACCATGGTGGGCGAGCGGCCAAAGCCATTCGGCGAAGCGTTCGGCTTTGACCCTATCACGTCGACTTTAATCTTCGGCGAGTACGACGCGGTGCTGGTGGACGCAATGGGGACAGTGGCTGAGGCCGAGGCTCTCGCGGATTGGGTCGCTCTGCACAACCGCAACTTG
>DATNMW010000163.1:0-7597 GCA_035602155.1 Bryobacteraceae bacterium | reverse complement strand
TCCCGCATCAAAACTACTTGCCTAGAGTTTTCGGAGTCGCGTGAGGCACGGCTTAGAGACGCCTAGTTCGGGCCTCCGTTTGTGAACGAAGGAACGCGATGGTTACAAAAACGGTTACAGTGAGGAAAAACAAAAGGCCGGGATTTTCGCCCCGGCCCATCTAACTGCTTTATTATGTTTGGTGCGGAGAGGGGGACTTGAACCCCCACGAGATTGCTCCCGCTAGCACCTCAAGCTAGTGCGTCTGCCAATTCCGCCACCTCCGCAGGGGCGCTACTTTTTCGGTTGGGCCGGTTGGGCCGGCGCCGGACGGCCTTGGGGCGGCGGGGGATGGAGCTGCAAGGGCATCGGCTTGCCGCCCGGGAGTTGAATCGTGGGTCCCTTCGGAGCCGGAGCCGGCGGCTTGCCCGGCGCTGTCTGCGTGCCGGCCGGCGCCGAGTCCAGAACCGTCTTGGCGCCCGTGTTTGCCCCGCGCGTGGCCAAAATCGAAAGCGACAGCGACGTGATCATGAACACGATGGCCGACGCCGTGGTGGCCTTCGACAGCAGCGTGGCCGAACCGCGCGGACCGAACGCGGTCTGCGAACCCATGCCGCCAAACGCGCCCGCCAAATCGGCAGCCTTCCCGCTCTGCAGCAACACCACAATGATCAGGAAGATGCAAACTATTACATGAATAATGGTCAAAAGAATCAACATCGCGCTCTACTAGTATACATTAGCTCGCGCTGGTTTTGCGTACCTGGCGGCCGGCTTCGGAGCGGGCAGGCTTCTTCATGGCGTTCGTCAGCCGCCGCACCTGGTCGCTGACGCACACCAGAAACATAGGCTGGCGGGCATTCTTCAGCAGATCGACAATCCGGTCCGGGGCCTCTTCCAAATAGATGGATTTGCCGTCGGTGAGCAGATGCGTTTCAGATTCGCTGTGGAGGGCGTCGCTGAGGCGCTTACCCATGTCCTTCTGCAGGAACCGCAGCACCCGCCGGATTTTCTGAAGCGAAAACCCCTTTCGCCGCAGCTCGGCGATAACGGAGACTTCCAGCACTTCCTGGGCCAGGTAGACGCGTTTATGACCATCCTGGCGTGGAGAGACGACGCTGCGCTCGTCCCACCACTGCAACTGGCGCAGGCTTACGCCACAGATCCGGGCCACATCCGTGCTCGTGTATTGGTCGCTGCCGGGCAGAGCGGCAAGCCGCTGTTTTTTTGTTTTGAACATTTCGCCCCGCTTTCGGTTTGGAAAAATACCCGCCATTCTGGATTGTACTTTAGTGGCGGGCCGTGTCAATAGGCAATTGTAGATCTTTTTGCGGTGGGCGGGCGGGGCCGAGCGGGACGCCGCTCCGGCTGTGCTAATATAAGGGTTTCCCAACCTGAGGTTTTCGTGGCTAGAATCACCCGTAAAGAGTTGAAGACCGACAAGTTTGCGCTCGAAGTGGGGCACACGGTCGATTTTTTCGAAGAACACCATACCCAGATCCTCCGTTACGGAGCGGTGGCAATTGCGGTCGCGGCCATCGCCGTTCTTCTATTCGTATACCGGAGCCATCAGCAGACCGCCCGCCAGGGGGCGCTGGCTAAAGCCATCGAGGTGCAGGAAGCACCCGTCGGACAGGCTTCTCCGGGCGCTCCCATCACGTTCCCGACCCAGGAGGCCAAGGATAAGGAAGCCATCAAGGTATTCAGCGAACTGGCAGCTAAGTATTCCGGAACGGATGAAGGCTACATCGCGGAGTATTATTTAGGCTGCATCGCCGCCGACCAAGGCAAGCTGGGCGACGCCGACAAGCGCTTTAGCTCGGTGGCCAATTCCGCCGGCAAGCAATATGCGGCCCTGGCCAAACTTTCGCTCGGCCAACTCTACTTCGCCGAGGGTAAGCCCGCTCAGGGCAGGCAAATGCTGCAATCCCTGATGGACCACCCAACAGTATTCGTATCCAAGGACCAGGCGACGATGGTGTTGGCCAAGGTGCTGGCGCCCACCGATCCTGCCGCCGCGCGAAAGCTGCTCGATCCCCTGCGCGCCAGACCCGGCCCGATCAGCCAGACAGCCATCCAGGCTTACGGCGACCTGCCGCCCCAGTAGCTCGCTAGCCATGCTGGGCCATCTTCGGTTCCCGGTGGAACGCAGCCGAGGGCGGCGTTACCCGGAATCCGCGCACCCCTACCGTAATGCTTTTCAGCGGGACCGCGACCGCATTGTGCATGCGCGCGCCTTCCGCCGATTGGAAGCCAAGACACAGGTATTCACACCGGGCCTCTGCGACCATTTCCGAAACCGCCTGACGCACACCATCGAGGTAGCCCAGATCGCGCGCACGGTGGCCGCGGTCCTGGCGCTCGACGAGGATCTGACGGAAGCGCTGGCGCTGGCGCACGATATCGGCCATCCGCCGTTCTCACACGCCGGCGAGGACGCCCTGGACCACCAGATGAAGCGGTTCGGGGCGCGCTTCGACCATAACTTGCACGCGGTGCGCATCGTGGAGATTTTCGAGCAGCGTTACGCCCGGTTTCCGGGGCTGAACCTCTCATTTGAAGTGCGCGAAGGCATTGCCAAGCACTCGCACGATTTCGGGCCTGGCGAGAGTCCGGATCTGGAGGAGTATTTGCCGGGCTTACGGCCGCCCCTGGAGGCGCAGCTCATCGATCTGGCCGATGAGATCGCGTACAATACCGCCGACCTGGACGATGCGGTCGCCGCGGGCCTGCTGCGTCCCGCGGAGGTGGCCGCGGAAGCGCCGTACTATGCGGAGTTGCTCGATGCGGCCGAGCGGCAGTTCCCCGGCGCGCCGGAGAGTGCGCGCTTCCACGAGACGCTGCGCTGCCTGATCGACGCGCTGGTGTCCGGCCTGATCGAAGGCACGGTGCGCCGCGCTTCCGAAGCCGGAATCGAGACCGTGGAGGAGGTGCGGCGGCATCCCGCGCGCCTGGCGGCGTTCACACCCGAGACGGAAACGGCCAATCGCGATTTGAAGCGATTTCTGCACCAACGGGTTTATACTGCGCCGGCATTGCGCGAGGAGCGCGACCGGGCGGCCGCCATGATCGCGGAGTTGTTCGAATTCTTCGTGGAGCACCCGGAGCGGTTGCCTGCTTCTCATAGCGAACTGATTCCGGGTGAACCCGCATACCGGGTGGTTTGCGACTACATCGCGGGTATGACGGACGGGTTCTTCCAGCGCACTTATCGCGAGATGCTCTGCGGCTGAGTATTAGCGCACCGCCAGTGTCACTCCGGATTGGGAACTGGCCGTGCCTATCGTTAGCTGTACGGGTATGCTGGAGCTTGGGGCCAAACCGGCCGGCACTTGCGCGTTGATCTGCACGACTCCCGAGACCAGACCGGGGGCCGCGCCTTCGTAATTGAGCTGGCAGGGCAAGCCGCCGATACTCACGGTCACCTGCGCGTTCGGCGGGTACGAGGGTCCGGTGGCCAGCAGGCCATCCACGCCGGCCGGGGTGGTGGCGCCCGCGCCGGTGGCGAAGATACTCACCCAATCGCCGGGCGCGGCCGGATTCGCTTCGGAGTTCACGCTCTCATCGGCCGCATTCAAGATAGCTCCGGGACCCGTGCCGGAAGCGTTCAGCGTAAATATGCCGGGCGCGGTGGCGGCTACCGGCAGTGAGATCGGAGCTGACAGCGATCCCAGATATTCCACCTGAACTTGCGTGGCCGATTCGCCGGCCACCGCATAGGGGATCACTACATTAATCTGTCCGGCCGATGCAAAGAGCACCGGCGCCGGCACGCCGTCAAACAGAACATGGACGCCCTCTAGCGAGTTGGCCACCAATAACGGATTGGTGAGCGCGAGCGGGGCGGGGGTGGGCGGGCCGACCGCGCTTCCAAACAGCGACACAATCTCGCCCGGCGCGACCGCACCCGGTGCATAGCTGGCGGCGTTGGCCACGCCCCCGGCGGTCAGCGCCGGCGACGCGTTGGACAAGCGCAGCAGCGCGGCCCCGTAGCCTTCAAGCGTCACCTGCATTTGCGCGGAGGGAGGCATCTGCACCGGTACCGGCCCGGTCAGCGGAGTGGCCGCGTCAAGCTGCAACAGCATGGCCGAGCTGAACGTGCCCAGGGCCGACAGATCCAGCGTGAAATTGCGAGCGGCGCCGGGGCCGTTGTTGTCGGTGTCGGCGGCCACGGCGTGATTGGACATCAGGATCACGACCGAGCCGTCTACGTTGCGGGCCGCCAGTGTATGGGTATCGAGGCCCATCGAGTTGCCGTTGTAGGTCCATTGACAGCATCCGGACGCGGTGACTTGCAGGATATCCTGGCCGGGCGGCGAAGGCAGCCAGTGCGAGAGATAATAATCCACCCAGTAACTCAGGTAGGGATTGGCCGAGGCATCCACTTCGCCATATTGCTGGTCGGTACCGAACGACCAGTGATAGAGGGCCTGCACGCCCGTTTCGCCAAGCGACGCGAACACCAGCGAACGCCACGCGGCGAAGAACGGGCTGGTGCCGCGCAGATCCGTAACAAAAGTCTGGCCGGGGTTGCAGGCGCTCATGCCGTTGCCAAGATTATAGTCGGCGTTGACATTGTTTTCCGTGACCCACACGGGAACGCCCGCGAGGCTGGGATTCGTGGCTAACTGCGAGTAGATATCCTGCACTTCACCGACAAAACCGGGTACCGTGGCGAACACCTGTGCGTCTAAGTCCGTCTGATCGCAACTGGAGTAGAAGTGAGTGGCCAGCACATCCACGGGCGCGGTCACGCCCGAGACAAAAGCGGGCAGGTAGGTCTCGGCCTGGTTGCCGTAGTCGGATAGCTCGACCGCCAGAAACTTGATGGACGGGTCGGCCTGCGCCATGGCGGGCACCATCGCATTATAGAGATCGACATACTGCTGCGAAGTGAGACCATTGCCATTCGGCTCGTTAAATATGCCCCACCAGGTGACTTGGTACGGCGTGGGACTTTGGAAGAAGTTGCCGGAGTCGGTGAAGCCGCCCGTGTTATAGTAGCGCACCAGGTTGGCGCTCATCTTGGCGAAGTCCGGAAAGCTGGCGGGAAGGATGTAGCCGTTGGAATCGCTCATAAACGCGGGAGCCGTGCCGATCTGGAACTCGGGACTATGGTCGGCGGTATTTTGTACGGGCGCGAACATGGCGTTGAGCTCGGTGAAATCCCAGGTATCGGGCGCGGTGAGAGGAATGCCGGTGGAGATAACCTGCACGCGCGTGTGCCAAGGGTACATCGCGCCCAGGGGGGTGGCGGCGTTGGGAACTTGAGTGAAGAACTGATAGCTCCACGGGGCCAGTTGAAACGACGTGGACATGGGGAGCTGCAGGCGTCCGTTCACGCCGGACTGCGAATCGATTTGATTGCCGATTTGGACATTCACGGTGCCGGAATCCTGCGCGGGCGCGGCGGCCGGCTGGATGGCAATACAGATTACGGAAAGCAGCACGAGGCTTTTCATAGCAAGTTCCTATTTTAGATCTTCCGTCCGGATTGGCGGTCGTCTCGATCCACCGTGCGTCGTCAGCCGCGCTCTAAAATTCGGAAAATTTGTGCGCCATATTGTTCCGCCAACCGCGCACCCACACCGGGGATTTCCAGCAATTGGCGAGTGGTGGCCGGCTTCTCCGCCGCGATGGCTTGCAGCGATTTATCGGACAGAATCCGGAACGCCGGTACGGCGCGGCGCTTGGCTTCGGCCAGCCGCCAGTCGCGCAAGGCTTTCTCCACCGCGACATTTGTAGCCGGTGCGGGCGGCGCGGCCTTCTCCCGCTTGCGCGATGCTTTCTCTCGATGCGCGGCGCGTCCCTTCTTCCGGCGCTTCGCGGTCCCCTCGATTTCCAGCTTCATCTCGAATGCCGGCACCGCCTCCGCATCCATCCCCCGCCCTGCCGCACTCAGCTGCGCCAGCCGATAGTCCACGCGACGGCCCTCCTGCTGAAACGACGCTTCGGACATTTCCACCCATCCGGCGCGCGCCATGGCGCCCAGCACCTGCTCGAACCCATCGCGATCCAGCGAGTAGTCCGCAAACACCTCGCTGTGCAGCCGGCCAGTGGCTTTGCGTCCGGACTTCTTCAGGGCGGCGAGGATGCGCCCTGCCGCTTTCCGCTCGGCATCGGTCGCCGGCCGGAAGCTTTGCGCGATGGATTCGTCCGGCGCGCAGAAATCGCAAATTCCGCAGCGTTGTTGAGCGTCCGCGTAATCGCCGAAATGCCGCACCAGTCCCAGCATGCGGCACTCGTTCGATTGCGTATAGCGGATCACCAGTTCGATCTGCGCCAGCTTGTGCTCGGCCTGCGCCACGTACAGTTCGCGCCAGCCTTCCACGCCGCGTTTCAAGTTTTCCGCGGCATCTACCACCGCGCCACCGTGAATCCAAAGCTTCTCCAGCGCCTTGTCGAAAACCTCGGGGTCTATCCGCGTCATGCTACGGACCATCTCCTTGGGCCGCGCTTCATTGGCCAGCCGCGCATAAATGCTCTCCAGCACGGACACATCCGGATAATCGCGGTCGAAGAAAAAATCGTGCGTGAAGCGGTCCGCATAGGCGTGCATTAGGACCGCGCGGGACGGCCGCCCGTCGCGGCCGGCACGCCCCACTTCCTGGTAGTAAGCCTCCAGCGATCCGGGTAGCGCGGTGTGGATCACGGTGCGGATATCGGGCTTGTCGATGCCCATGCCGAAGGCGATAGTGGCCACCACCACCTGCAATTCGCCGCTGAAAAATGCGTTCTGCACTTTCTTGCGCCGCTCGGATTCCAGGCCGGCGTGGTAAGCCGCCGCCGGGAAATCGTGCTTCAACTCGGCGGCGAAACTGTCCGCCTCGCGGCGCGTGGGCACGTACACGATGGCGGGCCGGCGCGCGGCGTCCTGCAGCAGTTCGCGCGCCAGGTCGGCACGCTCGCTGGGCGGCACTTCCACCACCTCCACGGCGATGTTGGAGCGCCGGAACCCGTGGATGAAGCGCGCCGGTTCGCCCAGCCCCAGTTGCTCGATGATGTCGTTTTGCACCAGCGGCGTGGCGGTGGCGGTCATGGCGATCACCGGCGCTGGACGGAAATGCGGCAGATACTGGCCAATCATGCGGTAGTCGGGGCGGAAATCGTGGCCCCATTGCGAGATGCAATGCGCTTCGTCGATGGCCACCAGGTTCGGCTTGCGCTTGGCCAGCATCGCCGGAAAACCGGGCACGCGCAGCCGCTCCGGCGCCACGAATAGGAATTGCAGCTTGCCGTCCAAATAGTCGATGCACGCTTGCCGGGAGGCGGACCGGTCGCGCCCGGAATGGATGCGTTCCACCGCGCAATTCTGCGCTTTAAGCTTGGCTACCTGATCTTCCATCAGCGCGATCAGGGGGCTGATCACCAGCGTGGTGCCGCCGCGCGCCACGCCGGGAAGCTGGTAGCAGAGCGATTTCCCGGAGCCGGTGGGCATGACCAGCAATACGTCGCGGCCCGCGATAACGGCTTCGCAGACGGCTTCCTGATTGGGCCGGAACGATTCGTATCCAAACGCGCTGTGCAGCAAATCCGTGAGGCTCGCTTCGCTCCCCGGGGCTGGGGGCTGGGGACTGGGGACTGTGAGCCGCACTTCGTGCGCCGGGGCTGGGGGCTG
>DATNMW010000162.1:0-14157 GCA_035602155.1 Bryobacteraceae bacterium | reverse complement strand
TGACCCAATGTGCCATTTGCGGGCAAGCCAACCGCTGGGCGAACCCGTTCTACTGGCTACCGGCTAGGAGACGCCGCCCTCGACCAAACCGCCAGGTCGGCCGACGTCCAAAATTCTACGTTTTTACATGATCGCTAACACGCTGCTAGATGCGGAAGATTCTAGCACAGTTTCCAAAGGGCAATTCCACGGAGAAAAACACCCGAGACTTAAGCTCAGCCAAATGCGGAAACGCTCCTGCTTTACTAGACGATAAAGTATGTAATCGTCTAGTAAACGGGTGGATTGTTCGGGTTTGCTCTTAAGACGATTAAATACGCTCGCGGGCGCAAACGTCAGTGCCGTTCAGATCGCGATCCGCTCGACTTCGTCGAGCGAGATCTCCTCGTCCCTCCGGTCGTAGAGCTTGGCCGTGCGCAGCGAGGAATGGTTCGCCATCGCTTGCGCGTGTTCGAACTGCCGCTGTTCTTGAGATAGGCGGCGATGCCGGCGGACGGAGGATGTGATTGCCGATCTTGATGCCGGCCTTGCGCGCTCGTCGCTGCATCATGCAGTTGGCGTCCTGCTGCCGCATGCTCTTGCGGGTGAGCGCGCGAGCTTTGGGCGTCGGCGCGAAAAACGTCACCGGAAACACGGGCGGGGCAGTGGCGAAGATCAGGTCGTTATTGGTCCAGCCATGGGTTTAGCAGATCGACGCCGAGACCGGCGAAATCCTTCACGTTGCGCGTGACGAGCTTGAGGCCGTGCTCCAGGGCCGTGGCTGCGATCATTCCATCCGGCGCACCTAACGGTCGTCCGGCCATCTGGCGCATGCCGTCAAGCCTGCCCCATCGGACGGCAATCGCCTGCGTAACCGGCAGAATACGTCCCACAAACAGAAGCGCCAAGTAGCGCTCAAGCGATGCCTCCAGACGCGCCCTCCGCGCGGCGTCCCGCATGGTTGCAAATCCCGTTTCCAGTTCGCCGATGCTCACCACGCTCACGAACAACGTGCCGATGTCCTGAGCAGCAACCCAGTCTTGCACTTTGCGTTCAGGCCGGGGACGCATCAACTCCGATGGGATGTTGGTGTCCAGAAGTAAACCTCCGGTCACGATAGGTCCACGGGCCGGGCAGTCGAGGGATTGCGGCTGAACATCCGATCGATCTCTTCGTCGGTAAGCAAGCCACGGATGTCCGCAAAGGCGTCGATTAGCGCTTGCCCCGTAAGATGTTCCGGCGGGGGGGGTGCCTGTGGCGCGGCGGATACCGGATGCACGGCGCCTTCCAGCAAGGCGGTGGCGACGGACTCGATGGCGCGGCCCTGAAGGGCGGCCTGGCGCGCGAGTTCGGCTTGCACTTCGGGTCGGATATCGAGCGTGATGGTCATCCGCGGCTCCTCAAGGTCAAGATGGAACTCCGTTTTTACCCTACACCGAGGCGTGGCCGACGTCAAGTAGAGAAACCAGTCCGTGTCCCCCTCAGCGTTTTGGGATGACCGTTCTCCACGCGGCCCATCCTTCGATGAGGCTACACCACGTCGACGTACGCGAACAACAAATTCCGAAATTCGGGATTCTTAAGATGCTTTGAAACGCTTAGCCCATCGGGCGCCTGTTGCCCGGTGTCTCGATAAGCTTCCAGGTTGGTCCGAATCGCTTCACTGGCCGGTACATCCTTTTGAAGATCTGCGATGGCGACTCCAAATTCCTCCGCCAACGCCGGCGCCGCGTTTTCAGTCAGGCATCGGAACGTAGCGCGGTGCGGCTGGCGCCCCAGGATTGGCGCAACGGGCGGGTCCTGGAGGATCCGCGCAGGCGTGGACGCCCGCCCCACGCAGCGCCCTCCTGGAGCGTCCCTACATCAACGCGGTCGGACGCCGCACCCACGCCTTGCCCTTCTCGGCGGCCGCGGCTTCCAGATCGTTCACATACGCGGTGGCCTGCGTCAGGACATGGTGGAGGTCGTTGCCCACGCTGATAAACGTGAAGCCTTTTTCCAGGAACTCGCCGACGCGGCTGGCACCGAAAAGAAACAATCCCAGGATGACGTCGTTCTTGCGGGCCGCATCGACCAGTGTCTGCGTGGCGGCATTCAACTCGGGCGACGTATACATGTGCGGGAATTCGTATGTCTCATACAAACCCATCGACATGCTCAGGTCGTTCTGACCCAGAAACAGGATGTCCACGCCCGGCACCGCGGCGATCTCCGCCATATTTTGAATGCACGCGGCCGTCTCCACCTGCAGCGCTACGATGATATTCTTATTTGCGTTCCCCACATAGCCCAGCAGCCCGGCTTTATTCGTGCTCCGCTGCGGAAAGTAGACCGAGCGCGTTCCCACGGTCGGATAACGCGCGCAACCGACTGCCTGCTGGGCCTCCGAGGCAGTATTGATGTAAGGGATGAGCACGCCGTCCGCGCCCAAATCCAGGGCCTGCTGAATGCCGCCCCGGTCGTGATAACCAGCCACCCGCACCATCGACTTCGCCCCGCCGCTGGCGATGGCGCACAGCATGGCGGAAAGCTTCTCGTGATCCATCGGTCCGTGCTGCGTGTCCACCAGCAGCCAATCGTAGCCGCTGTGCGCCAACTGCTCCGCCACCGTGGGGCTGTGGCATTCAAGAACAGCCCCATTTTGGGCTTTCCCTCGCGCAATTCTTTCTTAAACTCGGCTCCGCTCAGTGCGTTCGACATTATGCACGGATTCCTTTCGGCGTTTGTAGGCGACTGGTGAAATATACCCAAACCTGCGGGTGCCCATTAATTGTACATCCACCAGCCATTCCATCGGAAATCCGGCCTTCCGCGAATCCTAAAACGGAGCAGCGGAGTCCAAGTTGTTCACTGCCAAGACTCTTCATGTATTCGGGATTCACCGCCTGCCGAATTACCGGACAGCACCTTTACCAGGCTTTCCCGCACGAATTGGGAGTTCGTCACCCTTCTCGCGTTGGCCTCGCGATCAAATTGGGCCAAAAGATCGTCCGGCAACTTCAGCGAAATGGTTCGCATAAAGATCGGGTAATACGCTCCACTCTTCCACGCAATACGGCCGATCCGGGAAACCGAGTGGGCCGAAGGCCGTCCGTCGCAGCCTGCACTACTCCCAGCGAAACACCTTCGCTGAGAGCGCCGTACAAACTGCGAACACGGCCACCAGAGCCGCCACGTCGCCAATGTGCGCCGACCACGCCTCGCCCTTCCAGATCCCCTGGAGCAGCGATACCGCGTAGGTCAGCGGCAGCACTCGCGCCACGACCTGGAGCGCGGGCGGCAGCGACCGCAGCGGCAAGAACAGCCCGCACAGGACCAGCATCGGATACAGGATGGCCGCGCCGATCGGTTGTGCGAAACGCGCGGTAGGCACAATGCTCGCGATCACAAAACCAATCGACAGGATGCTCCACGTGCTGATCAGCAGCGCGATCGTAAAGCCGAAAATAGGAACATCGACATGGACCGGGTAATAGCGCTTGCCCGCCAGCACCATCAAGGCCATGGTGACCAGCGTCAGCGCCAGCTTGACCAGCACATGCGCTGTCAGGATCGTCTGTGGACGGAGCGGCGTGGCCCGGAGCCGTCTGAGGATGCCGCCCTCGCGATAAATCGATATGACCGTCACCAGCGATAACACGCCGCTGAGCGCGATCAGCACGGCCACGAATACCGGCAGTCCGACGCGCAGGAACCCTGCGGCGGCCAGTGCGCCTGGCATGCGCCCGCCGCCCAACAACCGGCCCAGCACCACGAACACCAGGACCGGAAGAATTATCGAGCCGAACGCCCCGAGCGGCTCGCGGAGGAAGATCTTGATCTCCAGCCAGGTTAGTTTCCAAAGTCCGCGGAACATGGTTGGTCTCTTCTTCGCCTCGTCTCGCCTAATCGCGAATCGCATGGCCGGTCAGCTTCAGAAAAACGTCTTCCAAGCTGGGCTGCACTGTGCGAAAATCGGTGACTCGGATGCGGTTCTCGGACAGACACTGGATCACTTCGGTCACGAAGTCGTCGCCCGTCCCCTGAATCGTCAATCGCGAGTCTGTTCGCGTCACCGCCTCCACCGAGGGGATGTTGCGCAGCCGTTCTTCCACCAGTTCACTGTCCGCAGCCAACAGGACGGTTCGCGTGGGGCAATGCCGCCGCACCAATTCCTCGGGGCTGCCAATGTCGATAATCTTTCCGTGCTCGATGATCGCGACCCGATCGCACAACCGCTCGGCCTCCTCCATCAGATGAGTGGTCATAAAGACCGTCTTACCGCGGTCGCGGATGCCGCGCACCAGTTCCCAGATCGCCCGCCGCGACTGCGGATCAAGCCCGGTGGTCAGCTCATCCAGAAACACGACCTCCGGATCGTTGATCAGCGCCAGGGCGATGAACAGCCGCTGCTTCTGCCCGCCTGAGAGGGTCATGAACCATGCGCTGCGTTTCTGGGCGAGCCCGAGTTGTTCCAGAAGCCGATCGCCGTCCACCGCTTTCGTGTACAGCGACGCCCACAGATCCACCGCCTCCCACACCTTGATTCTCTTCTGGAGCTGCGCCTGCTGGAGCTGCACGCCAATCCGGTTCTGCAGCCGATACACGTCGCGGAACGGATCCAGTCCCAGGATCGAAATGGCGCCGCGGTCCGGCCGGCGCACGCCTTCGACGCACTCCATTGTGGTAGTCTTCCCCGCGCCGTTGGGTCCGATCAGGCCGAAGATTTCACCCTCGTTGACTTCAAACGAAACGTCGGAGACGGCCACCGTCGCTCCGTAGGCCTTGCGGATGCCGCGAACTTGGATGACTGGACCAGGAGTCCGGAGGATGTCCATTTTGTTTGCCTGCCGGCCATCTTACGCGGTCATCTGGTAGTGTAACGCGCCATCGTGCCATAGGACCGCAGGCAGCATCCCGCGCCGCCATGTTGCGCTTTCCTGCAGTCGCGATAAATGCAACAACAACCACGCACGCCAGGGAGCGAAGGAGTTAGCGGTCTGACCCGCGCCGGACTGTCGAAAAACGCAACGGCGCGGGGAATGCGGCGTTTTTCGACGCTCGCAACCGCAAGTAAATTTAACATATAATAAGATCTTAAACTATCAATTGTATGTTTCCGATGCCGACCCTCGTGTTCGAGCGAGGCGCAGTTGAGCGGCAGTTGCGCGGTAGTTGTCGCTGCACCGGCTGCGCGAGGAGTTCTACGGCCTGCCCGCGCGCGCAGAACTGATGCGGGAGAGGCTGGTGAAGGAAGGCGTCCAAGAATTGGGCCACACGTTTGGGCTGCGGCACTGCGACGACTGGCGCTGCGTGATGGCGTCGAGCCACGCGGTGGAGCGGCTGGATGTGAAGGGGCGGAGTTTTGCTCCTCGTGCGGGCGGGTGCTGGCGGACGATGGCGCGGGCGCGCGCGCCTGTGTTCATATTAGGCCGCGAAGCGCAGGATCTCGACTTCCGCCCCGCTGGCGACCGCGGCCTCGGCGCGCTCCATGACACGGCGAGTCACCTCCTCGGAGAGGTAGTATTCGCCGCAATTGCCGCATACGTCGGCAGGAACACTCTTAAGGATCACTGTCGTGTCGCCACGTTGGAGGGAAACAGTCACAACCCCAGGGGCGGTTTCGCCGTGTTTGCAAATGATACAGTTCACTTTGCTCTCTTCGTCCGATAATCCGGATTCCACTGCTCTGGCTGCGGTAAATAAGCCGTAATAACGATAGCGGCCCCGCGCTCTTTGTCGTTCACCACAACCACGTGAATCGGCTGGCCTTCTACCAACCCAAGGATCAGACGGCTCGGGTAGGGCGTGTCGTCCGGGTAATCTGCGATCACCTCGCCCTCCGACACAACCAATCTTACTTCATCCAGGTCGATCCCGCGTTTCCGGCCAGGCTGCTTGCGCGCCCAGGGGTCAGGCGCTCCTGCTGAAACAGGGTAAAGGCGAAATGGTAAGTGGCATAACCGCTGCTTCTACTGTACGCTGCTGGCGCAACGGACGCCACCGTGCCCAGCGCTGGCGTACTTGTTGGCGGCAAATCCGTGTGCATCGGTCTTATGCACGGCCCCACGCGCGAGACAGCTTCTCGTACGTCGTATCCAAATCCTCCGGCAGCACGCGCGTCTCGCCCACCGAAGTCATGAAATTGGCGTCCGCCACCCAGCGCGGCAGGACGTGCATGTGAATGTGTCCCGCCACGCCCGCGCCGGCGGCCTTGCCGACGTTGATGCCCATGTTGAGGCCGTCGGGCTGGTAGTTCGCGCGCAGGCGCATCTCCGCCTGGCGCACCAGCAGGATCGTTTCCAGCAGCGTATCTTCCGCCACTTTTTCAAGCGTCGGCGCATGCTCATACGGCACCACCATCAGGTGGCCCGAAGTGTAGGGGAAGCGATTCAGGATCACGAAATTCAAGCGGCCGCGGTAGACGATATAATTCTCGCGGTCGCGATGCTGCGCCGGCAACACGCAAAAGATGCACTCGCCGGGCTGCTCGGCCGTGGTCACATACTGATATCGCCACGGGCTCCAGAGATAATCCATACCGCGCTAGAGCGTGGGCGCGGGCTCGCCGGAAGCCGGATCGGAGGCCGGCGCCGCGGCGGAACTATTCACCACGTCCTTCAGTTCCTTGCTCGGCTTGAAATACGGGATCTTCTTGGCCGGCACCTCGACGCGCGCGCCGGTCTTCGGATTGCGCCCGATGCGCGGCTGGCGCTGCCGCGTACGGAAGCTCCCGAAACCACGAATCTCAATCTTGTCGCCAGTGCGCAATGAACGCACGATGCTGTCAAAAATGGCCTCCACAATGACTTCGGATTCCTTCCGCGTCATCTCCACTACGCGCGAGACCTCTTCAATCAGATCGGCCTTGGTCATGTGCTATTCTCCTTGTCGTCTCAAGCCGTTACAGCAGTATCTCTTGAACGGGCGATTTTTGCAAGCTATTCCCCCGCGCGATTCTTGAGGCTGAGCACCTCTTCGATGGTAGCAGCGCCGGCCGCCGCCTGCCGTTGATAGTCCGCCAGCCGGCCCTTCTCCTCGTCGTGCGTCACCGCTTTGAGGCTCAGCCCGATCTTTTTTTCCGCCTCGCTCATCTTGACGATCTTAAAATCGTACTCCTGCCCGACTGCCACCGGAGGCTCCGCGGAGCGCCGCCCGGAGTAGCCCGGCACCTCCGAAAAATGGCATAGTCCCTCGACCCCATCCGCCAGTTCCACGAACGCCCCAAAACCAGCCAGGCGCGAAATCCGTCCGTGTACGATGTCGCCTGGATGGTGGCTTTGCAAGTACGTCTCCCAGGCGTCCGGCTGCAGTTGCTTGATCCCCAGCGACAACCGGTGCCCCTTCGCGTCGATATTCAGAATCGCCGCCTGCACGAGCTGGCCTTTCTTCAAAACCTCCGACGGGTGCTTGACCCGCTTGGTCCACGATAGATCCGAGACATGCACCAGTCCGTCGATGCCCTCCTCGATCTCGATGAAAGCGCCAAAATCGGTCATGTTCCGGACACGGCCTTCCACCACCGAACCGATACTGTAGCGGCTGTCGATGGTCGTCCAGGGGTTGGCTTCAAGCTGTTTGAGGCCCAGCGAAATGCGCCTGTCCCGCGGGTTTACTTCCAGCACGACGGCCTCCACCTGATCCCCCGCGCGCACCACCTTCGAAGGGTGCTTCATGCGCCGCGACCACGTCATCTCGGTGATGTGGATGAGACCTTCCACGCCGGACTCAAGTTCCACGAACGCGCCGTAATCGGTGACATTCACCACTTGGCCCACAACACGGCCATTCACCGGGAATCGCGCAGCCACGGTTTCCCAGGGATCCGGCGCCATCTGCCGCAGGCCCAGCGAGACGCGCTCCTTGGCGCGATCGAACTTAAGGACTTTGGCGGTGATGACATCGCCCACGTGTACGATTTCCGAAGGATGCCCCACGCGGCCATACGACATGTCCGTGACGTGCAGCAAGCCATCCAGTCCGCCTAAGTCGACAAAAGCTCCGTATTCGGTCAGATTCTTGACCACGCCGGTTACTATGGCGCCCTCGGAAAGTTGGTCCAGAGTAGCGGATTTGCGCTGGTTCACCTCTTGTTCCACGGCCAGCTTGCGCGATACCACCACGTTGCCGCGCCGGCGGTTCACCTTCACAATCTTGACTGGAACATCCTGGCCGATAAACGAGTCGAGGTGATGAACGGGGCGCGGATCGACCTGCGAGCCAGGCATGAAGGCCTCGATGCCCACGTCCACCGAAAGCCCGCCCTTGACTCTCCCCATGACGTGCCCTAGCAGCACCAACTGATCCGCGAAGGCCTTTTCCAGGTTGTCCCATACGCGCACGCGGGCGGCCTTGGCGTGGGAAAGCAGAATGTAGCCCTCCGGCCGCTCGCCGTGATCGATCATCACGTCTACGACATCGCCGGCTTGCACGGTCAGTTCCCCGCTCGGGCCGAGAAACTGCTCGATAGGCACGAGACCTTCGGATTTATACCCGAAGTCGACGATGGCGTCCTTGGCGGTGATCTTGAGGACGGTACCCTGGAGAAGCTCACCCTCGGCGGGCGCCAAATGGGTATACTCATCGAGCAAAGACTTGTAGCTTTCGCTATCCGGCAGGACCAAGTCGTCCACCTGTTCTTTGCCCTGATCGACGGCCATTACCGACGCCTCCGCGAGATACTCCATTAGCCGATTGCCGGGGACTTACCGCCGCGAGACTTGACGCAAGCGAGGAAAGAGTGCGATCTCAATGAATTCCAGAAATCCCCATCGAAACCGGCCCGCCTGATTCACCAGCAAGGCACTAACAGATCAATATGTTAGCAAATGCGGGCCGAGAAGTCACGCGCGGCCATTTACCAAAATCGTTGCGATTTGGGCCGGCCATGGGGTGGAATGCGGAGAGTTCGACGCGGGTTGGCGGACTGTACGTGTGGAGTCCTTTCCTGTAGAGATCGGAAGAACGGGTTCTCGAAAGAAGCACACGACTTTGATCGGGAAAGCCCGGTAGTCGGCCGGGCCTTCCAGTTTGAAGCGGAAAGGAGGATCTAAATGATCAACCTGCTAGTTGAACTGCTCATCGGCAGATTCACGATCATTATCGTTGGCACCGTAAGGGCAAGCGGTAATGGTCGAGCGGGATCGGGAGTCGTGTTCCCGGTCCCGCTACTAGCATACTCCAAAACGCCGTGCGTTCAAAGCCTATTTTCGTACCATTGCTCGATTCGCGCTCTCGGCGTGCCGTATGCGCCCTCCTGCGCACACACGCGCCGTCCCGAAAAGCCGGGACGCGGCAAGCAAAGTGCGTGCGCCACGTGGACCGCAGCTTTTTGCTATCTTCGGCAGTGAAGGAAGTCCGCATGTCTCCGCAGACAAATATCGATTCCGTTCTCAGCGAAACACGTGTCTTCGAGCCTCCCGCCGAATTCCGCTCTCAGGCGCACATCGGCAGTCTCGCCGAATATGAGCGCCTCTATCGGGAAGCCGAACAGAATCCCGCCCAGTTCTGGGGGGCCATCGCCACCGAATTGCACTGGTTCAAGCCGTGGGAACAGGTGCTCGAATGGGATTGTCCGTGGGCCAAATGGTTCCTGGGCGGCCAGATCAACCTTTCCTACAATTGTCTCGACCGGCACGTCGCCACCTGGCGGCGCAACAAGGCGGCGCTGATCTGGGAGGGCGAGCCGGGCGAAGTGCAGACGCTCACCTACCAGCAACTGCTCACCGAAGTATCCAAATTCGCGAACGTTCTGAAGTCGCTGGGCGTCCGAAAAGGCGACCGCGTCGCCATCTATATGGGAATGTGCCCCGCGCTGCCCATCGCCATGCTGGCCTGCGCGCGCATCGGTGCGCCGCACACCATTATTTTCGGCGGCTTTTCGTCGAATGCGCTGGTGGACCGCATCACGGACTCGCAGGCGTCGGTGGTGATCACGCAGGATGGCTCCTACCGCCGCGGCGCAGAGGTGAAATTGAAGCCCGCCGTGGACGAGGCGGTGCTCTCGTGTCCGTCCGTTCGTCACGTGGTGGTGTTTCGGCGGACCGGAACGCCGCAGACCATGCTGGGCGGGCGCGATCGCTGGTGGCACGAACTGATGGCTCAAGCTTCCGACGAATGCCCCGCCGAGCCGCTGGACGCCGAGCATCCGCTCTATCTGTTGTATACATCCGGCACCACCGGAAAGCCCAAAGGCATCCTGCACACCACCGCCGGTTATTCGGTCGGCACCTATCTCACCACGAAATGGGTCTTCGATCTGAAAGACGAAGACGTGTACTGGTGTACGGCCGATATCGGCTGGGTCACCGGGCACAGCTACATCGTTTATGGGCCGCTGCAGAATGGCGCGACCAGCCTGATCTACGAAGGCGCGCCCAACTTTCCCGAGCCGGACCGCTTCTGGAGTATCATCGACCGGCACAAGGTCAATATCTTTTACACCGCTCCCACGGCCATCCGCGCCTTCATGCGATTCGGCGACGAATGGCCGCGCAAGCACTCTATGAAAAGCCTGCGCCTGTTGGGAACGGTTGGCGAGCCGATCAACCCGGAAGCCTGGATGTGGTATCGCGAGCACATCGGCCACAACCGCTGCCCCATCGTGGATACCTGGTGGCAAACCGAAACCGGCATGATCATGATCGCGCCCCTGCCGGGCGCCACGCCCACCAAGCCCGGATCCGCGACGCGCCCATTTCCCGGCGTGATCGCGGACGTAGTCACCCGCGAGGGCGATCCCGTGCCGGCCGGAGGCGGTGGCTACCTGGTGCTGAAACAGCCCTGGCCCGCCATGCTGCGCACGATTTATGGCGATCCGCAGCGCTACCACGATCAATATTGGTCGCAATTGCCGGGCATGTATTTCACCGGCGATGGCGCGCGCAAGGATGCCGACGGCTACTTCTGGATCATGGGCCGTATCGACGATGTGATCAACGTGTCCGGGCATCGCCTCAGCACCATGGAAGTGGAGTCTGCCCTAGTGGCCCATCCCAAGGTGGCCGAAGCCGCGGTGGTGGCGCGGCTCGACGATTTGAAGGGCCAGGCCATCGCCGCCTTCGTCACGTTGAAAGCCGGGAACGCACCCAGCCAGGAGTTGAAGGAGGAGTTGCGCCAGTGGGTCGCGAAAGAGATCGGATCGCTGGCCAAGCCCGACGACGTTCGCTTCAGCGATGCCTTGCCCAAAACTCGCAGCGGAAAAATCATGCGGCGGCTGCTGAAGGAAATCGCCTCCGGCGGCGAGGTAAAGGGCGACACCACTACCCTTGAGGACTTGTCGGTAATCGCCCAGCTAAGCGCCAACGAAGATTAGCGGCATGTCCCAGCCACGGAAATTCTTACGCTCTCTATATTTTCGCGTGATTCTGGGAATCGTCCTGGGCGTGTTGCTGGGCGTATTTTTCCCGCATGCCGCTGAATCCATGAAACCGCTGGGCGACGGGTTTATCAAGCTGATCCGCATGACGATCGGCCCGATTATTTTCTTCACGGTCGTGGTGGGGATCGCCGGTATCGGCGACATGAAAAAGCTGGGGCGGGTGGGCATCAAGTCGCTGCTTTACTTCGAGGTGGTGACCACGGCGGCGCTGCTCATCGGGCTGATGGTAGTCACGATCGTGCGGCCGGGCGCCGGGATGAACGTCAATCCAGCCACGCTGGACGCCAGGGCCGTCGCGCAATACGCTGCGCAGGGCAGGGAACTGCATGCTGTGGATTTCCTGCTGAACATCATCCCCGTCACGGTGACTGGCGCCTTCGCGCAGGGCGATATTCTGCAGGTGCTGCTGGTCGCCATTCTCTTCGGACTGGCGCTCGCCGCGATCCCCCGGAACCGCGCCATCGTCGATGCCTGCGACAAGATCGCGCACTGGATGTTCGCGGTGGTGGGGATGATCATGCAAGCCGCGCCGCTGGGCGCGTTCGGGGCGATGGCGTTTACCATCGGAAAGTACGGCCTGAAAACGCTGTTGCCGCTGCTCAAGCTGCTGGCCTGCGTTTACTTGACCAGCTTTGCGTTCGTCTTCATCGTTCTGGGCGCCATCGCCTACGCGCACGGCTTCAGCTTATGGAAATTCCTCAACTACATCAAGGAGGAGTTGTTGATCGTGCTGAGCACATCGTCTTCGGAATCGGTGCTGCCGCGCATGATGGTGAAGCTGGAAGAACTCGGCTGCGGCAAGTCCGTGGTCGGTCTGGTGATTCCGTCGGGCTATTCTTTCAACCTCGACGGCACCTCCATCTATCTGACCATCGCCGCGCTGTTCGTGGCGCAAGCTACCAACGTACATTTGACGGGCGGCCAGGAAGCCGCGCTCCTGGTGCTCCTGATGTTGAGCTCGAAGGGCGCGGCGGCGGTGACCGGCGGCGGATTCATCACCCTAGCCGCGACTCTCTCCGCCGTCGGAACCGTTCCCGTGGCGGGCCTCACTCTGCTGCTCGGTGTGGACCGCTTCATGTCGGAGATGCGCGCGCTCACCAACCTGGTGGGCAATGGCGTGGCTACCATCGTGGTGGCGAAGTGGGAGAACGAATTCGACGCGGAGCGGGCGCGCCGGGTGCTGGATGGGGAACCAGCCGCCGCGGAGACGACAGCAGGTCTGGCCTAGTTTGCGAATAAACACCGCTCAAGCTGAAACGATTGGCCGCGGGAAATCACCATACAACTGAACACACCCTGCCGGCCTTAGCCGGCGCACGGAAACACCATGAAATCCGCGATCTTAACGTCTCGACGTATTTTGTTGCACCGACGTCTCCAAGGCTTCGCTGCCTTTGCCTTATTGCTGGCTCGTGTGTGCACTGCACAGGTCAATGCCACGGACGTGTCCCCCGACTTTCCTTTCGGCGCGGCGAACATCAATATGGATGGCCGCATCCCGGGCATGGTGCTTGATCCCAGCAACAATTCAATCGTGTACGCCGTCGGCGAATTTACGGGGGTGTGGAAGTCGGTGGATGGCGCGCACACGTGGCTGCAATCCAGCCACGGATTGCGCAACGGGATTACGCAAGAGTACGCATATCCCAACCTGGCTATCGACGCGAGCAACTCGCAGCGGCTGCTCTACGCCACCGACTCCGTAGACGGGCGCGTTTCCCCTTGCCAAGGGTGTCTTTTCGGCGGGTTGTGGACATCGGTCGATGGCGCAGCAAGCTGGCAACATTCCAACCTCTGTTCGGTAAACCAGCAAGCCGACAATATTGCGAGCGTTGTTTTCTCGTCCGGCAGTCCCTTCGTGGCCACCGATTGCGGCATCTGGACAACCACCGACCCCCTTCTGCAAACCGGGTGGAGCAAGCTGACGCTGCCCAGTGGGGTCTCGGCGGGCGGCACGATCTTCGCGCCCTCCAGTTTCGGCCAAGCGCTGTTTGCCTGCCTGGGCGACGGAACGCGTGTATATCGCTCGCTGAATCTGGGCAAAACCTGGGATGCGGGGGTGGATGTCGGAGGTCGATGCACAGGCCTCGCAGTGGCTTATCTTCCCGGGGAGCCTCAGCCCAGTACATCGGTGGTCATTCACGGTACCCCCGGCCCGGTCTCCCAATCCGGAGCCGGCAGCAATGCATTGGAGGTGACGGTAGTGAATCAGGATTTGGCGACAGCGCAGAACCTTGGCTTTGCCAGCGTGGCAGTCGGCGGCTCAGGCCGGTCCGGTGTGTGGACCGTGCGGCGCACGCCGCCGCCCGGCGGAGCTACCGGGCCTGCGGTGTCCTATGATGTCTTTGCCGCCGACAACCTGAACTTTTACCGCTATTCGGGTAACAACCAGTGGTCCGGCAGTTTCCCGGTGCACGTGGATTCCTGGTGGATGGAATTTCCCAACTCTTATGACAGCGCGGCTGGCAACTGCCCCGCCTACGCGGCGCACGACGGCGGGGTGGTCGCAAACGCTACGAACTCATGTCTATTCAATGGTTGGGTGGGAGCTTCTTCCGGATTACACGTGGCTTGGAGCAACCATATCTCCGGGATCTCCGGGCCATCCTCTACCATTCCGGGCAGCAACGCCCAACTCTGCGCCGTGAGCCAGGGCGGGCAACCGTGTCCTCTTCTGTTTCTTCCCACGACCGACGACGACGTTTTTGTCCGCGAGACAGTCCCTAACTGTCTGGTCTCGAATCCTCTCGGCGGCTGCGTGCTCTACGGAGTTCCTACTTATTCATGGACGAACTTTCCCGATGGCCTGGGTGACGCTG
>DATNMW010000161.1:0-24830 GCA_035602155.1 Bryobacteraceae bacterium | reverse complement strand
GCTTCTCAGTCCGCGCGCTGGATCTGACCGTGGATTCCAGCATGCTTTGGGTCGGCGCCGCGCTGGCCGTAGTCGCGGCCCTGCTGCTGGCGTTCGTCCCGCGTCTGCCTTCCCCCGGCGCGCGCGGATTGAGTTTGGCCGCCGGCGGACTGCGCATTACCGGCAGCACCAACCGGCGGCTGCGGGTCTTCGCCGTCACCCAGATCGCCGCGAGCTTCGTGCTGCTGGCCGGCGCGGGCATGCTGTTGAAGACGCTGCTGGCTCTGCAAGCCGTCGATACCGGCTTCGACACGCGCCATGTGCTGGCGTTGAACGTGCCCGCCAGCGCCTACGGAAAGACGCCCGATCAAGTTGTCGGCTTCTACAAGGAGGCCATCCGCCGCATTACGGAGCTGCCCGGAGTGGATCGTGTGGCGATGGGAGTCGTGGTGCCGTGGCGAGACGCGGGCGGCTTCGGTCCCGGATTCGAATTCTCCGTCGAAGGCCGCAATCGCGCGCCGGGGGAAGGAGATCCACGCGGTCGCTTGCGCAACATCTCGCCGGGGTTCTTCGCGGCGCTGGGCATCCCGATTATCGCCGGGCGCGATTTCAACGATTCCGACCGGCGCAATGGCGAGCCTGTGGTGATCGTGAGCCAGAGCTTGGCGCAACGCATGTTTCCGAATCAGGACGCGGTCAACCATCATCTGATGTGGACCGATCCGGTAATGAAGTTCATCGATATTAGCATGGGCCCGCGGCGCATCGTGGGGGTGGTTGCCGATGTCGACGACGAGAACGTGGTCCCGGGTCCGGCGCTGACCGTGTATCACCCGTTTGAGCAGTTGCCCATCTGGGGCGGACGTCTGTTCGTGCACGCGCACGGGGATCTGTACGCGCTGGTGACGCCGGTGACGCGCATTATCCGCGCGATGTCGCCGGACCAGGTGGTGGAGCGCGCTGCGACGCTGGAAGATATCCGCGCCGAAGTGCTGACGCCCGACCGGCTGAACACGCTGGTGTTCGGAGGCTTCGCAGCGGTGGCGCTGGCTATTGCGGTGGTCGGCGTGGCGGGCGTGCTGGCGTTTTCGGTGAGCCATAGGACGCGCGAGTTCGGCATCCGGCTGGCGGTGGGCGCGCAACCGCGGCACCTGGTGACGGGCGTGATCGCGCAGGGCGCAGTGATAGCGGCGGCGGGCGTGGCTGCGGGCGCGGTGTGCGGGTACGCGCTGGCAAAGCTGGCGGCCAGCTATTTCGAGGCTGTGCGGACGCCTGGCGCGATGGTGGTGCTGGGATCGGCGGCCGTGCTGCTGGCGGCGGCGGTGGTGGCGTCGCTGCTGCCCGCTTTGCGTGCGGCGCGGGTCGATGTGATACAGGCGTTGCGATCGGATTGAGGGCAAAGAATAATGGCCGCCGATGAACCACTCATGGCCCGCGACGGGCCACCCTGAAGCCATGAAAAGGGACGTAGGCGTAGCGCTCCAGGTGTATGGTGAAAAAGGGCGGTTCGGCGTAATGGCGAGGGGTCATTCCTCCCGAGGCTGAACCTGACCCGGCGAGAGGCTGTCGTACCCTGTAGTGAGCGGTAGCGCGAAGAGCAACATGAACACGGAGGTCTTCGGCTTCCGGAAGCTGGACAATTGGCCTCCTGGACAGGGGTGAGTCCCAGGAATAACGAGAGCGCGGGAAAGGGGAAGAGTGGCCCCACCAGCCGGGACAATCCCTTGACGCGCCGGGCATTGGTGGAGTGCGCCTGCAGCGCCTCCCGCAGGAAGGACTCGACCTGCCAAACTCGAGCCTCGCATACAGCACAAACGCGCTCTGTTGGCTACCGCCCATTGGATTGTGCGGAAGAATCGCGAAGTACTCGCCACGGGGAAGCCCTATCGGGAGGATCCGAATCCCAAGCCGACCTCGGCTCAAGCATTGCGCTTAGCGCGCCATCACTCACGTAGGCTCCAGCACCTGGACAAGTGGCTACCGCCGGAGTACAAGATCCCCATAACCGTCCCAGCGTAAGGCGAGCGGCAGAGTATATCCGGACAACGCGGATGTTTGAGCCGGGACGAAGGCTTAGAGGTTCGTCCGGCTAAATTGCCGCCGCCCCGATTCCTTGCATCGAACTCGCCCGCAACGCCTTCAACTTGTCTCGAATCTGCGCCGCCTTCTCGAACTCGAACTTGCGCGCGGCCTCGCGCATGCGATCTTCCAATTCGCCCAGCAACCGGTCGCGCTGCTCCGGCGTCATCCGGTCGATCTCATCGTCCGATTCGAGCGGCACAGTCACATAGTCGGCCTCCGCGATCGCCACCAGGCTCATATCGATAGGCTTGACGATCGACTGCGGCGTAATGCCGTTCCGTTCGTTGTAGTCCTGCTGCGTGCGCCGTCGGCGGGTGGTCTCCTCGATGGCCTTTTTCATGCTGTCGGTCGTCACGTCCGCGTACAGAATGGCGCGGCCTTCTACGTGGCGGGCCGCGCGCCCCATGGTTTGGATCAGCGACCCGCTAGAACGCAGGAAGCCTTCTTTGTCGGCGTCCAGAATCGCCACCAGCGACACTTCCGGCAGGTCCAGGCCTTCGCGCAGCAGGTTGATTCCGATCAGCACATCGAATTCGCCGCGCCGCAGGTCGCGCAAGATCTTGAGGCGGTCGAGGGTGCTCACTTCGGAATGCAGATAGCGGCAGCGTACGCCCACTTCGGAGTAATATTCCGCAAGGTCTTCGGCCATCCGTTTCGTAAGCGTAGTTACCAGCACGCGCTGGTTATTTTCCACTCGCCGCCGGATCTGCCCCAGCAGATCGTCCACTTGTCCTTTCACCGGACGGACTTCAACTTCCGGGTCCAGCAAGCCGGTAGGTCGAATGATCTGCTCCACCACCACGCCGGCCGTCTTAGTCAGTTCGAACGGGCCGGGCGTGGCCGAAACAAATACGACCTGGTTGACGCGATGCTCGAACTCCTCGAACGTAAGCGGGCGGTTGTCTAGCGCGCTGGGCATGCGGAATCCGTGCGACACCAGCACTTCCTTGCGCGAGCGGTCGCCGTGATACATGCCGTGCAATTGCGGAATGGTCTGATGGCTCTCGTCGATCAGGATCAGCGAATCGTGCGGCAGGTAATCGAGCAGAGTGGGGGGCGCTTCGCCCGGCAGCCGCCCGGAAAAATGACGCGAATAGTTCTCGATGCCGTGGCAGTAGCCGATCTCCTTCATCATCTCCAGATCGAACATGGTGCGCTGCCACAGGCGCTGCGCCTCGATGAGCTTGCCCTGCTTTTCCAGTTCCTTATGCCACCACTGAAGCTCCGTCAGGATGCTGGCCATGGCCGAGTTTCTGGTCTCCTCGGACATGACGTAGTGCGTCTTGGGATAGATGGGCAGCCGCTGGTAAGTCTGGCGCACCTGCCCCAGCAGCGGGTCGATCTGCGAGAGACTTTCTATCTCGTCGCCGAACATTTCGATGCGGTAGGCGTAGTCTTCGTAAGTGGGATAGACTTCGATGACGTCGCCCCGCACGCGGAACGTGCCGCGGCGGAAGTCCATATCGTTGCGGTCGTACAGAATATCCACCAGGCGGGAGACGATCTGGTTACGCGAAATCTTCTGCCCTTTTTCGAGCATCAGCAGCATGCCGTAATAGGCTTCGGGCGAGCCCAGGCCGTAGATGCAGCTCACGCTGGCTACGATCACGCAATCGCGGCGCTCGAACAGCGAACGGGTGGCGGAAAGGCGCAGCTTATCCAACTCGTCGTTGATGGTGGCTTCTTTTTCGATGTAAACGTCACTCGATGGAATGTACGCTTCCGGCTGATAGTAATCGTAGTAACTGACAAAGTACTCCACCGCGTTTTCGGGAAAGTAGGATTTGAATTCGTGGTAGAGTTGCGCGGCAAGGGTTTTGTTGTGCGCCATGATGAGCGACGGCCGCCCGATGGCCTCGATGACCTTGGCCATGGTGAAAGTCTTGCCGGAGCCGGTGACACCCAGCAATACCTGATGCGATTCGCCGTCGCGCACGCCGCGCACCAGTTCTTCGATGGCGGTGGCTTGATCGCCCTTGGGACTGTAGTTGACCTTCAGGTGGAAGCCCATCTCTTCAGTATAAGGGGATGTCTGTTCAATCCACGCGTAGCGATTTGATGGGATCGATGCGGGACGCCCGCCATGCCGGAAAGGCCGTGGCGGTGATTGCGACGCCCAGCACCAGCGCGGTCACCGCCGCGAATGTCAAGGGATCGGTGGGGCCAACTCCATAGAGAAGGCTGGCCAGGAAGCGCGTTAGCGCGAGTGCCATGATGACGCCCGCCACGATGCCATACAAAGCGACCTGCAAGCCTTGGGCCAGGATCATGGAGACGATCCGTTTCCTGGTCGCGCCGATGGCCACGCGCAAGCCGATTTCATATGTCCGCTGCGTCACCCAATACGAGACCAGGCCGTAAATCCCGATGGCGGCCAGCAGAATGGCGGCCGCGGCGAAGCTGATGAATACGCGAATGGTCGCGCGGAAATTGGCGATGGAGCCAGCCACCACTTCTTCCAATGGCTGGACTGGGCCGACGGGCACATTCGGATCCTGATCCTGCGCCAGTGTTCGCATCTCGCGCGCGGGGCCCTCGGTATTGGCGCGCGATTTCACCAGCAGCGTCATGGCCGCCGGAATTTGCCCGTCTTCTCGCACGGCCTGCGCGTACGGCATGTAGATGGCGCCTTGAATCCAGTCGGGCAGGGCGTTGTTCAGGCTGTACTGGCGGACATCGCCGACCACGCCCACGACCGTTCTCCATTGCTGCTCGCCGGCTGCCTTAATGTGCTTGCCAATGGGACTCTCCCCTGGCCAGAAATGCTTAGCCGTGGACGCGGAAATCAACAAGACGGCGGCGGATTGGGCGCCGTCCGCCTCAGTGACGTTCCGGCCAGCCAACAGCGGAATGTGCAGCATGTGAATGTAGCCGGGACTGACTGCACCCGACCAGAGCATGGGGGCGGGGTGGTCCACCGACTTAGGATGCCCTTCCACATCCACAGGCAGATCGGGCTGCTCGACATCCAGCGGAACCGCGCTTGCAATCGCGGCGCCGGCGACACCCGAGACGCCGCGGGCGCCTTCCAGAAGCCGCTCGTACAGAGCGATGCACGCCCCGCGCTGCGTGCAAAACGAAGCGTTCGGGCTGATGCGCACGGTCAGGATCTGTTGCGCTTGAAAACCGGGATGCACTTCAGCGAGCGTGTACAGGCTCTTGATCAGCAGCCCCGCGCTCACCACCAGCACCACAGTAAGCGCGACTTCCGCGCCGATGAGCGCGCCACGGAGCCGCGTCCAGATTGCCGCGGTCGACCGTTGGCTGCCGGTCCGTATGGCTTGCGCGAGATCGATTTGGGACGCGCTGAGCGCGGGCGCGATACCGAACGCCAAGCCAGTGACGATCGCCAACCCCGCTACCGCCGCGGCGATAGGCCAGTCGATGGCGGCCTGCGCCAGACCCGGCGTGGACGACGGCAACAGCGATCTGAAAACGGAAAGCGCGCCGGTTCCGAGGAGAATTCCCAATCCGGCGCCGATCAGCGCCAGTAAGACGCTCTCGGTCAGCAGTTGGCGAACGACCCGCAGCCGGGACGCCCCCAATGCCACGCGCAGCGCGATTTCCTTGCGCCGCGTGGTGGCGCGCGACAGCAGCAGGCTGGCGACATTGGCGCATGCGATAAGCAGAACCAGGCCGACGGAACAGAGCAGAATGACGAGCTTGCCGCGTATGTCGCCGGTCAGATCGCGCTGCAGCGGGATGGCGGTGGAATCCCGATTCCAATCGCGCGCCATGGGATACGGGAACGTCTTCCGGAAGTCGGCGATTACGGGTTGGATCTCGCGCTGCGCCTCGGCCAAGGTGGCTCCGGGGCGCAGTCTGGCTACCAGCGGCACAAATTGGCCGGCCCAGTATTCCAGAAAATTGGATGGGTCAAAACGCATGGGCACCCATGCCTGGACTTGCGCGGACGGATAGCTGAATCCGGGCGGCATGATGCCGACGATCTGGCGATGCATGCCGTTCAGCGCGATCACGCGGCCTATTACCGAAGGATCGCCGCCGAACGTGGTTCGCCAAAGGGAATTGCTCAGGATGACCACAGCGTCGCGTCCGGGGGAATCTTCACCGGGTTCGAAGCTGCGTCCCGCGGCCACCGAAGCTCCCAGTACGGAAAAGGCGTTCGCCGAAGTAGCGCTCCCCACGATGCGGATGGCTTCACCCTGTCCGGTAAGGTTGTATTCGGAACCGGCGCTGACGGCGGCGACATCCCGGGTGCGCGTCCGCTGCTGAAAGAAGGGCACGGCGGCGCGCGGAAAGATGCCCGTGATGCGCACCAGGCGGTCTGGTGCGCGGTACGGCAGCGGGCGAACCAGGAGAGTGTTCACCAGGGTGAACATCGCCGCGTTCCCGCCGATTCCCACGGCCAGCGAGAGGACCGCGATGGCCGTAAAGCCCGGCGTCTGCCGGAACATACGCGCGGCGTAACGGATATCTTGCAATAGCCTTTCGAGTCTCAGAAAACTCCACATATCGCGGCACTCCTCTGCGGCTATGCTCATGTTGCCCATTTGTATACGGCTCAACTCGCCGTCGGCTTGCTCCTTTAGCGCAAGGTGGAACTTGAGTTCCTCCGCCAGTTCATCGCCGAGCTGCGCGCGCCGCCAGCGAAACACAACGCGGCGCCAAGCCCGCGAGAACCACGTGTGAAGGTGCAAGCTCATGCCATGTTCAGGACTTTTTCAATTGCACCCACCACGCGGGCGAATTCCGTGCGCTCCGCGGCGAGTTGCTTCCGCCCGGCGGCAGTCAAGGTGTAGTAGCGTGCGCGCCGGTTGTTATCGGACGCGCCCCACGCCGCCTTCACCCAGCCATTGAGCAGCAGCCGCTGCAGGGCGGGGTAGAGCGAGCTTTCGCCCACCTGGAGCACGTCGTCCGAGACCTGCCGGAGCCGTTGCGCGATGCCGTAGCCGTGCATCTGCCCGGCGGCCAGGGCCCGCAGGATCAGGAGGTCCAGCGTGCCTGGCAGAATTTCGGACGCGTCGGTCTTTCCCATCGTCTATCGATGGAAGTATGACTTAATTTTGCCGCGATGTCAATACCGGTCCAGCAGGTCGCCGATGCGGATTGAGAATCCAGGGATGGGTTCGGGACGGAAGTCGTCGTTCTCGTCCAGGATGACTCGCCGGTGTTCGGAGTACAAATGGGCCTGCCTGGTTTCCACGGAAAAGATCCAGACTTCCTGTGTGCCGCACTGCCGATAACGCTGCGCCTTTTTAGCCAGGCTTTCGAAGGTATCGTTAGCCGACACGATCTCAATGGCCAAGTCCGGCACAAACCGCTGAACCCGCAGGGCTTTGTCTAACAGCCGGCGTTTCGATCTGTTGTAGAAGCTCACGTCAGGCCCGTGGGCATTGCCCTCAAAGTCGTATTCCTGCTCGGAAATGACATAGCCGAGTTGATGCTCCCGCACAAAAGGCCGCAGGAGTTCTACCAAGGAATCCCGGATCTCGTTGTGTTGAGGTTTGTTGCCGGACACGTCTACCAACTCTCCATCCACCAGTTCATGATTGCGCGCGAGAACCTCGGGGAGCCGCTCGAAATCGTCAATCGTCAGTCCGGTTGCTGCCGCCATAAACCTATTGTACCCGCTTCTCCGGCGCGCTTCGCCGATAGATCACTTTCCCATCGAACACAGTTGTCTCGACGCGCGTCTTCTCGATCTCCACCGCCGGGATGCTCAAGATATCGTCCGAAACGACCACTATATCCGCCAGCTTGCCGGGTTCAATCGACCCTTTGATCTTCTCATCGAAGCTGGCATAAGCCGACCCCATCGTATAAGCGCGAATGGCCTCGGCAACTGTGATCTTCTGTTCCGGTATCCAGCCGTCCGGGTGTTTGCCGTCCAGCGTGCGACGCGTGGCCGCGGCGTAGATACCCAGCAACGGCGCCATGGGAGCTACATCCCAGTCAGACCCGAATGCCAACACGGCGCCCGAGTCCAGCAGCGCGCGGAACGCGTAAGTGCCCTTGGCGCGCTCCGGGCCGATGCGCTTCTCCGCCCAGCGGCCATCGTCAATGCAATGATACGGCTGCATGGAAGCGATTACATGCAGCTTGCCGAAGCGCGGGATATCGTCCATGCGCAGGTGCTGGGCGTGCTCAATGCGGAAGCGCCGGTCGCGAGGCCCGTTCTGCCGCTCGGCCTCTTCGTACATTCCCAGCACCAGATGGTTGGCTTTATCGCCGATGGCGTGCACGGCTATCTGCAAGCCCGCGTGATCCGCATCCAGAATATGTTTCTGCATCTTGCTCTCCGGGATCATCTCGCTGTTCGCCAGACCCGCGGTGTTCGGCGCATCCAGATAAGGCTCGAAGAAGAGCGCCGTGGTCGAGCCCAATGAACCGTCCGCGAAACCCTTCAGACCGCCGATATGCAGCTTCTCGCCTCCAAAGTCCGCACGCAGGCCGACCGCCGCCAGCCGCTGCCATGCGGCCAATGGCTGGTGGCCGGAGACACGCACGGTCAACTCGCCGAGCGCCAGCAGCGCCTGATACACGCGCAGTATGTCCGGCGCGGCGGACATATCCTGCACGCTGGTGACGCCATTCTCCGCGGCGTAGCGCATAGCCGCACGCACGGCCTCGGCAATCTGATCCTCCGATGGCTTCGGGATGGCGCGATCCATGCGCTCCATGGCCGCATCCTTCAGCACTCCAGTCGGTTCGCCGGCTACATCGCGAACGATGGTCCCGCCCGGCGGGTCCGGCGTATCGCGCGTGATGCCCGCGAGTTGCAACGCTTGCGAGTTGGCCAGCGCCATGTGGCCATCCAGCCGGTTGACGAAAACCGGATGGCCCGCGCTGACGGCGTCAATCAACCGCCGGGTGGGCAGGCGCACGGGAGTCCAGTTCTCATGGTCCCAATCGCCGCCGGTAATCCAGCGGCCGGGAGGCAGTTTAGCGGCGAACTCCGCGATGCGCCGCCGGAACTCGTCCTCGGATTTCGCGTCGCGCAACTGCACGCCGGCCAAGCTCTCGCCTCCGCTGACGAAGTGCACGTGCGCGTCGTTGAAGCCCGGCAGCACCAGCTTGCCGCCCACGTCGAGCACCTCGGTGCCCGCGCCGATCCACTTGCGGATCTCGCCGTTCGGTCCGACCGCGACGATGCGGTTTCCCAGGCAGGCCACGGCTTCCGCGCGCGGCTGGGCTTCATTCACCGTCCATATCTTGCCGTTCAGCAGGACCAGGTTCGCGGCGGGCTGCGCGCTCACCGCACCAAGACTGGCAAAGAGCAGTACCGCCGAGAGAAGTACCGCCGAGAGACGCACCCGTAATCCGGACATTCTCCGATTGTATAGAATGGGAGCTTCCCATGCTTTAGATATGAAACAGCCCTCTCGATTTATCGCCATCGCCGCCGTAGTCGTGTCCGGCGCCTGGGCACAGTCCCTCGAACAGCGCGTCGCCGTAATCGTCAGCCGCCCGGAATACGTTCACGCGCGGTTCGGCATGGAGTTCTGGCCCCTCGACGCGGCCAAGCCCATGTATCGTTTGAACGAACAACAATTCTTCATCGCGGCATCGACGACCAAGCTGCTGACAGAGGGCACGGCGCTCTCGCTGCTGGGGCCGGACTACAGGTTTCACACGCGCGTGTTCCGCACGGGCGCGATCGACCGGAACGGCACTTTGAACGGAGATTTGATTCTGGTCGCGTCCGGCGATCCGAATCTGTCGAACCGCATCCAGCCCGATGGAACCCTCGCTTTTCAAAATCAGGATCACGCTTACGATTCGATGCCTGGCGGCGCCAAGGTGGTTCCTGGCGATCCGCTGGCCGCCATCCGCGAACTTGCGGCGCTGGTGGCCAAAGCGGGCATCAAGAGAATAGGCGGACACGTGCAGGTGGATATCAGCCTGTTTCCGGAAGGCGAGCGCGAGCTGGGCACGGGAGTCGTGATATCGCCGATCGCGGTCAACGACAACTTGATCGATGTGACTATCGCATCGGCGGCTGATGGCTCCACGCCGCGACTGACTTTGTCTCCCGCGACCGCTTACGTGCAGATCGCGAACCAGCTCAAGTCGGGTCCTGCCACTAACAAGACGCCTGAAATCTCCTTCACTGAAAAGCGCAGACCGGATGGCAGTTACTCCGTAACCGTGGAAGGAACCGTGCCCGCTGGGTCGTCTCTTCTGCGGACTTACCGTATTCCAGAGCCGAGCCGCTTCGCGCAGATGACATTCGTGGAAGCCTTGAAGGATGCGGGCGTCTCCGCCAACGCCGATCTGACTTTGCCGGCTCCGGACGCCCACACACAGCCCTTGTATACGGCAGAGAACCAAGTGGCCGAGCATGTCTCCGCGCCTTTCAGCGAGGAGGCCAAGGTCACCTTGAAAGTCAGCCAGAACCTGCATGCCAGCATGACGCCTTACATCCTGGGCGCCGTGCTTGGGAAAAGCCTTGAAGATCCGCTGCAAAGCGGCTTCGATCTGGAGAATCGGTTTCTAAGGAGTGCCGGGCTGGATGTCTCCGGCGCGAGCCAGAGCGACGGCGCCGGCGGCGACGCGTACTTCACGCCCGACTTCATGGTGCACTATCTGATGTATCTCGCACGCCAGGACGCCATGTTTCCGGCATTTCTGCGGGCGCTGCCCGTCATGGGTAAAGACGGAACGCTGTGGGATATTCAAACCGCTTCGCCTGCTGCCGGTCATGTACATGCCAAGACCGGAACTCTGGGCGGGTCCGACATGCTGCATCGCTCGCTGATGATCACCGGCAAAGGGATTGCGGGATACATCGACCGCAAAGATGGCGGGCGGTGGGCCTTCGCCGCCTACCTGAGCATGGTGGACGGCGACCCGGAAACGATCATGCATCAAGTGGGGAACGTACTGGGTGAGATTGCTGCGGCGGCCTACGACGCGCCGATGAAATAGTGCTCGTCGCCCTTTCGAGTAGTACCTGGCTCGGGTGGGGAATATCTACATCGAGCGCATCGAGCGCATCGACGGAAGGATTCGAGCGGATTGCACTGGCCGAAAGCGCGCCGGGAAGGAGCGCCGCGCGGCCAATGCCAACCTTATGGCAACGACAACCTCCCGCTTGGACTGGTGCCGCAGCTCGCAGGCTTCGACTTCAAGCCCTTGCAGCTCGATAACGAGAATGCAATAGCGGCGCTCCGCCACTCTCCGCTTCCGGAGCGGCGGAGTTCTCCCTTTCGGGGACGCGGAGTCTACAGGAGCAAAACCAAGGAAAGGTGCCCCCGGGCGGCTTGTGGTAAAATCCACCGATACCCGAGGGACATGCGCCATCTTGCAATGCTGTCGATTCTTTTAACTCTGCCCGTCGGAGCGCAGACATTCAACACGATCCATACCTTTGCCGGTGGGGCTGCCGACGGAGCACTTCCGTCGGCCTTGACAGTGGCGGGCGAGGGTTTGCTATATGCAGTTACCGGTCAGGGCGGGCTGGCGGATGTAGGCATCGCATTCAGCCTGACGCCGTCCGCGATCCCGGGCCCATGGACCGAGACCATCCTTTACAACTTCGCCGGTGGCTCCGGCAATGGCGGATCCGGGCCGGCCTTGACGGGTCACTCCGGAGTTCTCTACGGTGTGCGGATCGCCGCCGGCGAGAAGCAGGAAGGCACGGTGTTCGCGTTGACACCCCCAACCTCTCCAGGAGGCGCCTGGACCGAGCGTCTTCTGTATTCCTTTCCGGGCGGTGCTGCCGGCGGCGAGCCCACCGGTTCGCTCACGGTGGTCGGCCGTGTTCTCTACGGAGCGACAAACATAGGCGGAACGTCGAACGGGGGCACGGTGTTCTCTTTAGCCCCGTCGGCATCCCCGGGCGGCTACTGGACCGAAACAGTGCTGTACAGCTTCGCTGGTCCGCCAGGCGACGGCGCCGTTCCCTCGGGCGGCCTTGTGGTGGGCAGCGGCGGCGTGCTCTACGGCACTACGGTCCAAGGCGGGACCTACAACGCGGGCACGGTTTTCTCTTTGACCCCACCGGCCTCACCGGGCGGTATCTGGGCCGAAACGGTGCTGTACAATTTCAAGGGTCCCTTTTTTGGGGATGGAGCTTACCCAGCGGGAGGCTTGGATATGGATGCCGACGGAGTCCTCTATGGGACCTCCGATGGCGGAGCGTTTTACGACGGCATGGTCTTTTCCCTGACACCGCCGGCTTCGCCCGGCGGCCGGTGGACCGAGGCGGCGCTCTACAGTTTCGTCGGAGGCAGCGACGGAGCCCTGCCGTCCTCAGGCGTCATTCTCAGCAACGGCGTTCTCTACGGCACTACTCAATACGGGGGGCCGTTGGATGGTGGCTCGGTTTTCTCCCTGACCCCTCCCGCGTCGGCCGGGGGTTCGTGGGCCGAAGCAATACTCCACACTTTCGGTGACGACAGCAACGGCTGCAAACCCTCTACCGGCCTCGTGATCGGCAGAGGCGGCGCACTCTTCGGAACGACGGCCGCTTGCGGAAACTACCAGTGCAGTACGCTCGGATGCGGCACCGTGTTCTCCGTAGCCCCATAGTTTCTCTTCGAACTGACGTTCAACGCCGTGCCGAGGAGTCGCCATGACTTCCCCTTGACAGGCAGCTAACGCCGCAGCGCCTGCTCCAGATCCTCCACAATATCTTCCACCGCTTCGATGCCCACCGAAAGCCGCACCAGATTATCGCCGATGCCCATGCGCTGGCGATGCTTCGGCGATATCTCGCGATGCGAGCTCATTACCGGATACAGCATCATGCTGTGTACGTCCCCTAGCGACGTCGCGCGCACGATCATGCGCAACGCATTCATGAAACGGAACACCTCCGCGCGGCCGGCGCCCTTCAACTCGAAGCTGACGATCGCGCCGAACAGTCCGGGCGGCAGCAGGCGGCGGATATCCGCCGCGTCCGGGTGCGCGGGATCCGCCGGAAAATAGACGCGCTCGATGGCCGGGTGCGACGCGAGCCAGGAAGCGACCCGGCAGGCATTTGCGCACTGCCGCTCCATGCGCAGGGTCAGGGTCTTGATACCGCGCATCGTCAGATAGCTTTCGAAAGGACCGAGTACCGGCCCGACGGCGCGCGAGAGCGCCCGCAAACCTTCGTAATGCGCCGCATCGGTGACGACGATGCCGCCCATCACATCGCCATGCCCGGCCAGATACTTGGTGGCGCTGTGTACGGCGAAATTCGCGCCCAACTCCAGCGGCCGCAGCAGCAAGGGCGTGGCAAACGTATTATCCACGATCAAGGCCGCGCCCGCCGCGCGCGCGATTTCGGCGATGCGATCGAGCGGCGCAACGCGCAACAGCGGATTCGAAATCGTCTCTACCAACACGCAACCGGGTTTGGATTCTTCCATCGCCTTGCGAAACGCGTCCAGGTCCCAAACATCCGCGAATCGCACGCTCACGCCGGACGCTTCCATCACGTTCATCAGCAGGCTGATCGTGGCGCCGTACAGCGCATTGGCGGCCAGCACGGATTTGCGCCGGTCGGCGAGAGCCGCCAGCAACGCCATGTGAATGGCCGCCATACCGGAACTGCAAGCCAGTGCACCGTGACCACTTTCGAGCGCGGCCGCCTGCTCTTCGAGCGCGGCATTCGTGGGATTGTCGTAGCGGGCGTAACAGTAACCCGGCTCTTCCTGCCCGAAGACGCGATCCAGTTCCTCCATGCTCTCGTAGAAGTAACTGGAGGCGGTATATATCGGAGTGGTGACGGGAACATGCGCGCCGGCCTTCTTACGGTCGCCCGCATGCACCGCTTTGGTTTGTATCTTCACGACGACTTCCTCTTCCATCGCGTCCCGGACTTAGTATCTTCCAGGATGATGCCTTGTTCCAGCAACTGCTGGCGGATCCGATCGGACAGCGCGAAATTGCGCGCCTTCTTGGCATCGTTGCGCGCTTGAACTGACGCTTCCACGTCGGCATCGCCGATCTGCCCGCTTTCGACGGTCGGCTGCAACACCGCGAATACGCAATCGAATCGCGCCAGAAACGCCAGCGCGGGGGCGCGGTTTTCCGCCCGCATATCGCCCGCATCCATGGCGGTGTTGACGTCTCTGACGTACTCGAACATAGCGGCCAGCGCTTCAGCCGTATTCAGATCGTCGTCCATCGCGGCCGCAAATTGCGCCTGCGCGGATGCCGTGCGGTCGGCGAGCGCCGGGTTTGCGCCCTCGGCGAATCCGCCGGTTTCCAGCCGTAGTTTGAAATTGCGCAACCGCTCGATGGCCGTCTTGGCGGATTGCAGCCCATCGAACGTGAAGTTCAGCGTTTTGCGGTAAGGCACGGAGGCCAGCAGATAGCGCACCGCTTCCGGCGCGTAGCCGCGGCCAAGGATGTCGCGCAGCGTAAAATAATTCCCCAGCGACTTCGACATCTTCTGGCCTTCCACCATTAGGAACTCGGCGTGCAGCCAGAAACGCGCGAAGGGCTTCCCAGTGAGGGACTCCGATTGCGCGATCTCGTTTTCATGATGCGGGAAAATCAGATCTACGCCGCCGGCGTGGATATCCAGCGTCTCGCCCAGATACTGAATGGCCATCACGGAGCATTCGATGTGCCAGCCCGGCCGGCCCCGGCCGATGTTCTCGTCCCAGAAAACTTCGCCTTCTTTCGGCGCTTTCCACAAGGCGAAATCGCGGGCGTCCGCTTTTTCGTACTCGTCCACATCGACGCGCGCGCCCGCGCGAATGCCGCTGAAATCGTTGTGCGATAGCTTGCCGTATTCCGGAAAAGTCGAAATGCGGAAGTAGATGGAACCGTCGCTGGAGTAAGTGTGGCCACCCGCCGCCAAGCGCTCGATGGCCTGCGCCATTTCGTGAACGTGTTCGGTGGCGGGCACCACGTGCTCCGGCGTCTCCAGCCGAAGCAGCGCGCAATCGTCGCGAAAGGCTTGTTTGTAGTGCGCGGTGTACTCGTCGAGCGATTGGTTGCGCGCCACGGCGTTGCGAATGATCTTGTCGTCCACGTCCGTGATGTTCATGACGTGGTCGATCCCGAAGCCGCTGGCGCGCAGCCATCGCCGCAGGATATCCATGAAGGTGAACGTGCGGAAGTTGCCGATGTGCGCGTAGTCGTAGACGGTTGGGCCGCAGGTGTACATGCGCACCGTATTGTCCCGCTGCGGGGCGAATTCGGCGGTTTGCTGGGTAAGCGTGTTGTAGAAGCGCAGGGGCATAGCGACGGGAAATTTCATCGTAGCAGACGCACATGCGCGAGAGGAGGAAGCGGATGGCGGGCGGCATTTGGGTTTCCGCTGTTCCGATGACTACGGCGGCTCGCGGATTAATCGTATTCGAACTTATAAGCCTCGCTGTCGGGATTTTTGAGTTCCAGAGTATAACAGTAGAAATTGCCCTGCGGCTGCTCTAGGCCTACCGTCAGTAGTTCCCATTCGCCGCCCTTCGTAAGCTTCAGGAATCGGTAGGCTGGCAACTTCCACTCGAATTCCAGCGTGTAAGACAGTTTCTCGACTCCCCGGTTTAAGCCTTTTAGGAGAATGAAATCATAGTCGTCGGAGGCGCGCAGGCAGGTGGGCCAAAGATACGACCATTCCACAGCGAACGGCTCGTTGGTCGCGACCGGTTTCCGGAAACGTATGTCGAATTTCTTCTGACGGGGATCGTCGTCGACTTTGAATGTGCGCAGCGCCTCGTTGCCAATGAGGTCAAAGGCTTGCACGTCCAAATCCTTGTAGGTCGCTTTGCTATCGGCACAAGACTGGATGCGGATGTCTCGGACCGCATCCCTCGATTGGTTGATGCCACGTCGTTCGCATTTCGCCCGGTAGTTCCCGTTGCCGTCGATGTGGCCGAAGAATTTGACCAGGGTGTAGTGATTAGCATTGTCTACAGGCGGACCGGGGTGGTTCAGGGCGAGATTCAATACCGATTGGCTGGAGCCCGCGGCACTCAACCCTTGCTCGAGCTGGCTGCATCGGTTGCTGAGCCCCGAATTGACTGCCTGGAGCTCGGTGCATGTTGTGCTTAGCCGCGAATTAGCCGCTTCGAGCTTGATGCGTTGCTTGCTTAGCCGCAAACACGCCTCCCAAAGTCCAATGCAAATAATTAGCAACACAACCATCGCCACCGCGGCGCCAAGCGCCTCCTTGGAGTAGATGATCGCAAGGGCCACCACGGATGGCGCCAGAATCAATTCCAGCACTCGCTCCCAAACTCGTTTTGTCCACGACATATCGTGAATTATAACCGGATCCGCTGTGTCTTAATCTCCAAGCGTCCTGCGTTCGCATGCGCCGGGCCTCGCTCGCTCCCTGCCCCGGCTTGCAATCCTTCAGTGTGGGCGGCTAAAATGTTGGTTGTTGGTCAAGCGCCGACATCCTGGAGGTTTAATGCTGAAACCATTCACGTCTAAGAAGGCAGTCAGGCGTTCGAAACTGAAGCTGAAGAAAGATGGCTAAGCCGTAGCGATGCGGGAGGGCTTCCGGCGCCACGGAGTTCCTCCTGCGCTCTCAGTTCGTCATGGTTGACCTTCTGGCAGTGATCCCTTATAGAACGCCGGGCTTCGACCGAAAGTGGCTACAGCGTGTATTTGCCGGCGTCAAGGCAGCTCACCTGCTTCTAGGTAACCCCTCTACCGAAGTCTTCATCGATCCTAGCCGAGACCGTGTCTCGATTCGGCAGGATGGCGCAGAGGTCCCCTTGGAAGCTCGCTCATACATCTATCTGCCGTCCAGTTGCGAACGGCAGCATACCTTACTGGCTAAGGTTCGGCAAGACCGCTACTCGGATTTTGTGGCTCGGGAATGGGACGTCGTCACCCAATTCCTAGAGGAGCGGTTGGCCGGCAACGGCCAGTGGGTCAACCCGCCTGGCAGCGCTCGCCGCGCGTCCAACAAGATAGTCCAGCTCCTTTCGGCCCGCGCCCATGGTCTGCTGATGCCCCGCACAGTCATTACCAACAACCCACGATATGCCGTTAGGGTCTTGCCGCCCGGAGCCAGCCGCGGGATCTCGAAGCCAATTGGTGAAAGCGGCAGTATCACCGCCGACTGGATGGCGCCAGCGTCGTTTTTCACGAGCGACGAGATTTTGGCCGATCCGGCCTCCGTCCGCGTAGCGCCGGGGTGTTTTCAGCGTTTTATCCCGGCCCAACTCGAGTTGCGCACTTACGTCTTTGGTTCGCGGGCGATCAGTGTCGCGATCCGTCCTCGCGGCAAGGCGAGTACTCCGGATGTGACCTGCCAGGATCTCGAAGCAGCCGACTTCGCTGCTACTGCCGATTTTCCGGGTCACGAATCCAAGTTAGTTGCCTTGGTGAGTGAGCTTGGACTGCGGTACGCCGCGGTGGACAGCCTGGTTTCCAAGGGCCGCTGCTATTTCATCGAGGTCAACCCCAACGGGGGATGGCGATGGCTGCCGCCGGGCCTGCAGATCCCGCTCGACAGGGAGTTTCGCCAACTGGTACTGGGATGACGCTGGGGCGTTTCATCTAAACCAGGCCTGCACGCCCTGTTGCAACGCCGCCGCGCCCGCGGCCCCCGTCAGCGCAGTCATGAATGCGGGCACCGGACCGCGCCGCTTCCACTCTTCATGCACCGCGTGCGCACCCAGGTAGAACAGCCATCCGGCGGCCAGCGCCAACGGATAGGTAATCCAGGCGGCGCTCAGTTGCGGGGCGATAGCCAGCCCGAGAATGCCGCCCAGGAGTGTGGTGCCCTCCACCGATACGCTCCAAAACAGGGCGGTGGAGCGCGACGAAACCGATGCGCGCACGATGGCGCCCAGCGCGACACCCTCCGGAATTTTGTGCAAGGCCACTGCCAGCGCCACGGCCAAGCGGATGCCGTGGTGCGACGCAAGCTGCGCCGTGGCGATACTCCAGCCATCGAAGAAGCTGTGCAGCATGCTGGCGCCGATCATCGGCGCCGCGAATCCGTGCAGCACGGTCTGGCAGGACGCGTGGTCGTGTTCGTGCGCGCACGACGGGCACACCGGCGCCACATGCCGGCCGATCCAATCGAGCAGGCCGTAGCCGGCGGCGAAAAAGATTCCAGTCACCGGCCAGCCGATCTCCGCCACCAGTTCCGGCAGGAGACCGAAAAATACCACCCCCAGCAGCACGCCCGCGCTGAACGGAACTACCAGGCGCGTGCGATGCCCGGCAGTGGTCAGCCAGAGTCCAAGAAACACGCCCGCCACGCCGATCAAGGTAGCCAGCAACGTTGATCCGATACCAGAGACGATCGTGGCGGACGACAAGCCTCCACGCTAGCACAGCCGCCTGCGGCCGAAATCCGCCGGGGACGGTACTGCGGGGTTTCGCCCTAGGGAATAGTACTACCATTATTTGCGTGACCGACGAAAATGCATTAATATTTCGTTAAGAACATGCAGCCGAGCCACGTAACCCTTGATTATTCCGCACAGGAAGACGAGCGCTTCCGCCGCCTGGTCGATCAGGCGCCCTTCATGCTCTGGTCGGCGGGCCGCGACGGATTATGCACCTTCTTCAATCGGCCATGGCTCGACTTCCGCGGCAGGACTATGGCGGAGGAGATCGGCGAGGGATGGGTGGAAGGTGTACACCCGGACGACCGGCAGCGCTGCCTGGATACATACCGGCGTGCCTTCGGTGCTCACCGGCCCTTCGACGTGGAATACCGCCTGCTGCGGGCCGACGGGCAATACCGCTGGGTGCGCGACGCGGGTACGGCACAGTTCGATCGCGACGGTGGGTTCCAGGGCTACCTCGGCGCCTGCGTGGAAATCCCAGCGCCGGGCCGTGCCACGGCGGTCAGCCCGCTAACTTCACGCGAGGTGCAGGTGTTGGCGCTGGTGGCCGATGGCAATTCCACTAAGGAAGTCGCCGCCTTGCTGGGAATCAGCTACAAGACCGCCGATTCACATCGCAGCCGCATCATGGAGAAGCTGGGGGTGCATGAAACCGCCAGCTTGGTGCGCTACGCGATCCGCCAAGGCATCGTGTGTGCATAGGCGAATGACGCCCGCCCCACGAATGCTGGGCTACTTTTCGAAGGCGGCATGCACTGTCGTTGAGTATCCCGGTCCCACGGATATGCTCTGGGTCAAGTCGTAGTAGCCGTCGGCCGAGAATACGGCTTTGTATGTGCCTGGCGCCAGCCTGGTGGTGAAAGGAGTACGGCCGACGGGCGCGCCATACATCGTAACCATGGCGCCTGGGGGATTCGAAGAGAACGCGATGTCCACCAGGAATCTGGCCGGATCGAGCTTGAATTCGCCATTGATGTAGACGGAGATGCTGGTGCCCTCCTGGAACGGCTCGTCTCTGTCAAACGCAAACAGCAAAGAAGGCTCCACGGGCCTGACTACCTCCGCGGCCGCTGGCGCCGTGCCGCCGGTTGCGTCCGGATTTCCGCCTCCGCGACCCTCCTTCGCCGCGCGGATGGCCACTTGGCCGCCGTTCAACAGCGGGATGGAGTCGAGGTTCACTCCCAGCTTTCCGCCTCGTCCCATGCGCGTTTTAGGTTCGACCATGCTGACGGTTGCCGTAGCTCGCAAGCCGTGCGCAATTACCAGCAGGCCATCGATTCTGAGATCGTCCAGGATTTCAAAATCCACCTTGTCGCCAGGCTTCACGTTGGTGAAGTTGATATCGCGGGTCAGGCGCAGCCGGATAGGGGTGGCATCGTGCAGAGCCAGCGCCGTGGGGGCGGCCGGCGCGGCGGACACCGGGTTCGTCGCGCCATTCCGCACGATCATAGCCGCCAGGATCCCGTCCGAGACGCCGGCTTTCTTGAGCGCGATCAAGTCATCGGTCGAAAGCGCGTACTTTCCGGGCTGCTGGTTGATCGCCGCCACAATGGTTTGCTCGCCGGCGCCGGACTTGACGAGTTTGCGGACAGCGGCGTTGTCGAGCAAGGCTTGACCATAGGCTGCGAAAGACACAATGACAAGCGAAACGGCGATTCGGCGTAGGGGCATGGGGATTCCTTTCACCGGCCCTTTTGCCGCGCACGGGCTTGGGCCACTCACACATTCTGAGCCGAATACGGTCTGGCGGCAAGGTTAACGATAGATAGCAGCAAGCTCCGGCGGCTTAGTGGCCGCCAGTGTTTTCCACTAACCTGGGCATGCTGACAATTAACGGCTCCAGTTCGCGGCAGGCCTTCGAGAACGCGCGCGGGCAAAGAATGGATCTGGTGGAGGTGGACCTGCCATCCGCTTTCCAGCAACAGACCCTGCGGACCATCGCAATCACGGATACGGCGCTATGCCCTTCAGCGCGCCACTTTGTGTGGGGTATCGGTGCAGTAGGGATGGGTTGAGAAACAGAAGCGGACGCTGGTAAGGCGCCCGCTCAAGTTGGAGCAATTGCAAGCTGCCGGTCTCAGTTTATGGTTGTCGTGGCCGTAGCCGAGTTATTCGTTGTCGCCGGGTCGTAAACCAGTGAACTGCCGCTGGCCGTGTCAGTCAGGGTATTGCCGGACTGGGCGACTGCTCTCACCGTCATGCTCACGGTAAAGGCGGCGTTGTCGGCCAGCGACGAGGCCGTGCAGGCCACTCTTCCACTGGTGGCCCCTACTGCCGGAGTGGTACAGGACCCGGAAGTCGTTGTGGCGCTGACGAATGTGGTCCCCCTGGGTACGCTATCGGCGAGCGTCGCCACATACGCAGTATTGGGGCCGTTATTGGTGACAGTGATCGTGTAGGTAACGTCCGCGCCGCGCACAACCGTGGAAGGCGCGGAGTTAGTCACGGCCAGATCGGCCTCGGTCAGAGCGATGCGCACGGCGAATGCGTCGGTGGCGCCGCCGCCGAAGGTGGTCTGAAATGCGCCCGTCGTTGTGGGCAGATAGGAACTGCTGCTGGCCTGTCCCACCGCGTAAACATTGCCGTAGTTATCGGCGTGGATGGCGTAGCCTATAGCGCCACCGGCACCCAACAGCGTCGAGAACAGCAATTCCGAGCCCGCGGCGTTGAACTCGCTCACGAAGACCCCATTGCCACTCCCGGGAAATGAAGGAAACAGCGGATCCAAGGTAGGGAAGGTGTAGTCATAGGTGTTTCCGGTGACAAATGCGTCCTCCGCTGAATTTACAGCCACGGCGTAGCCCACGGAGTTTTTATTACACGTCGAGCCGCCCAGAAATGTGGAATAGTCGAGCGTGGCGCCCGTCGCATTCAGTTTGGACACAAAGGCGCTGACGGTTGGCTGGGTACAAGTGCCCGACGCAGGATCGGTGGGCTGGAAAGCTCTGTGAGTCGTCGGGAAATCCGTGGAGCAGGTCGCGCCCGTCATATAGGCGTTGCTGTTGGAGTCCACGGCGATCCCGTAGATGACATCACCCGGCTGGGAGCTGCAATAGCCGCCGAAGCTGCTCCCGTTGCCGCCCAGGAATGTGGAGTATACCAACGAAGCGGCGCCGCTTTGGCTGGGATCGAAGGCCACCACGAAGCCGTCAGTCCGGGCGTTGCCCGGCTCCACGCAGCCCGGGCAGGTGGTCTGATAGGCGCCGGCAGTGACTGGAAAAGTAGAGTAATTAGTGTAACCGCCGATGTAGGCCTTGCCCGCGCTATCGACGGCCATGGAAGTAACGATCGTACTGTTTGCGCCCGTGCTGCTGGCCGTAGGGCCATATAGCGTGGAGTACACCAGTGAGGACCCGTCGGCGCTGAACACGGTGAAGGCGGGATGCGCCTGGTCTCCGCTGGGCAAGCCGTTTGTGGGCCAGCCCTCAAACCCGTTGGTGGTCGTGGGCCAGGCAAAGTTTGTCTGCGGGCTTGGGTTACACAGGGTTTCGTTCCCAGGCGCGGATGCGCTATTTCCCGCCACGTAAGCTTGGCCGCTGCTATCGACCGCCAGGGCCTCGACCCCATCGTACCCGGTTCCTCCGATGAAGGTGGAATAGATCAGTGCCGACCCGGTAGAGTTCAGCTTCGTGACAAAGCCGCTGTCGTTGTAAGAGCCTTCGAAGGCCCCTCCAAAGCAGCTACTGACGATGTTCTGGACGGCGCAGTTTGTGCCTGAATAAGTCGCCGCCGGCGCGCAAACCTGTTGGAAAGCGCTCGCCGTCACAGGAAAATTGATGGAACCGGTGTATCCGCCGACATAGACATTATCCGAAGAATCCACCGCTAGCGCCAACACCCCGTCCGCATAGCCTCCGCCGAGATAAGTGGAAAAAACAAGGGCGCTCCCCGCCGCATTCAGCTTGGTGATGAACGCGCTCTCCCCGCTTTGATCGACGCCGAAGTTGCACCCCGGGTTCGGCCCTTTCACCGGCGGAGCCGGCGAGTAGGAACCGGCCGTGGTGGGGAAATTTGTGGAACACGTGGTTCCGCCGATATAGGCGTTGCCCTGCCTGTCCACAGTCACCGCCAGGGCATATTCGAAGCTCGCACCGCCCAGGAAAGTGGAATAGGCCAGCACGGGGTCGACCACCAACGCGCGCGTATGGTCATACGCCGCCACGTCGAATGTAACGTGGTCTTTGTTCACCTGAAAGCGGCCCTCCACTTCCTGGCGCGCGGCACCGTCCGCCTCGGGCTGGTAGATCGACGGTTTGTGGAAGCGGATCTCCTGGCCCGCGGCTGCCAGCACCAGGTCGCCGGTGGCATCATCCACGGATGTGTGATCCGCGCCCTCCACCGCCAGCCGGATGGCATCCGGCGCGGCTCCCGGCGCCAGCACGAAATCGTATTCGAGCTGCCGTTGATTGCCATAGAACACCAGGTCGATGCCGGGATAAACCTGCTCATAGCGCACTTTGGCGTAGGTGGCCACGTTGGTGCGCCATTTGGCGGGATCTTTGCCGATGATGTAGTTCACGGCTCCCGGCAAGGGGTCTGCGCCAGTCAGCTTGACGGCGGGGTTGCCGCCTTCCAGCTTCAAGCGCAGGTCGGCGGCCGCCTCCAGCACGCGCTCGGTGACCAGCGGACCGGGCTTATCTATACGGGCCTGGCTCTTCATCTTCCGCAGCGACAGGGTGGCTCCATCTGGGGTGAGGAAGACCGTGCAGTCTTTCCCGCGCGATAGGAATTTCACCCGGGCGGGCTGCTGGCCCCGGTTCGCCTCAAACTGCAAGGGAAGCTTTCCATACGCGCTGTCGATGCGTGCCCGGGCGGCTTGGTCCGGCGTGCCGCTGGGTGCGCCCGCGCCGAGCGCTAACGTCCCGGCCGGCAGAATTACCGCGGCCAGCAATCGAACCAAAAGCGATCTCATAGACATGTGTCGAATTCTCCTATTGAGCGAGTGCGGCAGCAGCCGCCCACTTAATACGGCGCGATCCATTCGGAAAACCCTTCAACAATTTCCCGCACGAATCCTGGGTTGCGAACTGAAGGGTTTTTCACCCGGATTGCGCCGTATATATGTAGGTACGGCTAGTACGTGCGCGGGCCGAACTGTTCCCGGAAACCGGTTTATGATGAGACGTGCAAGATTCCCGCCAAGGCGAGATCACCGAGCTGCTGCATCGGTGGGAAGAAGGCGAACCGGGCGCAATCGAAGCGTTGGCGCCCTTAGTTTACGACCAGCTTCGCGGCATCGCCGAGGCCTGCCTGCGCCACGAACGCCCCGAGCACACCTTGCAGCCCACGGCGGTGGTGAATGAAGTCTTCGTGGACCTGCTGCGCATGCGCCGCGTGGCGCTCCACGACCGCGCGCACTTCTTCACTTTCGCGGCGCAGCTCATCCGCCGCATTCTCATCGATTCCGCCCGCAAAGCCAAAACCGAAAAGCGCGGCGTGGGTTGGCAGCGCATCCCGCTGGACGCCGAACTGGCCTGGCTGGGCGGCGAGACCGCTGAGTCGCTGGACCTGTCCGCCGCGCTCAACGACCTGGCCGAGTTCGACGCCGATAAGACGCGCACCATCGAGTTGCATTTCTTCCTGGGCTGCACGGTGGATGAAACCGCTGAGATTTTGGAAGTCTCGCGGAGCACCGTCGAGCGCAACCTGCGTTTTTCCCTGGCATGGTTGGGCCAGCGCCTGCGCCCGGCCTGAAGGCGACACTTATGCTGCCCGCTGAGTTGGAGCGATTTCGCCAGGCGGAAAAGATCTTCCACGCGGCGCTGGCGAAGGCCGCCGGCGAAGATCGCGACACGCTGATCCGGGAAAGTTGCGGCGGCGACGAGAGCTTGCGGACCGAAATCGGCGGCTTGCTCGCGAACGACGAGCGCGCGCGCACCGCCGCGCCTCCGGCCGCCGAACGGCTGCCCCGCTTCGGGGTCTGGCAAGCGTTGAAACTGCTGGGGCGCGGCGGCATGGGCACCGTGTACCTCGCCGAACGGGCCGACGGTATCGTGCAGATGACGGTCGCGGTGAAAGTCGTGCCGCTGGCGCTGGCCTCGCCCGCCATCGAAGAACGCTTCCGCCGCGAGCGCCAGTTCCTGGCCAGCCTGGATCATCCCCGGATCGCGCGCCTGATCGATGGCGGCGTCTCCGATACGGGCCTGCCATACCTGGCGATGGAATTCGTCGATGGACTGACCATCGATCGCTTCTGCGACGCGCGGCAACTGGATGTCCGCGCCCGCATCGCCCTGGTGCGCCAGGTGCTGGAAGCGCTGGCCTATGTACACAGCCGCCATGTGATTCATCGGGACTTGAAGGCATCCAATATCCTGGTCGGCGAAAGCGGCCAGGTGAAGCTCCTGGACTTCGGAACCGCCCGCCTAGTGGACGCCACCGCCGAAGCCGCGCTTACCAAGACCGGAGTGTTTGCCTTCACGCCGGAATACGCCAGCCCGGAGCAGGTGCGCGGCGAGCCGTTGACATTCGCTTCCGACATTTATTCGGCAGGAGTTCTAGGCTATCGCCTGTTGAGCGGCCGATTGCCCTACCGGATCGCCGATC
>DATNMW010000160.1:0-27427 GCA_035602155.1 Bryobacteraceae bacterium | reverse complement strand
GTTTGGCTGACCGCATCCGCCGAACTGCTCGAGCTCGATGCCGGAGTCGTTTGGGCGGTAGATCCGGCCGCGACGCTCTGCGGCAATGCCGCCAAGGGTTGAATCGTCATATGTGGAGCTCCTGTGCGGGGTCGAGGCTGGACTTCCACTCCCCGTCCCAGCGGGTTTGATTTTTGGGCTGCTGTTGTTGCGGTTGCCGCTGGCGGCCGTCTCTGCGGCCGTCCGGCGAATGCTCCCGCGGCGCGCCGTCCGAACCGCCGCGGCGGCCCGCGTCGGCCTGTCCCGCGGCGTTGGGATGCCAGGTCTCCGCCTGGAATCCGCTTTGCCGCAGTTTGCCGACCAGGTCCGGCAGGTCGGCGCGGAGAGTGTCGGCCAAATCGCGATCCGAGGTATGTACCGTGACTCGAATCTCCCCGGCGCGCTCCGCCATGCGGATGTCGACGCCGCTCCCGCCATCGTCCAGATGCAGGGAGACGTCGCGGGAGGCCGGCCGCGCGGGCGCCTCGGGAGGCTCGGCCGCGACCGGACCCTGGCTGGCTGCCTGCGCGGGAACCGCAGGCTGGGCATCCCTGTCCGCCGGGGCCGGGGCGGCGCCGTTCCACGCGCTCTGCACATCCGTCGGCGCCGGCGCCGCGATTTCGCGGTCGGCGGGCGGGCGATCGCCGGAGAGCGGCACCCCTCTCGCCGCGATGGCTGCGATGGCTGCGATGGCTGCGATGGTTCCGAAGGCGTCGGCATTGCGTTGATCCGCGGGGCCGCGCCCTTCTTCTTGTGCGCTTGAGGAACCATCCCCGGTTTCCGGGACGGCGGCGCTGCGCAATTCCGATTGCCAATCGCCCGGAGTCGAGGTATGCGCGCCACGAGAGGCTCCCGAAACCTCCGCATTCTTAGGCTGGGCGGGTTCGCTCTCGTCTGCGGGTACGGTCCCGTCTTCCAGACCCGCTGCGAAGCTTGCGGATACGGCGGCTGCGGCTGCCCCCCAAGGGGCCGAATCGGGCGCGAGCAAGCGCGCCGCGAAGGCCAACTCCTGGGTGTCGTCCGGGGCCAGTACGCCCTCGCGCCCGCCCTTGGCCGCATCGCCGTTGGCAGTCGGGCCGTCTTCCGGTAAGGCGGGATCCCATGCGAACGGACCCGCCGCGCGCTGGGGGATGGGTGCCAGCCGGGGACTCGCACTGGAACCGTCGGAGACCGGGGCGGCCGCCATCGGAACCGGCATGCCGGCGGGCGCCGCCAAATCGTTTTCCGGACGCCTGTCGCTGGGAATCTGACGTTTTGGCTCCGGCGTGTCCCCGGCGCCGTCGCCGTCCGCCAAGTAGCCATTCAGAAAGGACCCGAAACCGCGCTCCGTGACCGGCTCGGACTTTCCCGCCGCCCCCGGCGCCCCCCTGCCGGCGCCTTGCGTCGCATCGCTGCCGGAGGCAGCCGGTAATATTGAAGAGACGGCGATCACGTCCCGGACAAATGCACACGGGTAGCCAAAGCGCCGCCACTGCATTCCAAGCAGTTGCGCGCCGCACCGGCGGCACGAACTTGGCGGTGGCATCCTTTCCGGCACATACTTGCCGGGGCGCGGGGCCCCATCCCCTTCTTTTTGTGCGGCCAGCCTTCGGCTCCTCGCTTGCACCGAAGACCGGCATGAGCGTGCCATGGACAACTTGACGATCGCGGCGGCCGGCGGAATGCAGGCCCGTATGGAATCGCTGGATATGCTAGCCAACAATATGGCCAACGCGGAAACCGGAGGCTACAAGACCGACCGCGAGTTTTACAACCTGTATGTATCGGCGGAAGCCGCCGGCGCGGACAGCGGACCGGCCGCCTCCCTCCCGGTCGTCGAGCGTCCCTGGACCGATTTCTCGCAAGGAGCGCTAAAGGTGACCGGCGGCGCCTTGGATCTGGCGCTTTCCGGCAAAGGCTTCTTCGCGGTGGACGGCCCCGCCGGAAACCTGTTCACACGCAACGGCAGCTTTAAGGTATCGACCGCCGGTGCGCTGGTCACCAGTGAAGGATATCCGGTGCGGACCGTATCCGGCGGGGGCTTGACTGTCCAGCCGACCGGCGCGCTGGAGGTCTCAGCCGACGGCACGGTGAGCCAGGACGGCCAGACCTTGGGCCAACTGCAACTCGCGGATTTCTCCGATACCGGTGCGCTGGTGAAGCAAGGGGCCAGCTATTTCCGGAGCGCGGCGGATTCCCAGCCGGCAACCGGCGTCCAAGTGGAGCAGGGCAAGCTGGAAAGTTCCAATGTCGGCGCCGCGGAATCGGCGGTGCGCCTGGTGTCGGTCATGCGCCAATTTGAAATGCTGCAGAAGGCCGCCACGCTGGGATCGCAGATGAATAAACAGTCTGTCGAAGAAGTAGCCCGCGTGGCTTCCTAAAATCCGGCGGGCAAGATCAAGATAAGGACCAATCGATTATGATGAGAGCACTTTTCAGCGCCGCCAGCGGTATGACGGCCCAACAGATGAGCGTAGACAACATCGCCAACAACCTGGCGAACGCCAACACCAACGGATACAAGTCGCGTTCCGTTCAATTTCAGGATCTGCTTTACCAGAACATCATGCAGCCGGGAGCGTCCGCCAGCCAGCAGACAGTGTTACCGGCCGGGCTGCAATTGGGACTCGGCACACGTCCGTCCGGGAACGAGATCATCTTCACCCAGGGCAGTTTCTCGGAAACCGACAACCCCTTGGACGTGGCGATCCAGGGGCGTGGCTTCTTTCAAGTGCTCCAGCCCAACGGCCAGTTGGGCTACACGCGCGACGGGGAGTTTCAGCTCGACAAGAACGGAAATGTGGTGACCGCCAGCGGCAATCCGCTGCAACCCCAGATCACCATTCCGGCGGATGCGCAATCGATCACCATTGCCGGCGACGGCACGGTGAGCTACACTCAGCCGAACCAGACCACAGCCCAGATCGCCGGCCAGATTCAGCTTGCCAACTTCCAAAATCCTGCCGGCTTGAGCACCATCGGCGGCAATCTGTACACACCCACCGAGGGTTCCGGCGATCCGGTTCTGGGCAACCCGGGCGGGGCCGAGGGCCTCGGCGCGCTGCAGCAGGGATACACCGAGCAGTCCAACGTCAGCGTGGTACAGGAGATGGTCAACCTGATCGTCAGCCAGCGGGCCTACGAAGCCAATTCCAAAGTGGTCACCGCCGCCAACGAGATGTATCAACAGGCCAACGGCCTTGTGACGCAATGACCGCGCGGATGGCGCTTATCCTTCTGGCCGCGGTGGCGCCGGCCGGCGCCCAATGCCTGCCGGTTTCGGGCCAACGGATCCTGGCGGGAGACCTGGCGCGGGCCGTGCCGGCCTTCGCGGGATTGGCGCCCGGACTGGCGCTGGGAGACGCGCCCGCGCCGGGAGCCCGCCGCACTTACGGCGCCGCGGAGTTGGCGCGCCTGGCGCTGCGTTACGGACTGGCCGTGGAGCCCGGAGTGGAAGCCTGCTTCGCGCGGCCCCTGGAGACGCTCACCGGCGAGCGTGTGGCGGCCGCCCTGCGCGCCGCCATGCCCGCGGCGCGCATCGAAGTGGTGGAGTTCAGCCGCCAGCCCGTCCCGCCCGGCGAGCTGCGCTTTCCGGCCCCCGCGTTCCGCGCGGACCAGACCACCGGCTCTCCGCTGCTGTGGCACGGCGTAGTATCCGCATCCGGCCAAGCCGACTTTCCGGTTTGGGCCAGAGTGCGCATCCGGGTTTCGGGAACGCGCGTGGTCGCCGCCCAGGCGCTGGTGCCGGGCCGTCCCATCGAACGCTCCCAACTGCGCGAGGAACCTTATGAAGGGCCGCCCGGCCTGCCGGAGTTGTCTGAAATCGTGGGCCGGGGGCCGCGGCGGCCGATTCCGGCGGGCATGCCGATCGAGCGGCAGGTGCTGGAGGCGCCGGCCGACGTGCTGCGCGGCGAGCGCGTGCAGGTGGAAATCCGCAGCGGCGGCGTGCGCCTGACGATGGAAGGGGAGGCGCAGGCTTCCGGAAGCCGGGGCGAGGTCGTGGGAGTCCGCAATTCCGCCAATGGAAAGATCCTGCGCGCCACAGTCGCGGATCGCGGCCGCGTGGTGATCTCGGCGGACGAGGGAGAGATCGCCCCGGAAGGCGGGACCCGATGAAACCGAAACCAATTTTGGCGCTGCTGGCGTTGGGCTGCGCGCTGTCTCCGGCCTGGGCCGCGGCGAAGAAGCCGCCCAAGCCGCCGGAGCCATCCGCGTTGGAGCGCTACGTGGCGGAGGCTACCGCGGCGGCGCGCGCCAACAACGACGCCTCGCCCGGCTCCTTATGGTCGTCCGCGGCCTTGTTCACCGACTTGGCGCGCGACCTGCGGGCCAGCCGAGTGAACGACATGGTCACCGTGCTGGTGGCGGAGAATGCCTCGGCGGTGAGTACCGGCAATGTGCAAACCTCGCGCGTTTCGAGCGCCACCGCTTCCATAACCGCCTTGGCCGGGGTAACCAAGGCGGCCGGCGCGCTGGCCAACCTGCTGGGCACTTCGGGGGATCAGGAGTTAAAGGGCGCCGGCACGATCGGCCGCACGACGGTGATCTCCACGACGCTGGGCACCCGCGTGGTGCACGTACTGCCGAACGGTTATCTGGTGGTGGAAGGCGTCAAGGAAATCCGGGTGAGTTCCGAACAGCAAGTCATCACGGTGCGCGGCGTGGTGCGGCCGGCGGACCTGGGTCCGAACAACGTAGTTCAATCGGACTTGATCGCGCAACTGGAAGTCTCGGTCAACGGCAAGGGTGTGGTGGGGGATTCCATCAGGCGTCCGTTCATTCTGTACCGGTTGTTGATGGGAGTGCTTCCGTTCTAGGGTTGGAGGGTTGGAGGAAACGATGCGAGGGATGGCTTTCTGTCTGTTGGCGGCGCTGGCGGCCCCCGCGGCGTGCGCCACGCGGTTGAAGGATCTGGCAGGAATCGAAGGCGTGCGCGACAACCCGCTCATCGGCTACGGACTGGTGGTGGGGTTGGCCGGGAAGGGGGACACGCAGCAGACCGTGTTCTCGCCGCAGAGTCTGGCCAATATGCTGGAACGCATGGGAGTCTCGGTTCCGGGAGCCACCATTCGCGTCAAGGACACGGCGGCCGTTATGATCACGGCCACTCTGCCGCCCTTCGCGCAGCCGGGCGTGCACCTGGATGTCACGGCGGCCGCCATTGGGGACGCCACCAATCTCCAGGGAGGGATCCTGTTGCTCACGCCCCTGAAAGCCGCCGACGGCCAAGTCTACGCCGTAGCCCAGGGCGCCGTGGTCACCGGCGGATTCTCGGCGGGGCATGCCGGCGCCAGCCAGACGGTGAATCATCCCACGGTGGGGCGCGTACCCAGCGGCGGCATTGTGGAGCGGCCGCCGCCTGCGCCGCCGTTTAAGGGAGTCCTGCATCTGCAACTCCGGTATGCGGACTTCACCACCGCGGCGCGCATCGCGGCGGCGCTGAACGCGAAGTACGGCGCGGCGGGAACTTTGCCGGCGCGCGCCGAAAACTCCGCGCTGGTGAGCGTGCAGGTGCCCTCGTCCTACGCCGCCCGCCCGGTGGATTTCATCGCGGAGATGGAGATGCTCACCGTGGACGCGGACCAGCCCGCCCGGGTGGTGGTGAACGAGCGCACCGGCACCATCGTCATGGGCCGCGACGTACACATTTCTCCAGTGGCCATCCTGCACGGCAATCTGACCGTCCGGATCGAGACCGCGGTGGACATCTCGCAGCCGCCGCCATTATCGGCCGGGACCACCGCCGCGGCGGCCAATGTAAGTGTGGCCGCCAAGGAGGAGCCTACCCGCAGCGTGGTGCTGAAGCAAGGCGCCACGGTGGAGGAGTTGGTGCATGCGCTGGCGGCCATCGGCTCGACTCCGCGGGACATCATCGCCATCCTGCAGAATCTGCGCGCGGCCGGCGCCCTGGAAGCCGAGCTGGAGGTGATCTGATGAGCGTACCAGTGACCATGGGAGCGGCGACGCCGATGGCGGAACCGCCCGCCGCGCGCCCGCCTAAAACCGTGGAGGCCGCCGCGAAACAATTCGAAGCCCTCATGATCTCGCAACTCCTGAAGGAGGCCCACGGCGACGAAGGCGGCTGGCTGGGAAGCGGCGACGATACCGGCAGCGCCGCCCAGGCCGGCATGGCCGAGGAGCAGTTTGCGCAGGCCTTGGCACAGAGCGGCGGCCTTGGCTTGAGCGCCGAGATCGTCTCCAGCCTGTCCGCGCGGGCGAAGTAAGACCCGCCGGGCGGCGCCGGCGCCACGGCTCCGTATGAAATGCAGCGCGTTGCCCAGCACCGCCCGAGATAACCACATCCAGCGCCCCAGATCCCGTTCTTGCCGTCGATGACATGGCCTCCTTTGCCGGAGCTCGACGACACGGATAACAAACTGCAATGGAAATCTCCGACCGCGAGACGGCGGGCGCGCAGCCGCGCCCGCGGTCCATTTCACGTTCCGGATCGCTCCGGATAAGATCAGAAGCTCCAGCTCTGCGTGGTATACTCCGGGGCGGCCGCCGCGAAGACCGCGGGATACCCGCCGTATTCCGCGGAGCGGTCCGCGCTCACCGGCGCATACCGGCTTGCCTTGGGAGCGGCCGGTTCGACTACCGAAAGAACCTGTTCGGGCGTAGCGCGAATCCGCTCCCAACCCTCCAGCAGCGTGGCCAGCAAGTTCCCCACTTCCACCAGCGGCTCCGCCTGCCGGCGCTGATTCGCCTCCAACAGCCGGCGTTGCATGTAATCGTACAACTCCGCCAGGCCGCGGCTCAGCGCGCCTCCCTTGGCATGGTCGAGCGTACCGGACAACTGCGTGAGGATAGCCAGCGCCTTCGATATCTGGCGGGAACGCTCCGGGATACGCCCGGCGGCCAGGTGGGCGCCGGCGATGCGCGTGGCGTCGCCCGCGGCGCGATAGAGCACGCATACCAGCTCCAGGGGGCTGGCGGTTTGAATCTGGCTTTCCAAGTAGGCATTTTGTGGCTGCATGAGATCTCCTCACAATACTTATCGGGAGAATGCGCCCGAACCTGCGCGGCGGCTAACATCGTAAGTTAGTTATTCGCCGGCAGAGTTATCCGCCGGCTGGCCGAAGGTCCGCGCCAACTGCAACAAATACTCCGGTGGCGATTGCCAGAGGATCTCACCCGTGTGCTGGTTGACCACCTGCACCAGCAGCCGCTTGGTATCCCGATCCGTGGCGAAATTCAGTGCGCTGCCGGCGCCGAATAACTCGGAGGCATTGATGCTGGTGATGCTGCCGATCATCTCGCGGTTTTCCGCAAGCCATTTGGGGCTGACAGCGTCGGATACGGCCGGGAAAGCTTGTCCCGGATTGCCAACAGTTGCGACATCCATAGAACCACTCCCGGGAAACTCGGTTGCTCCCCGGCCCTCTTATCGGCAGCCCGGATGCGAATCTGCGCTCCGGACTAAAGCCGCGCACTCTCCCGCCGATAGACTAATAGCGGCGGCGCAGCGTGAATCGCACATTATCGCAACAGGAGATCGACGCGTTGTTCGACGATGCGGCCGGCGGCCATCCGCAGGAGTCCCCGGCCAGGAAAGTAGTGCCGTTCGACTTCCGCCGCCCGGATCGCATCGCCAAGTCCCAATTGCGGGCCATTCACCAGCTTCACGAAACCTTCGTGCACAATCTGGTATCCAGCCTCTCAGCCTATTTGCGCACGTATCTTCTTGTGAATCTGGTGAGCGTCGAGCAGCTCTCCTGCGAGGAGTTTCTGAACGGGCTGCCTTCGCCCACCTGCATGCTCTCGCTGGGGTTGCGTCCCTACGACGGATACGGACTGCTGGAGTTGAGCCCGGCGCTGGTCTTTCCCATTCTGGAAGTGCTGCTGGGGGGGGATGGCAAATCCACGTCGGGCCTGCGGCGGGAGATCACTGAAATCGAACAGAAACTGCTGGACAGCCTTTTCCGGATCATTCTGAACGATCTCAAGGCCGCCTGGCAAGCGGTCGCTCCGATCGAGTTCACCATCCACACAGTGGAGACCGAGCCCCAGTTTCTGCGCGTGTTGGCGCCCAGCGAGGCGGTCGTGGCGGTAGGCATTGAGATCCGCATCGGAGACAACCTCGGCATGATGAATATCGCGGTCCCGTCCATCATCGCCAAAATGATGCGGCAGAAGTTCGACCAGCAGTGGTCCATACGCCGCACCCAGTCGACCGAGGCCGAGCAAACCGCCATGCTGGCGCGCATCCGGCCTTCGCTGCTGGACCTGGACGTGCGCCTGCGCGGCCCCCGGCTGCTGGCCCGGGATCTGCTGCGCCTGGCCGAAGGCGACGTGCTGACCTTCGACTTTCCGGTGAGCCGCCCGGTGGACGGTCTGGTCAACGGCAAGCTGCGGTTCGGCGGCCGCATCGTCGAGAGCGGCCGGAAGCGCGGCTTTGTGGTGGAAACCGGGCCGCTTTCCGCCGTCCCGGCCGAAAAGGATGGAGGATCATGATTCATCTCACGCGGCTCAGCCATCGTCCCTTGGTGCTGAATGCGGACCTCATCGAAACCATCGAAGCCACACCCGACACCACCATCGGTCTGACCAACGGGCAGAAGCTGGTGGTGCTGGAACCGGCCGAAGAGATAGTCCGGCGGGTAGTGGAGTTCCGCCGGGCCATCTACAGCGGTACTTCGCTCACTCCGCCGGTCCTGGCCGGGGAAGGCGCATCTCATGGCGACCTCGCGGATCGCGGGGAAATCGAATAGGATATGGCGGGGACAGCCGTACCGACGCCCGATTCCGCGAAGAAACAGTCCAGGCGCCGGCCCGACCTGGCGACACTGGGCGGCCTGGCTCTGGCGCTGGTCGGCATTCTGGGAGGCCTGGTGATGGAGCAGGGCAGAGTAAGAGATGTGGCGCAGCTAACCGCGGCCATCATCGTCCTCGGAGGTACTCTCGGGGCCGTGATGGTGACCACCCCGATGGCGCTGCTGCGCAGCGCCGCCGGCAAGTTTCCCGCGGTTTTTTTCGAGACCAATCACGCGCCCGGAGCCATCGTCGAGCAGATTATCGGCTACGCCACCAAGGCCCGCAAGAACGGCATCGTGTCCCTGGAGGAAGAAGCCGGGTCCATCGAAGATCCATTTCTGCGGAAGGCATTAAACTTGGCGGTGGATGGGACCGACCTGCAGGAGTTGCGGCGCATGATGGAGCTGGAGATCTCCCTGGAGGAGCATCGCGGGGAAGCCGAAGCCAAGGTTTACGAAGCGGCGGGCGGATACGCACCCACGATCGGGATCATCGGCGCGGTGCTGGGCCTGATCCAGGTAATGAAGCATCTAGCCAATATAGACGAAGTGGGGCGGGGAATCGCGGTGGCTTTTGTGGCCACCGTATACGGCGTGGCCTCGGCGAATATTTTGTTTCTTCCGGCGGGCAGCAAGCTCAAGTCGCGCGTGCACGCCGCCGTGCAGATGCGCGAGTTGATGCTCGAAGGCGTACTGGGAATCGCAGAAGGATTGAATCCCAAGCTGATCCGGATCAAGCTGGAAGCGTATGCGCCACCGCCCGCTCCCCGCAAGGCGCCCAAGGAAGGCCGGATGCCCGCCGCCAGCCAGCCCGCGGCGGCCGCGGCTGGGGAGTAGGCCGGCAAGCCATGGCGCGCCGTCGAAAACCCGAAGAACCAGCCAACCACGACCGCTGGCTGGTTTCCTATGCGGACTTCATCACTCTGCTGTTTGCCTTTTTCGTGGTGATGTTCGCCACGTCCCAAGCGGATCGCGGCAAAGCTGCGCAGGTCTCCGAATCTGTCCGCAAGGCGCTAGGCGAGGGCCAGGAGAAGTCCGCGGCGGCCACCGTACCGGGGGGCGCTAAGAACGACAAGGGTCAGGGAAACGGCACGATGAAGGGGCCGGGAGGAGTGCGGCCTACTCTCCAGGAGAAACCGCCAAACGCGGATCTGGCCGCTTCCATGGAATCCTTACGGACCGCTCTGGAGCAGGAGATCGGAAAGGGCCAGATCGGGATCTCCATGGAGCCGCGCGGACTGGTCGTCAGTCTGCGCGACTCCGCCTTCTTCGCCTCCGGCGACGACGCCGTGTATCCGGGAACATACCCCAGTGTAGGAAAGATCGCGCAGGCTATAGCCGCTTTACCGAATCAAGTGCGGCTGGAGGGCCACACGGATGCCGTACCGATACACAACTCCCGCTTTCGAAGCAACTGGGAGCTCTCGGCCGCGCGCAGTATTGCCATGCTCGAAGTGCTGGTGTCCCATTTCGATGTCCCGGCCCAGCGTCTGGCAGTGGCGGGTTACGCCGATACGGTGCCGGTGGAATCCAACGACACCGAAGTGGGGCGCGCCCATAACCGCCGCGTGGATATCGTCATCCTGAACGAGCACGGACTCGGCCCGGAACCGAAACCGGCCGCAGATGGGAACCGGTGACCATCCCGCTAGCAGGCCTTCGGCCCGTCCTGCCGGTCGAATCTCCCTAGTACATCGTACAGATAGTCGACCCCGCAGGGACGGGCGCTGCGCAGTCGGATTATTCTGGCGGCTGCAACCGGCCGGTCCAATCGGCGGATCGCTGCCACGCTGCGGATTCCGGAAGTCACGGCCGGCGAGTGGCGCCAGTGCATTGCGGCCAAAGCACTGGACTGCCGGGAGGACGCGCCGCGTTTAGGGCGGCCGCCCAAGCATGGTCGGGAAATTCTACAGAGCGTACAGACCCGCATTTGCCGGTAGCCGGAACACTACAGCCGCTGGAGCGTCCGCACCGGGCCCCAGATCTAAGATTGCCGGCCAGTAGTGTGCATCAGATGCTGGTCGCCTCGGATTTACAGCCCCATCGCATCGCACCCTTACCTTCAGCCCCGATCCCGGTTTCGAGGCCAAGCTCCTGGACAGGGCCTATACTTGAACGCGCCCGACAATGCACTGGTGCTGTATCCATCGACGAAAAGACCGGGATTTAGGCCCTGGACCGCACCCAGCCCTGCTGCCGCTGAGCGCCAAGAAACCCCGTAGTTGGACCAACGGGTACGTCCGGCACGGTGCGCAGACGTTGCTGGCGGCCCTGGAGATCGCCAGCGGCCAAGTGGTAGCCCATATCAAACAACGCCGCACGTCGGTGAACTTCTTGCGGTTATAAACGATGTGGTCGCCGCCTTTCCCTAACGGCAGTTGCGCGCAGTGGTCGACAATCTCAACATTCACAAAAACGAAGCGGCCCGGCGCTGGCTGAAGAAGCCCAACGTGCCACTTCCATTACACGCCCGCCCACGCCTCCTGGGTCAACACGATCAAGTGCTTCTTCAGCATCCTCGGGAAGCTAAGGGTTATCGCACGGCGTGCATACCTCAGAACGCCAGATCAAAGATTTCCTGCTGGTCTACATCGCGGCCCGTCGTTATACGGGCACGTGAACCGGCGGACACGCCTTTGCAGCTCCGGGCGCCGGCGATCCCGCCGCCTTTTTCAAGAACAACTTGACCTCCAGTCGCTGCCCTTGGCAGTCGAACACGACTACGGTCCAGGTTTCATCGCCGAAGCTCTTGGCCAGAAAGTTCTTGCCAAATATGGCCGTTGGGATGCTCATTCCCATGGTTCCGAGGGTCTTTTCCAGCGCGGTCTTCACGTTACCCAGGATCATGTTGGCGATCTCCGCCACTGCGTCCAGGACGTCCGCGTCCACCACTGCGTATTCGGCCATCAGCATCTGTGAGGCAAGCCTGCAGGCAAACTCGGCCGAACAGGAAATAGTGCCCGTGCCGGCCCACGAGCCGGCCATTCCGATCAGGCAGATCACGCCGTCCAAGGGGTGTGACGGGCCTTTGTCGCAGTAAGACTCCGCGAAGCGGAGCTCAGTGCCCAACATGGTCGAAAAGACCTCTTCTGTGGAGGCGCGAATATCACTAACGATTTGATCGTGGTCAATCATCGGTTTGTCCTAGATACCCATCGGCGGAACCCGGCCGGCCTTTATAGCGGAACGGCCGAATTGTGGCGGGCGGCGGATGCGGCGAACCGCCGTAAAGGAACGCCCGCCGCGGACCGATAGAGAGAAAGGAGCATGGCTTTGAACATTCTAGTCGTTGACGATTCCACCGCCATCCGGAAGATCCTGATCCGGGTGTTGCGCCAGACCGCCCTGGCGATCGAAGAGATCTTTGAGGCTCGCGACGGCCTCGATGCTCTGGAGATCGTCCGGAACCATCCCTTAAATCTGGTCCTGTCCGATATCAACATGCCGAACATGGACGGGCTGGGACTGCTGGCGGAGTTGAAGGGCTCCGAGCAGTGGCGTACTCTCCCCGTGGTGATGATCACTACCGAGGGTAGCGAAGAAAAGGTCAGCCAGGCGATCCGGCTGGGTTCCGCCGCCTATATCCGGAAGCCCTTCACCGCCGAGCAGATCCAGGAAAAGATCGGCGCCCTGGTTTGATTATGGTTGATTTTGTTTGATTTTGTTTGATCCGGGGCTTGCCGAGCCCGCCGCATCGGCCTGTCTCCGCTGGCTGGTTGGCCCTGTCTCGCGCTCTGCATGGACGCGTCCGAGGTCGGCCGCCGATACCCAGCGCCATGCGCCACTATCTTGCACTCGCGACGGGTTCTTGACTCAGCGCGTCCCCGCCATCGTTGCTTCTGAAAGACTTAACTGTGGATCTCGAGTTGCCCTTGAAAGGTCGCATGCTAAGTCGCTTGTCGGACAATCTGGAACGCTACATGGACCTGTTGAGCGCCCGCCAGAAGGTGGTGGCTTCCAATATCGCCAACGCGGATACCCCCGGGTACAAAACCAAAGATATCGACTTTCAGTCGGAGTTCAAGTCGGCTATCGGCGGCGGGAGTCCCCAATCCATCGAGGTTGCCGGACTGCCGGTGAAGAACGACGGCAACAATGTCAGCCTGGACCGTGAGTCCCGGCTATTGACGGAGAACGATATGCGCTTCAATCTGGCGTCCAATCTGATACGCAGCGAGGTGCAGTCGATCCGGGCGGCACTGCAGAGCGGGAGCAATTCATGAGCCTGTTTTCCGCCATGTCGGTCAGCGCATCCGGAATGGCGGCCGAGCGCACCCGCGCCGAGTTGCTGGTGGAGAACCTGGCGAACGCGGAAACCACGCGCACTCCCGAAGGCGGGCCCTACCGCCGCAAGGACGCCGTTTTCACCTCGCAGCCCATGTCCACGTCCTTTGGATCGTTGTTCGAGTCGCATCTGCAGGAGGGCGTCGCGGTCTCGGAAATCAGCGTAGACACGCGGGATCCGGAGCAGCGTTACCTGCCGGGCCATCCCGACGCCGGCCCGGACGGATACGTGGCCTTTCCACGCCTCAATCCGGCCGAAGACATGGTCGACCTGACCAGTTCGGCGCGCAGCTTCGAGGCCAACGTGGCGGCCATCTCCGCCGTCAAGGACATGATTATGCGCTCCATCGACCTGTTCAAGTAAGAATTGGAAATCGACATGTTACCCATTTCACCTATTCGCGCAGTGCCCATGCCCGACCTGGGCGCGTCCAGTTCCGGCGGCCGATCGAGCGGCGCCGGCGACTTTCAGTCGCTGCTGGCCAATGCCATCGGCGGCGTCGAGCGTCTGCGCGGCGATGCCGGCAAGAGCGTGCAAAGCTTCATGGCCGGGGATGGCGCCGAAGTCCATACCGTAGCGCTGGCCACGCAGCGCGCGGAACTGGCCTTTGAAACGTTCCTGCAGGTGCGCAACAAAGTGGTCTCGGCGTACCAGGCAGTCATGCAGATACAGGTCTAACTAACGAACTATGGAGCAAATCAAGAAGATTCTGGCGCGCCTGTCGCTGGCGCAAAAGCTCAGCATCGCGGCGGTCTCGTTGCTTATGGCGGCCGCGTTGTTCGGAGTGGCGCAATGGCGGCGCGAGGGAGATTTCAAGCCTCTGTACACGGGATTGGCCGCCGAAGACGCCGGCGCGGTGGTGCAGAAGCTCAAGGAATCCGGTACGGAATACCGCCTTTCCGAAAACGGCTCGACCGTGCTGGCGCCTTCGGGGAAACTGGCTGAACTGCGCCTGCAACTGGCCACCATGGGCTTGCCTAAAAGCGGCCGCATGGGCTTTGAACTCTTCGACAAGACCAGCTTCGGCATGACCGACTTCGCCGAACACGTCAATTACCGGCGCGCCCTGGAGGGCGAATTGGAGCGTTCCATCGTGTCCCTGACGGAAGTGGAACGGGCCCGCGTGCACCTGACGTTCCAGAAGGAATCCGTCTACCTGGAAGCCCGCGAGCCGGCCAAGGCCAGCGTAGTGATCGGACTGCGCGCGGGCGCCCAGCTTTCCTCCCAAAACGTGATGGCCGTCTGCAATCTGCTGGCCAGCGCCGTGGAGGGATTGGCGCCGGAAGCCGTTTCGGTGGTGGACACCCGCGGCAACCTGCTCAACCGCCCGCGCAAGGCCGGCGGCGAGGATCTCGCAGGATCCGAAGCCAGCCTCGAATACCGGGACACGGTTGAGAAAGGCCTGTTAGCCAAGATCCAGGCCACCCTCGAGCCGTTGCTGGGCGCCGACCGTTTCCGGGCGTCGGTGGCGGCCGAGTGCGATTTTTCGAGCGGCGAGCAGAGCGAAGAAACCTTCGATCCGGCCCGCTCCGTGATGGTCAGTTCGCAGAAGAGCGAGGATATCGCGCCCGTGTCCATGGCTGGCGCCGGCGGCTTGCCGGGCACGGCCTCCAATCTGCCGCATCCCCCGGCGCGCCCGGCCGGCGGCTCCTCCAGCCCGTCGCACCGGACCGAGGAAATCAACTACCAATCCAGCCGCTCGGTGCGCCACGTGAAGCTCCCACAGGGAGAATTGAAGCGCGTCTCCGTCTCGCTGCTGCTGGACCAGGACGTGCGCTGGGAAGGCAAACCCGCGCATCAGGTCTTGATCCCGCCTTCCGCGGAAAAGCTCAAAACCATCCGCGACCTGGTGGCCGGTGTGATCGGCTTCAAAGCCGAGCGCGGCGACCAACTGATCGTGGAAACTCTGCCGTTTGAAGCTACCCTGCACTCCGATCCCCCGTCTCCGGCGGGTCCCGCTTCGCCGCTCGCGACACCCGCCGACCGGGTGCCCGCATGGCTGCGCACGCCCAAGGGGATGGGCGTGGCAGGCGGCGGTGCGATCCTCCTTTTGGTTTTGGCGGTGTTCGGGTTGCGCCGGCTGCGCGGCCGGCCCGCGCCTTCCGTCGCGGTCCTGGCGGCGTTGCCGCCGGGCTTAGAGAGCGCGCCCGTTATGATCGATGGAGATTCCACGGCAAAGAAAATGCAAGCGCAACTGAGCGGGCAGGCCGACGCACAGGCGCGTCTGGAAGCCGAGGCCCTGGAGGCCTTCAAGTCGCCCAACCCAACCACCAATAAAAAGGAAGCGCTGACCAAGTATTTGCAGGCGGGCCTCAAGAAAGACCCGATCGTGCATGTACAGACCCTGCGCACCTGGCTCAATGAAAAGGCTTAGCTTGCGGCGCAGGCGCCGGAACGAACCGCGATGATTGCCAATATTAAACGCAACGAGCAGATCCCGGGCGTGCGCAAGGCGGCCATGCTGATGGTGCTTCTGGGCGAGGACGCCAGCGGGCAGCTCATGCGGGAGCTGTCGGAAGACGACGTCCAAGCCGTCTCCCGGGAGGTGGCCCGGATCTCCACAATTACGAGTGAGGAAGGCGAGGCGGTGCTCGAGGAATTCTACCAGATGTGCCTGGCGCGGGAGTATGTCTCCCGCGGCGGCCTCGACTACGCCCGTAAACTCCTCCTGACCGCCTTTGGGCCGGACGCCGCGCGCAAGCTGGTAGACCGTCTGGTAAAGACTCTGGGCAACGATACGGCTGCCTTCGACGCGCTGCAGAAGGCCGACCCCCAGCAACTGGCGAAATTCATCCACAGCGAGCATCCGCAGACGATCGCGTTCATCCTCTCGCATCTCAGCGCGTCGCAGGCCGCCTCGCTGCTGGTCTCGCTGCCCGCGCAGATTCGCGGGGACGTGGCGCTGCGCATGGCGCACCTGGATCAGATCTCGCCCGAGATCATCCACAAGATCGCCGCCGTGATCGGCCAGAAGTTGCACGCGCTGGGGGAGTTCAGCCGGGAATCGTACGGCGGCGTGCGGGCCGTCTCGGAGATGTTCAACCGGCTCGAGTCGGGCGCCAGCAAGGAGATCCTGGAGTCCATCGAGAAGGAGAATTCCGCGCTGGCGGACACCATCCGGCACCTCATGTTCGTATTCGAGGACATGCTGCTGCTGGAGAGCAATAGCCTCAAGGAGGTCTTGACTAAAGTGGACCGCAAGGTTCTGACGCTGGCTCTCAAGGGGACCAGCGACATGGTGCGCAAGCACTTCGTCGAGTGCCTATCGCAGCGCGGGGCCGAAATGCTGCTCGAAGACATGGACGCGCTGGGTCCGGTGAAGATTAAGGAAGTCGAGAGCGCCCAACAGCAGATCATCGGCATCGTGCGGCAGTTGGAGAGCGACGGCGCCATCAACCTGAAGGGCGCCGGCGGCGAACAATATGTTGTCTAGGATTCTGAGCGGCGCCGAGGGAAGCGCAGTGCCGCGCGTACACTGGCCCTCCGCGGCAGGCCCGGCGCCGTTGCGCAACGCGGATTCCGGCGGCGCGGACGACGCCGGCGGCCAGGCCGCGCGGGATGCCCGCCGCATCGCCGAACTGGAGCGGCAGAGCGAAGGCCGCGCGAAGGAGTCGCGCGAGGCCGGCCACCGGGAGGGCGAAGCCGCCGGACGCGCTCAGGCGGCCGCCGCACTGCAGCCGGTGCTCGACAAGCTGGCCCACGGCATCCAGGAAATCGCGGCGTTGCGTCCGCAATTGATGCGCGAAGCCGCCGCCGACCTGGTGGGCCTCTCCTTGGGGATCGCCCGCCGCATCCTGCACCGCGAGTTATCGGTGGATCCCGCCGCTTTGGAGGGCCTGGTGAGCGGCGCCCTGCAAAAACTGCCGGGACAGGAGATCTCCCGCATTCGCATCCATCCGGAACTGGAGCCGGGTGTCCGCCAGGCGCTCGCGCGCGAGGGCCGCGGCGGCCTCCCCGTGGTCGCCGACGGAACCCTGGAGCGCGGCGCCGTACTGGTCGAGACGGCTCGCGGAAAGCTGGACGCCTCGCTCGAAACCCAGCTCGGCGAAATCGGGCGCGGGCTGGCCGACCGTCTCCCTGAGAAGTAGCATGCCCAGCATCCTCAGCCCTTATCTGGGAGCGCTCGACGGCCTCGAACCTATCCTGCACGTGGGCGAAGTGGTGGAGATGGCCGGCTTGCTGATCGAATCCGCGGGTCCGGCGGCGGCCATCGGCGACTTTTGCGAAATCTCGACTTCGGGCGGAAGTTCGGTACGCAGCCAGGTAATCGGTTTCCGCAACGGGCGGGTGCTATCGATGCCCTTGGAGGAAACCGGCGGCATCGAGCTGGGCAACCGGGTGGTGGCCCGCCGGGGCGCGGCGCGCGTGGCGGTGGGTCCCGGATTGACCGGACGGGTGCTCGACGGATTCGGCCAGCCGATCGACCACGGCCCCCGGATCGAAGCCCAGGCCGCCTACGACCTGTACAGCGCGCCGCCGGGTCCGCTCCACAGGGAGCACATCACCGTGCCTCTGGTAACCGGTTTGCGCGCCATCGACAGCCTGCTGCCCGTGGGCCAGGGTCAGCGCATCGGCATCTTCGGCGGCAGCGGCGTGGGCAAGAGCACTCTGCTGGGATGCATGTCCCGCAAGAACTCGGCGGATATCACCGTGATCGGGCTGGTGGGCGAGCGCAATCGCGAAGTGCGCGCCTTCCTGGAGCACGAGATGGGCACGGAGGGCATGAAACGCGCCGTGGTGGTGGTGGCCACTTCGGACCGTCCGGCGCCGCTGCGCGTAAGAGCCTGCTTCACATCGCTGGCCATCGCCGAATACTTCCGCGACCAGGGCGCCAACGTGCTGCTGGTCATGGATTCGGTCACCCGCCTGGCCATGGCCCAGCGGGAGATCGGCCTGGCCGCCGGCGAGCCTCCGGCGCAGAAAGGGTACACCCCATCGGTGTTCGCCCTCCTGCCCAAGGTCTTCGAGAGAGCCGGCAACTTCCCGCGCGGATCCATCACCGGGCTATTCACCGTGCTGGTGGAGGGAGACGATTTCAACGAGCCCATTTGCGACGCGGTGCGGGCCATTCTGGACGGGCACATCGTACTCTCCCGGCAACTGGCTGCCGCCAATCATTACCCGGCCATCGATATTCTGCAATCGGTGAGCCGCCTGCAATCGCAATTGTCGACACCCGAGCAGGGAGCGCACGCCCGCGCCGTGCGGCAGGCGCTTTCGCTATACCAACAGGCAGAAGACCTGATCCAGTTGGGCGCTTACGTGGCCGGCTCGAATCCGCAACTGGACGCCGCCATCCGGGTGCGGCCCCAGATTTTGGAATTCTTGCGGCAGGCCCCCGGTGTCCAATCGCCGCGCGCGGAAACCATGCGCCAGCTCGGCCTGATAGCCGCCGCGCTGGGCGCGCCTGGCGCGCCGGGCGCAGCGGGCAAGGTATAGCCGCATGAAAGCTTTCGCATTCCCCTTGCGCCAGGCGCTCAAATGGCGCAAAACGCAACTGGAACTGGAAGAAAACAAGCTGCGGCAACTGGCGGCCAGCCTGGAAGAGATAGCGCTGGCGGTGGTCCGGATCAATCTGGTGAAGGAGCGGGCGGAGGCGGCGGTGCACCAGTCCGCGGTGGTCGAGGCGGGCGACCTTTGGGCTCTGGCGGCCTATCGGCAACGCCTGATCGCGGAAATGCAGGCGCTGGCACAGCGCCGGACAGACGGTGAACGGCAGGTGGCCGCACAGCGGTTGACAGTGTTGGAAGCCCAGCGCCAGTGCCGCCTGCTGGAGAAACTCGAACAGCGCCGCCTGGCGGAATGGCAGCGGGAGGCGGACCGGGAAATGGAAAACCTGGCCGCGGAGTCTTTCCTGGCTCGCTGGAATCGCCGGGCCGATTAGCCGGCCGCCTGCAATTCATTGGCGCGGCCGGCTACGCCTTCCAGATACTGGAGCGCTTCCTGGGCCATTTCCCCGACCACCGGATCCGGGTGCCGTAGCAGTCCGATCACCATCCGCAGCCAGTGTACTTCACGCGGATTCAATCCGATCATGCAAACATTTTCCATATATCCCTCCTAGATGGCGTGGAATCCGCTGGGGCGAGCAACGCCGGGCCGGGCGCGCTCCAAGCGGTCGGGAGATTGTATCCCAGCAGGTGTTGGGCAGTGACGGCGGGCGATTCGGTCCGCAGCAGGCAAGTCTGCAATCCGCGGCGCCCTTCCAGGCATACGCGGCCGCCCTCCCGGGTGACTCGATAGGCGGTCTCGGCGCCATGTTGGACCACCAGACTGGGCAGCGCCCAGCCGGCCGCGTCCAGCATGCGAATGCCGCCTTGGGGGCCGATCAGGATGGCCCAGTCGCAATCCGGCGATCCGGACTGGGAGGCTTGGTTGGCCGTTTCGAAGAGGTTTTCAGCGTCTTCCCAAAATGCTTCCATGCAAAGCATATCGGATGCCCGCCGCGGAACTTGCGGCCCGATTTCAGGGTATCGGAAGCTTGCTCAGAATCTGCTGCACGTAGCGGATGGTCTCGGGAATCTGGGGCACCCCGCCGCTCTCCTCCACGCGCTCGGGGCCGGCATTGTAAGCTCCCAGAGCCAGCGCCGTGTCGCCGCCAAAACGCGCCAACAACTGCTTGAGGAGGCGGGCGCCCGACGACAGGCTCTCGGCCGGATCGAAGGGGTCGTGTACGCCCAATTCCTGGGCCGTGGCCGGCATCAACTGCATCAGGCCCATGGCGCCCTTTGGCGAAACGGCGCAGGAGCGGAAGCCGGACTCCTGCTGGGCCACCGCGCGCAACAGATTGGCGTCCAAGCCCTCCTGCTGCGCGGCGTGCTGGATCAGGGGAGTCAGCTCGATTTCCGGCAGCGGGTCGCACGCCGAGCCCAAGGCGGGCCACGACAGCGTGAAGAAGGCGATGGGAGCGGCCTCCGCGTCCGTCCCGTGTCCCGCCGGCTGCGCGCCGGCCGCCATCGCCGCCACCGCCGTGCGCTGCTTCTCGATGGAAACCTGCATGGCCGCCACCGCCTGCCTCTGGCGGGCCACGGAGGCGTCCATAGCCTTGCGCGCCGCATCCTGCGGCGTATCCGCCGCGGCCGCCGCGCACGCGCACTGCCCCAGCCAAAACCCCAGCCATGCAAATTCTTGCCGCGCGCTCATTTTTCGCCGCCCGCCGGACCGTCGATCAGCCGGTCCAACATGCTGCGCAACGCGGCCACTGAATGCAGTTGCGCCGCCGCCAGATTCTCCTCTCCCACCAGCTTGACCTCTTTCATGGTCACCGCCACCGACTTGGGCGCGGTAATCCCGATCTTGATGCGGGATTCCCCGATATGTATGATTTGGATCTCGATATCGTCGCCGATGAGAATGGACTCCCCGGCCCGCCGCCGCATTACAAGCATGCGGCCCCGCGCAACGGCAATACCTCCCGGTGGGAGTGGCGTGAGTCCGTCTGGATGGCCTGCCGCCCGCGCAGGGTGTTGACGTTGACCACTATAGGCGCCAGCAGATTGACCGTAGGGGGGGCGTTCTTCTCAACGGAAAGGATCGCCAGGCAAAGCACATCGCGGCCGATGGCCGGTTGCCGGCCCTTTTCGAGGCCCAGTGCGCGCACATCCTCCGGTGCCATGCGCAGCCGATAGCCGGGGCAGACTGCCAGCGCGGGCAGCGTCGCGAAACACAGGTTGGGGTTAGCCAGACTCTGCAGAAAAACCAGCGGTTCGCTGATCGGCTGGCGCAACGCCAGGAAGCGCTTCTCCCGCTCGAAGGCGGGGATGCCGTCGGGGAATGCAATCACGGATCCCTCGTCGTAGTCGACCGGTCCGAAGTACCGGGTCTCGCAGCGCCGCGAGGGAGTCGTTCGAGTCGTAGCCATACGGTGCGCTAAGAGCAATAGGAGGGCCAAACCCGCCTAGGCTGAATATTCCCAGGTTCGGCGCGGCGGCGGGCCACCGCCATAGAATCGGGGGGGCTCGGAAGTCTGCGCCAGCCGCGCCAGCCGCGCGCCGACATGCGCCCGCCCCGCCAACAGCCCCCTGCGCGTCTGCTCCGCGAGCAGCCGCCACTCTTCTTCCAACCGGCCCCGGCCGGAATCGCCCCGCGGCAGGCCCGCCACCGTTTTCCGCAGCGCCCGGCAGTACTCCGCCAGTGCGCCCGGCGCCTCCCGGAAGCGCCCCTCGGCAACCCGCGCCCGCAAGCGGCCCGCCAAGACCTCAAGTTCCGCTTCGGCCTTCATCCCATCATCTCGCTATCCTGCTCGGCGGTGAACATGTCTTGCATCTCCGAGGCCTGCTGCTGCAAGTCGTAGATCGAGGCGTCCGCCGCCGCCATCTGCTGCGTGAGATTGGACTGCATCTGCGTAACCTGGGTCTGCTGGGTGGTGATCTGGGTATTCGTACTGGCGATGTTCGCTTGGATGGAAGCGATATCCTGCGGGAGTATACCGGTTGTGGGATCCATAATGCCGGTCATGGTATTGGTGGCCGCTTCCAGGTACCCGCCCCCGGCCGCCGTTCCCAGGAATTGCGTCAGTGCCGCGGTTTGGCCGGTGGTGGCGGCGTCGAAGGTGCTCTGGTCGAAGGACAACTGGCCGGTGGTGTCGCTAAAGCTTACGCCCAGCGCCGCCAGCGACGAAATGTTGCCGCTGCCGCCGGGAAAGTTGGCGAGGCTTTGCAAGCCTTCGGTGAGTTCGTAAACGATGCTTTGGCCGGCCAGGGCCACGTCGGTCTGGCCGCGGTTGTTGGCGAGTTCCGTGTTGGCCGTATTGTACGCGGAAACCAGCGATTGCAACGCACTGCCCACCCCGGAGGGGTCGGCTGCCACGGTAACGGTGGCCGGACTCGAATTGGTGCCCGTCAACAGCACCGTAAGGCCGGGCGCCAGGGTGACGGTATCGGAATCGCTCGAAACCGGCTGTCCGTTGATACTGTACTCCGCTACCGTGCCGGTGACGCCGCTGGCCGTCTCCAGATCCTGGCTGCCGTCGTTCAACTGCATAGTCACATCACCCAGGCTATCGCTCTGCAGCGAGAGCCGGTAGTCCGGCGCGGAATTGCTGCCGACGTCGACCACCGTGGCTTGGACTCCCGCATCCTGGTCGTTGATGGCCTGCGCCAGTCCGTTCAAGTTTCCGCCGGAGTAGGCGATGGAAGTGACGACGGGCGGGTTGGTGGAACTGGCGGCGCCAGTCGTCACCGAGAGCGTGAAACTCGCGCTCGAGCTGATATTCTGCGAAGTCGGATCGGTCACCGTGGTCAGGCCGTCGTCGCTGAGGGCGTTGCTGTAGGATCCCAGGCTGTCGACTGCGAGCGAATAGCTGCCCGCAGTGGCGGCGCTGCCCACCGTAGCCGTGGCCGAGCCGTCCGATACGCTCGCCGACAGCATGTTGCCGGCCGCCGACGCCAGGCTCGCGACCGCGGACTGCACATTGGTGAAGTCGGTGGTTAGGGTTTGCAGTTCGGTGGTCTGATTGGTCAGGTTGTTGACGTCGTTTTGCAGCAGTTGGATCGGCAAGTCGGCGATCTGCACCGCGCGCGAGATGGCGCTGTTCAGAGACGACGAATAAGTGCTCATGCCGTTGAAATACGTGACCGCGGCGGCGGAGCTGAGCGCGGAGGCGGAGGTGCTCATAGTTCCATTCCTTTCCAAGAAGGCTCTGGCCAGGCCGGGGACGTCCCGGTCTGGCCCGAGCGTTTAGGCTTTACCCGTTTGCGGCGGTTATCCCTGCAACAGTTTCAGGATGGCCTGCGGCTCCTGGTTGGCCTGCGCCATGGCGGCCACGGTGGCCTGCACCAACACTTGAGACTTGGTCAGGTTGGCGGCTTCCGCGGCTACGTTGGCGTCCCGGATCTGCGATTCCGCGGCCGAGATGTTGGTGATCTGCGACTGTGCCAGGTTGACGGCGTAATTCACCAGGTTTTCGCCGATACCGACGGCGGCCTGGGCGGTTCCCAGATTGGCCACCGCGGTGGTGACCGCGGTTACCGCGGCCAGCGCGCCCGCAACCGTATCGATCGAGGCGGTGGCGGCGCTTCCGTTGGCGCTCGACGCTTCGGTTTTCGCCAGACCGGCGTTCAGCCCATTGCCGTTGACCGACGAACCGACGCCCACGCTGAAGGAACTCAGGTTGCTGACGAAGTTAATGCTCTGAGTGCCGTTGGCGCTGATATCCTTCACCGCCACGATCTGCTGCAAGGTGGCATTGTTGGACGATTGCAGTTGCGCGTTGATGGCGGTGACGGCATCGTCGATGGACGTTCCGCTGCGGTTCGCGCCGTTGTTGGCCAGCGTGATGGTTTGGGTCTGCAGCGCGCCCCCGTTGCTGTTCGCCGAAATGGTGAGAGATTGCGTGTCGTTTCCGTAGCTCATCGCCTGGAAGGAAATCCCGCCGGTGGTGGATGTGCCCTTGGCGTCCAGCACGGCCATGTTGTCGGACGCGGCCGCCGTCAAGCCGGCCGCGAAAGCCGGGGCGGTGGACGTTCCGAAGCCGGCGCTTCCGGTGCTGCCCGCGGTGCTCAGCCGGAAGTTGGTGCCGTTGTTCGATGTAATCTCGATGGAGCCTGCGTTGTTCACGGCCTGCAATCCCGCCGCTTGCAACGTGGCGCTCGCGCCGAATTGCTGATTCAATTGGTTCAGAACGTTGGCTTCGGTTGCGCTGGTGCCCGCCACGACAGAGCCCGCCAATCCCAGGTTGGCCTTGGCGTCGCCGGTAACCACCATTGCCGATGTGGTCCCCAGGGTGGTGGAGGTCAACACCAGATTCCCCGCGGCGTTGATCGTCGCATTGGTATCGAGCGCGGCATTCGCAGTCAAGTCGATCTGGGCGGCCACATCCGCCAGGCTGGCGCCGGCCGCCAGAGTGATGCTGTTGCCATTGATGGTCAAGGTGTCGTTGGTGCCGGTAGCGACGGCAACGGCTGGAGCGGCCAACGTGCCCACGGTGCTTGCGCCTGTCGCGCCGCCCGTACCGCCGTTCAGAAGATTGACGGTCGCCTGGTTGGCGCCGCTGGCGGACCCGCCGTTGAGCGAGAATCCCAGCACTTGGCTGCCCGCGGCGGCAGTCGCGGGATTAGTCGCGGGGTTATAAGCGGTTCCGGCGGTGATGGCGCTGTAGTCCGGGGCGGAACTGGCGCCGGCCACAAAACTGCCCAGTCCGAGCGCATTAGCCGTGTCGCCGGTGACTTGCACGTTGAAGGACGAGCCGTTCGAGTTGGTGAAGGTCAGGGCTCCTCCCGCGCTGCCGGTCATGCTGATGCCCGCCGCCTTCAGGGCGGTGTTGTTGCTGACTTGGTTTTCCAAGTCGGCGATGGCCGCGCCCGCGGTGGTCGATGCGCTCAGAAGATTCAGCGTAACCGGCCCGCTCAGGCCGCCGCCGTCGATCTTGAGGCTGACGGTGGTGGGATTCGCCATGGCGGCGCCCGTCGCTGCGGCGTTGACGCCGCTGGTCAGCGTGGAGCCGACCGTATCTCCGGTGGCGCCGCTTGAAAGGTTCCCCAACAGGGCGTTGGCCGTCTGGTCGCCCGCCTGCACCTGGAATGCCGACGTGCTGGAGGTGAAGGCCAGTTCCTGGCCGCCCTGGCTGTCCGTGCTCACCGACGCCACGATATTGGCATTCTTGAAGGCGGTTGCCTGCGGCGTGCTGCCGTTGCCGGCGGCCTGGATGGCGGTGTTCAGCGCCGTGACCAGGGTGGCGATGTTGGTAACTCCAGAAAGGTTCACGGCCACCTTTGCGGCGTTGGCGCCGGAGTAGCCCGCGCCCGCGAAAACGAAATCCGAGGTTCCTGGGGCCGAGGTCGCATTGTTCGCGGCCGGCGCCAGAATCGCGGCCACCGAGGTCGCCGCATTCCCGCCTCCGATATCCGTGGTGCCGCCGACCACTTGCATGCCCGAAAGGCCGAGGGCCTGCGCATCCACCGCGGAAGCGGAAAGGTTGACCGAAACCTGGCCGTCCGCCGAAACGGCCGCCGCATTGGAGCCGCCGCCGCCGCCCATATAGATATTCAGGCTCTGCGCGTACGTGCCGCCCGTGTTCAGCCCGATGGCTTGCGCCTGGCGGTTCAGTTCGGTGATGTCGGTCTGGAACTCCGCGTTCAGCGTGGACCGGTTACCCGTGAAACTGGAGGATGCCGACTGCGTCGACAGGGTTTGCAGCCGGTCCAGGATCTGCGAAATGTTGCTCATGCCGCCGTCCATGGTCTGCAGCAGCGCGGTGCCGTCGTTGCCGTTGGCCACGCCCTGGGTGACTTGCGCGATGGTGCCCGCGTCCTGGTTGGCGACCGCCAACCCCGCCGCATCGTCGCCGGAGGAGTTAATCCGGTAGCCCGAAGTCAACTGTTGAATCGTGGTGCTCTGAAACATGCTGTTGGTATTCAGGTTCTGCTGCGCGACTAGAGAATCGATATTCGTTTGGAAAGAAATCATCGGGATAATCCTTATTCTTGAGATTTCCCGGCGTCTTGCCGGGAAGGCGGCTCTCGCTGCCATGGTTCTCATATCGGCGGAAAGCATGCCCACCATGAAAGAATCTTTACGTAGGGGATTTGCGTAGAACTGGAGTCCCTAGTTGAGGGCCCGCTCCTAAAGTTACCCGCGCTCTTGCCGATAAGGACAAGAGGAGAATAAAAGGTCCCCATTATATGCGAGTCAACGAAAACAATCTTACCGATCAGCTTTCCTCCACCGCGAGCCGCGCGGCGGAATCGCAGCGCATCCAGGTGGATACCGGCGCAACCTCGGGTTCGGCCGGCGCCGCGGCTGGGGACAGCGTGAGTCTTTCCGGCCTCGCCGGGCGGATTTCGCAATCTTTGCAGACCCTGGCCAGCCAGACGGCGCAGCGTGTCGGCCAGTTGCGCCAAGCCGTGCAATCCGGCCGCTACCAGCCCGACGTGCAACAACTAGCCGGCGCCTTGGCGGCATCCTTCGCGGACCCGTCCGCCGGCAAGGCGATGGCTGCCACGGCGAACTAGAGTATGCGCGAGAACGATCCGCAGGGGTTGCTGGCGGCGGCGCAGTCGCGCGTGGCCGGCGCGCGTATTTTGCTTTCGCGGCCGCGCGCCTGCGATCCCAACGAATGCGTCGCCCTGTTCCGCGAGGCGCAGGGTTATCTGGAGTGGCTGCGCGACAGCTTTGCCGGCGCCGCGCCGGCCAACCCGGACCTGCGCCGCCGGGCCGCCAACCTGGCTCTCGATGTCCGCCAGGCCGGCATCCTGGCCGAGCATGCCGCGCGCCACGGCCGCCGCTGGCTGGAGCGTTTTGGTTCCATGCCACCGGAGTACACCGCCGGCGGCGGCGCCGTGCCGCTGCATCTCCGCGGGCGCATCTCTTACTTAGGATAAACGCTATGACTTCCTTGAGTTCCACGTTGCTCGGAGCCTCCAGCGCCCTGGACGCGTTCCAATATGCATTGGGCGCCTCGCAGAACAACATCGACAACGCTTCCACTCCGGATTACGCCAGCCAGACGGTGGATCTGCAGGCCGCTCCCTTCGATCCAGCGGTGGGCCTTTCCGGCGGCGTGCTGGACGGTTCGCTGGCGGACACCCGCAATCTGCTGGCCGAGAGCGACGTGTGGCAGCAGGCCTCCGCGCAGGGCGACGCCAGCGCCCAGTCGAACGCCCTGACCGCCGTGCAGAATGCGGTGCCGGTATCGGCGGGCAGCGGCATCCCGGCCGCCCTGACCACGTTCTTTAGCGACGTATCGGCGTGGAGCGCCGCGCCCGCCAGCGGCAGCGCACAGCAGCAGGTGATGGTGGCCGCCGGTTCCCTGGCCCAGAGTTTCCAGTCCACGGCCGCCGCCGTCGCCGGCGCATCCTCTTCCGTCACCCAGAACATCGGCACCACCGTAAGCCAGATCAATCAAGCCACCAGCCAGATAGCCGCCGTGAATGCGCAGATACAGAACGGCGGGTCGAAAGACGAAGGGTTGCAAGCCCAGTTATACAGTTCGCTTGAAACTCTTTCCGGGCTGGTCAACATCGGCGTGCTCCAGCAGCCGGACGGCGCCGTGAACGTGACTCTTTCGAGCGGCGCCGCGCTGGTCATGGGAAGCCAGTCCTACGCTCTGACGGCCAGTAACGCCGCCCCTCCCAGCACGTCGACCGATCCCCAGGCTCCGCCCGACATCGACATCCAGGCGGCGGACGGCTCCGTGGTGAACGGCCAGATTACATCCGGCTCCTTGGGCGGCTTGCTGCAGGTCCAAAACGTTACGATTCCCGGTTTGATCGGCGACGCCACCCAGCCGGGCGCCCTCAATACGCTGGCCGCCTCCGTAGCCACCCAGGTGAACGCGATCGTTACCGAGGGATCGGTTTCGGCCGGTCCGCCGCCCGTGCCTCCGCCCAGCGGCCTGTTCGCTTACGATGCCGGCAGCGCCTCGGCGGCCGCATCCACCTTGACGGTCAACCCG
>DATNMW010000159.1:0-9992 GCA_035602155.1 Bryobacteraceae bacterium | reverse complement strand
CCGCCATGGGCGCCGGCCGCGGCCGCATCCTGCGCCAATTGTTAACCGAGTCCTTGCAGTTGTCGGTAGCCGGCGCGGTGCTCGGCGCTGCGTTGGCATATGAAGGCGTACAACTCATCGTGAAATGGCTGCCGGAAAACTCTTTTCCACATGAAGCCACCATCAGCATCAACGTGCCCGTGCTGATATTCAGCGTGGCCCTGGCGCTGGCTACCGGCATACTCTTCGGCCTCTCGCCCGCCCTGCACCTCTCGCGGCCCGAATTGGCCGGCATCATGCAAGCCAGCACCCGCCGAATGACGGCAGGCGTGCGCGGCAAGCGCGCCCATGGCATCCTGGTGGCCGCTCAGGTAGCGCTGACCCTGCTGCTGCTGGCGAGCGCCGGCGGCGCCGTTCGCGGATTCGTCCGCCTGATGCATACCAATCTCGGCTACGATCCGCACAACGCGATGTCGGTTGGCATCCCAGTCCACGACAATACCTACATGACGTGGGAAGCGCGGTCGCAGTTCTTCGAGCAGCTACGCCAGCGGATAGCGGCCATGCCCGACGTGATTTCCGCCGGCATCTCCACCAACGCGACGCCGCCCAGCAACGGCTGGAACACGCACTTCGAAATTCTGGGCAAGCCCGTGCCGGAAGAGCGCGAGTTGCGCACCAACTTCGTCAGCCCCGAATATTTCACGGTGCTGCACATTCCCTTGCTCCAGGGCCGTATGTTCGACGCCGCGGAGACCATGCGCGGCGCGCGGCTGGCGCTGGTCAACCAGACCATGGCGCACCAATATTGGCCGCTTGGCGAAGCCATCGGACAGCAGATTCGCGTGCCCCAGCTTAAGGGCGAGCCGCCTTATTCTTCGGCTGCCCCCAATAGCGACGGCTGGCTACAGATTGTGGGCGTGGTCGCGGATGCGCGCGATGATGGCTTGCGGGAACCGGTGAAGCCGGCCGTCTACGTGCCCTATACCATGATGATGCCGATGTTCACCCAGATTCTGGTGCGCACGCGCGTTGAACCGCTCGCGGTGTTACAGGCCGTGCGCGCGCAGGTACATGCCGTCAACCCGGACCAGCAGGTGATTGGCAACGTGCGCAACCTGGAGCAATGGGTCGAAAGGCAACCGGAGTGGGCGCAGGAGCGCTTGGTCGCCACACTATTCAGCGGCTTCGCCATTCTAGCTCTGCTGCTTTCCGTGTTGGGACTCTATAGCGTGGTGTCCTATATCGTCGCCCAGCGCACGAACGAATTCGGCATCCGCATGGCTTTGGGCGCCGGCCGAACGCACGTGCTGCGGCTGGTGTTCGCATCCACCTCGATCAGCGTGGGGGCCGGCTTGGTCTGCGGCGCCGGACTCAGCCTGGCGGTCAAAGGGGTGCTTTCCCGTTGGGCGAAAGGCACCTCCATGGATGCGGCCGTGGTGCTCGCCGTGGTCGCCGTGTTGATGGCTGCAGCCACGGTGGCTTGCGCGCTGCCTGCGTACCGGGCTTCCTCGATCGACCCGGCTACGGCTTTGCGGTACGAATAAATGTGGGGCGAGATCTGGCCGCACCGCGCCATTTGCCCTGACCGAAACCTCGCACCCAAATCCCCAAATTAATTGCTCGCCGATTTGTCCGGCCAATGTTCCAACAGCGACTTAGCCTCCGCATATTTCAACTGCGCGTATTCCAGTTTGGTCTTGGCCTCATCGCTCCACTTGCCCTGGCTAATCAGCACCGCCCCCAACACGAAGTTGGCCTTGAACGAGTAGTTATGGAGCTTCATCGCCTGGCGCGCGACAGCCTCAGCCTCGGCGTACCGTTTTTGGCCGCTCAGCAATGTGGCCAGATTCGTAAACGCCAGCACGTGCTCCGGGTTCGATTGCATCAGGCGCCGGAACACCTGCTCGGCTTCATCCGGCTTGCCGGTGTCCTGAAATTCCAGCGCCAGGTTGTTCAAAGCCTCAAAGTATAAAGGATCGAGGGCCACCGCCTCCCGGTACTTTGCTATGGCCTCCTGATGCTGTTTCTTCTTAGCCAGATGCTCGCCTACTTCCGCTGCCTTGCGTGCCGCGCGTAAAGGCTCGTGCGGGGTAACGGGATGCGCGATCACAGTCGGGTCGTCGCCTTCTTCGAGCTTCAGCGATCGCGAGGAGCCGTCAGGCCCGACGATTGACCGGCCCATCTCGCTCACGGCGGTCATCGCGCGCGTATACGCAGTGCTCATGCCGGGGTTCTGCTGGGCTGGGGCCGCCGGAACCACCAGCGGGATCACTGAGATAATTGCCAGAACGTATCGCATTCGGCGCTCTCCCTGGCGCCTATTTTATCGCCGAATCCTTCTTCTGCAGCATTCTGCCAAGCTCGGCCTCCTTCGTCTGCTTCACGTGCTCACCCTTGGCAAAGGCCGCCTTGCTGCCCTCCAAGTCTCCCTTCTGCCGCAACAACTGGCCCAGCGTATTGTAAGGTCCAGGGTCGCCGGGGTCCAACCGGATCGCCTCGCGCAACGCGGCCTCGGCGCCGGCGCGATCTCCCTTCTGCTTGAGCGCCGTACCCAGCATGAAATATGCTTGTCCGTAATCCGGACGCAAGCCGATGGCGGCTTGCATCTCCTTGGCCGCATCGTCGAAAGCGCCCGTCTGCCAATACGCGATACCCAGCGTATAGTGCGCCTCTGCCAGACTGGGGTCCAGTTCCAGGGATCGCTGCAATTCGGCCTTGGCCGCCTCGATATCGTCCTTGTTCTTCAGCGCGACGCCCAGATCGTAGTGCGCGCCGGCCAGATCCGGCTCCCTGCGGATGGCCTCCCGCAACTGTTCCACCGCTTTATCCAGGTCGCCTTTCTGAATACAGGCAAACCCCAGATTGACGCGCGCCATATTGTATGACGGGTCCGCATCCAGGATCTTCTGAAATTGCGCAATGCCTTCGTCCGCGCGGCGCGTCTTCACCAGCGTGGTACCCAGGTTGTTGCGCGCGTCGGGGTCGGCGGGATTTAGGTCTACGGCATGCTGATAGGCGTCCACGGCGGCTCCCAGGTCGCCCGTATTTTGCAATGCCATCCCGAGGGTGTTCCACGCTTCCGGGCGTTTGCCATCCGCCGCCACCGCGGCCTTCAGATGCGGCAGTGCTTCGGCCAATTCGCCCTGCGATTTCAGGACTTCCCCCAGCCTGTACTGGTATTCGAAGTTGCCCGGTTCCAGGGCGGCGGCGCTCTGGAGGTGCGGGATGCTGAGGCCCGGATTCTGCTCCAGCCAATAAACCGCACCCAGGTGATACTGCGCGGGCGCAAACCTTGGGTCCAAATCGAGGGCTTGCTGGAAGCTCTGTTTGGCTTCCTCGCGGCGGTTCAGCACCGCCAGCAAAAACCCCACCTCGTCGCGCAGATGCGCCGATTTCGGATCCAGTCCGGCGGCTTGCCGATAGATCTCAAGTGCGCCTAGGGCGTCACCCTTCGCCTTCAGTGCCGCTCCGCGATCCTCCAGATCTTGCACCGAGTCGGCGGCGTACGCCAAGGCGCACGACAACACGAATAGAGCGGTAAGACGCACGTGGCTCTATTATACTGGACTGTTGGGGAATTGGTCGCGGGAGGGCCGCGGCCAGGGCCGTTCGCAACCGCGGGCGAGCGGCTGGCGCGCTTGTTACTTGACTCCGCTTCCCGTTTTGCATAGACTTAGCGGTGTTGTTAATCTCGCGTTAAATGAGAGATACCGGGGCCACTAGCGTCGAACGAGAAGCGCTGCACTCGCAAATCGAGAAGCTGAACCGCAGCACCATCTTGCACGGATCGGAATCGCTGTGTAAACTCCTCAAGTATTTGGGCGAGCATTCGCTGGACTCGCCGGGTACGTCTTTGAAGGAGTATCAGATCGCCACCGAAGTGTTCGGCCGTCCAGCCGACTTCGATTCCCGCGTGGATTCCACTGTGCGCGTGCAGACCGGCCGGCTACGGTCGAAGCTGGCTGAATACTATGCCGGCGAGGGCGCGCCGGATCGCCTGGTGATCGAGATCCCCAAAGGCGCCTATTCGCTCACGTATCACGTGCGGCCTCCGGTGGAGACTCCCGCGCCAACGGCGGTGCCGACGGCTCCGCCCGCGACCAAACAGCGCTCTTACCCGCTTTCGTGGTTCTTAATATCCATCGTGAGCGGCGCGGCGGCGGCATTGGCAGCCGTGGCGTTTGCTACCCGTTTCGTGGCCCCGTTGCCCGCCGCCAGGAACGAGCAGCCCGCACCCGCGATTAAAGCCTTTTGGAGCGCCTTTGCCAGTGGTCCGGATGCCCCCTTGGTGGTTTACAGCAACGCGGAGTTCGTCGGCCGGCCGGAGACGGGTCTCCGCTATTTCAATCCGGCCGTGGACGCCGGCAAGTCGATTCGGGATCACTACACCGGCGTGGGAGAGGTGATGGCGGTCCACGATCTGGACCAAGTGTTTACGGGTTTGAAGCATGAGATTCACATCAAACGGGGAAGACTGCTGACGTGGGACGACGCCAAGACCAGCAATCTAATTTTCATCGGCTCGCCATCGGAAAATCTCTCGCTGCGGGAACTGCCCGGCACCCAGGATTTCGTATTCGCGCGCAAGCCCTCCACTCCCCGCAAGGGCGACCTGATGATTTCCAACCTGCATCCCGCGGCTTCAGAGCAGGCAGCATATCTCGCATCCGACGGACAGATCACCGAGGATTATGCGTTGATAGCTCTCACCTCCGGCTTGAATGCAAGCCGGCGCGTGCTGATCCTGGCCGGGATCACGACTTTCGGCACGCAGGCAGCCGTCGAATTTGTTTGCCGCGCACCCCGCCTGGACGAATTGATCTCAAGGCTGGGCCCGTCGGCACGGCGCCAGATTCCACCGTTTGAGGCCCTGCTGCGCGTGAAAGTGAGCGGCGGCGTACCGGTGCAATCGGATTTGTTGAGTTTGCACGTACACGCGCGGGGCGCGGAGATCCCCAATTAGCGCGCGAACACGTAGGTGTCCAGGAAGTCGTTGCGGAACTTCCCTCTGGGATCGTATTTCGCGGCCAGTTCGACGAACTCCCCCAGCTTTTCATATCTTGACCGGCAATCAGCCGGGGACAGGGTGAACAGTTTGCCCCAGTGAGGGCGGGGTTGAAATGGGGAGAGTTCCCTTTCCACGATGGGAAGCAGCCGCTTGACCCCGGGCCAATCCGGCTTCCAGGTGAAGTGGATGGTCACGCTTGGCCGGCGGTAGCAGGTGCTCATCCACAGATCGTCGGCAGCGATGGTGCGAATTTCCGAGATCAACAGGAGCGGCGTCACCCGATTGCGAAGCCGCTCCACTGCCAGAATCGCGTCCACCGCGTTGTGCCGAGGCACGAAATATTCCGACTGGAGTTCTTTCCCAGCGCTGGGAGTGAATCCCATACGGAAATGCGGCAACCGTTCGTACCAGGCGCCGGGCATGCCCATTTGCGCGGTACAGTTCTCGGCCGAAAGCTCGGCGATCGGATGCAGATTCCGGCTTGCCGGCTTGGCGCCGAAGAACTCCCGAGGCGGCGCGAATGCCTGCCCGCCGCCGTCGCGGCTTTTGATCCAGACCTCTTTGATGCGCCGGTTCTGCCAGTCGGTGAACAGGCTGACGCTGTAGCCGCTGGCCTGAATCGCGTCGAAGTGCTCCTGCATTTGAGACAGCGGCAGGTCTTCATACACGTACTGCCGCACCGTATAGGTGGGCTGAATATCCAGGGTGATCCGAGTGATCGCGCCGAGAGCGCCCAGTCCCACAACCGCGCCACGGAAGGCAGGGCTGTCGTTGGTGCGTGAGAGTTTCACCACGTCGCCGGCCGCGTTGACGATTTCGAGGCCGGATACGGCGGTCGCCAGGTTGCCGTTTTTCTCGCCCGATCCGTGCGTAGCCGTGCTGCAAGCGCCGGCGACGGAGATGTGCGGGAGCGAAGCCAGGTTGTGCAGCGCGAAACCCTTGCCGTCCAGGTACGGGCAAAGCTGGCCGTACGAGATGCCCGCATCCACCGTCACCGTGCGCGCCGTGGGGTCTAGCGCAACTGCCTCGTGCATTGGTTTCAGCGAAAGCAAATTGTACCGGCTGTCCGCGATGGAGTTGAAACAGTGGCGTGTGCCGAGCACCTTCAATCTTTCCTGCGACCGCACAAAGGACTGGATCTGCTCGACCGAAGCAGCCTCGCGCAGCCGGTCGGTACTGTAGGTGACGTTGCCCGCCCAGTTGGTTAGCTTCCGGGTGGCCGCCCAGGCGGAAAGACGCGCGATACGCGGGCTTCCGATGCCGGCCGACAGCAGTCTCAGGAAAGTTCGTTTGTTCACGTCGTTTGGTTTTGTTTCAGCATACTCCAAATCGCCTGGGCCGTCTTGCGCTGTCTTTATCGCACGCCGATCCGGATGCGCATCGCGCCTGTATATCGATCTGCGCCGCCATAATATCCGGTCAAGTCGAGCGGGTCGTCCGATCGCGCCGCCGCGCCTTCCAGGAAAATCACGTTCGGTACGGTCCCCAGGCGCTCCCACACCAAGCTCGGCTGCATGAATGGCTTTTCGCAACGCGCCAGCACTCGCCGCGGATCGGCTTTGTCAAACAAGATCCAGCCAGGGCCATAGACCAGCTTGTCGTTGGCGCCGTTGTAGAGCAGCAGTATGCCCGCGCCGGTCACCAGCGGCGGCGGCCCAGGCTCCATCACGCGATCGTCGAACGCCCCCGGCCGCCGGTCGAGCACCGGTTGCTTTGTGGCATCCGACCAGTGCAGCAGGTCCTCCGAACTGGCCAGTCCCATATAGTCGCGATCCTTCCCGTCGGGATCGCGGCGTGTGCCCAAGTAGTACATCCACCATCTGCCATTGAGGCGCTCCGGCACGATGGCTCCCGACTTGGTCCATCCCGTTACCCACGCGCCTCGGTACGCTGGCAGAATCACGCCATGCCGGCGCCAGTGGCGCAGGTCCGTCGAGGTTGCCAGGCATAGTTGCGCGTCGTGCCGGTTGTAGCCGGTGTAGGTCATGTAATAAATCGTACCGATGCGCAGCACGCGCGGATCTTCGACTCCGCCGCCGCGCTCGTATGGCGCGGCAGGCTCCAGGACTGGCTGCGGATCGATCTTGAAGTGCAGGCCGTCCGCGGATTCGGCATAACCGATGCGCGACGTGCCCCGCGCGTCACGCGCGCGGAAAAACAATATCGTCTTCCCGTCCCGCACGATTGCGGCTGGGTTGAATGCGCCGGCTACCATCCACGGCGGCGGGGAGGGTTTCAGTACGGGCTGATCGCTCAGGCGCTCGGCTCGTACGGTGACGGAGGCGTCCGCCGGAGTGGCACGTGCAGGCGCGGCCGCAAACATTGCGGCGAAGAGGGCAAGAATCGTTCCGATAAGCATGGCTTAAAGTAATATACTGTTTCTTGCGCCAACATACACGGTATTTCCGCTCCGCCTTGTCGGCCCTGCTTGTGGCGGCACTCGCCGCCCAAACGGCCCCCCAGCAGCAGCCAGAGCCGATTCAGGGTTACATCCGCAAGATGTGGGGCGTGCTGACGCGGTCGAACCGCAACCTGGCGACGGCCGCCGTCGATCCCAAGTTCAAACCATTGCCCAATGGCCGCTGGCCCATTTACGTTCCCGCAAGAGAGGACGCGCGGGTCATCGAAGGCCAGTTGCGGCGCGACATGGCGCCGGGCGATTTTGAAAAGATCGAAATCCGGATGTTGCCGGCGGATCTTGCGGCGATAAAGGAGCAAGGCCTGCTGTACCTGCCGCGGCCTTACGTCGTACCCGGCGGGCGCTTCAATGAAATGTACGGGTGGGACAGCTATTTCATCCAGCTTGGCCTGCTGCGCGACAACGAGGTCGCGCTGGCCAAGGACATGGCTGACAATTTCCTGTACGAGATCCGCAATTATGGAAAGATCCTGAACGCCAATCGCACTTACTACCTGACGCGCTCGCAGCCGCCCTTTCTGACTCAGATGTTACTGGGCGTCTACCAGCAGAACAAGGATCGTAAGTGGCTGGCGGACGCCGTACCCGCCGTTGAATCCTATTACCGTTTCTGGACCAGCGAACCGCATCTTACGTCGAGCACCGGCTTGTCGCGCTACTACGATTTGGGCGACGGCCCTGCGCCCGAGTCGGTGTCCGCCGAGCGCGACGCCCAGGGACTGACTCACTACGACCGCGTCAAGGAATATTACCGCACACAGAAGGTTGCCGATTACGAAGTGGGGGAATTCTTCGACAGGAAGAGAGACGTACTTACCGATCTATTCTATAAAGGCGACCGCTCGATGCGCGAGTCCGGCTTCGACCCATCCAACCGGTTCGGCCCTTTCAGCGTGGATATCATCCATTACGATCCCGTGTGCCTGAATTCGCTGCTCTATTTGATGGAGCGCCAGACGGCCGAGATCCTGACAATCGTTGGCAGAGAAGCCGAAGCGGTTACCTGGGGGAAGCGGGCAGCCGATCGCGCGGCAACGATCAACCGGCTGATGTGGGACGCGCAGGACGGCCTTTACTACGATTACAACTTCGCGCATAAGACCGTACGGCGGTACCCGTTCCTGACCACGTTCTATCCGCTGTGGGCCGGCATCGCCACCAAGGAACAAGCGGCCGCCGTGGAGAGGAACGTGGCGAAATTCGAACGGCCCGGCGGCTTGGCCACCAGTACCTTCGAGAGCGGCAACCAATGGGACCTGCCATTCGGTTGGGCGCCGCTGGAGATGATCGCGATCGAAGGGCTGCGCCGTTACGGGTTCAGCGCCGATGCGGACCGCATTTCGAATGAGTTCCTGTCGCTGGTGCGCGACGAGTACCTCAAGGTTGGCTTCATTGTGGAGAAGTACGATGTGGTGCGCCGCGGCACCGATAGCAGCAGCATTCGCTTCGGCTACCAGTCGAACCAAGCCGGCTTCGGCTGGACCAATGCGGTATACACGCGGTTGTTGGATGAGCTGCCGGCGGACAAGCAGTGACTTGCGTCGCAGAACTACCTTTCGACACAGCCAGAACACTCCGCGCTGTCGCGCCCGGGTGGCTTACCGCGGCGGGGAGCCGATCAGATTCTTATGGTCTCCGTTGGAATGAACATCCGTAGTCCCTGTGGCAACCGCAGAAATCCGTATCGCCGGTAACTCTACGCCTTTTCCTTCGCGTCTACCACGATTGCGAACGAGGTTACCTGACTTGAATGAACGTAGCTGCGCTCCAGCCCATCCATTCAGAAGAATCTCGCCGAGGCGCCGGCCCTGGTACCTCAGATCCACAACGAGCCTCCCCATTAGCGTGGCGGGGATGAGTGGGTACTGAGGCAGTTTCAGTTTCTTTGACGACTCCCTCCGGCAGGGCGCTCCGCTCAATGCTGTGCGCGGAAAGCGTGTAATAACCGAGAACCTCCGGGCCGTCCGCCATCGCAAAAGCAGCGGCGACTCTTGCCTCGACGTCTTTCCTGATGCGCCCGTGAAAATAGCGGTCCAACGCTTCGTGGCCACAACCGAAGTTTGGCAGGTTGTGTTGCGGGCCGAAGGGTTTGATTGGAAAGTTGGGGCAACGGCTTTAGCGGTGAACGGATGCTTTGTATTCCTGGAACCGCTTGTAGGCTTCCTGCAGCTTTTGGTTCGGCCCCGGCGGAGTCGTTAGAGCGCCGACGAAAACCTTCTGCTGCTCCTGAGCAAGCTTCCAGACGGTGCGGTCCGCAATGGCTTGCCTTGCTGCCTCCTGCAGAGCGCTGACCATAAAATCAGTTACCGTCCGGCCTTGAACACACGCGGCGCGCTCGATCAGTTCTTTTTGATCTGGCGTAACCCGTGCTTCGAGACGTTTATCCCGCTCACGCACTATTGTTAGTAAGGCCATTTTGGCAGTGAAGCTTCCTCCCGAGGCGTCTTCCCTAAAATGGTACGGCAAATGGCCGGGTCATGCTAACCACCTGCGGGCGTCAATTCCGCCCGACTGGTGGGGGCCATGCTGCGAGCCTCGCCTACGGAGGCCACACGGGCCACTAGCGAACGGCCTAGCCCCCGA
>DATNMW010000158.1:0-8546 GCA_035602155.1 Bryobacteraceae bacterium | reverse complement strand
TTTCGCCCCATCTTGATGACCATGCTGGTGGCGTCGCTGGGCCTGGTGCCGGCGGCCACCTCACATGGGATAGGTTCCGATTCTCAGCGGCCATTTGCCATCGTAATTGTCGGCGGTCTAATGGCCGTACTGATGCTGAGTGTTTTCCTGCTGCCGACGCTGTATGTCTGGATCGCGCGGGACGCCGATATTTTGCCGGCGGCGACGCCGGGACTGTGTAACGGAAATATCCACCCGTGAGATCTTCCAGCATCAGCCGGCGAGGCGATTGGGTTGAATCCAGCCGAGCGATACGCCGGTCATCAGGAGACCGATGCAGACGATCAACGCCGCGGAGAGCACCGGGATGATGCGGAACGCCGGATGGGCGGCGGTTTCTTGGCTATCCGGCAGGAAGTGCTTGGCATAAAGCACCAGCACGCCGATTCCCATCAGCACCACAGCCAGACCGGAGCTGAAGGCGACCAGAAGCAGCAGGCCCAAGCCCACGCGGCCCAGGGCGATCGAGCTGAGCAGCAACACCAGCGCGGAAGGGCACGGAACCAGTCCGCCGCTCGCACCCAGCGCCATCAGGCTGCCCAGGGTGATGTCGCCTTCCGGCACGTGGGAGTGAGTGTGCGGGCCATGCTCGTGATCGTGATGATGATGGTCGTGGCCATGGGCGTGGCCATGATCGTGATGATGGGGTTGTGATTGGCGCAACCGCTGCGCGCGCTTATACAGCATCATGCCGCCGATCCAGACAATCGAGAGGCCGGAGATCGCGCCCAGCACTGGAAATATTTTCTCCGGCAGAACGTATTGGGAAAGGAACAGCGTAGTCAGTCCCAGGAAAAACACGCTGATGGTGTGGGTGAAGGTCACCATGCCGCCGAGGAAAATGGCGTGCTTAAAGGTGCCGCGGCTGCCCACCAAGTAGGCCGCCACAATGGTTTTGCCGTGGCCGGGCGAAAGCGCGTGCATGCATCCCAGTCCGAATGCGACCGCCATTCCCAGCAGGATCAGCCCGAGGCCTATATCGCCGCGATGCAGCAGGCGCGATAGGAAATCGCCGCGCACCACGGTTCCCGGGGCGGAGGGCTGCGGCGGTACAGGGGAGGTGCCGCGGGCGGCGGCGCTGGGGACGGGCACGATCTTCGGCGGCGATTTCCTGGCAACTATAGGACTGGCGGATATCCAATCGACCGAGGCTTTCAAATCTTGCGGCGGCGCCACCGTCGGGTCGGCGGGATACGCGGTGAGCGCCTGGCTGCGGTCGGTTTCGTCCTGGCTGGAGCGCTCGATGGATGCGCCAGGCCCCGCGCTGACTACCACCTCTTTCCAGCCCGCGCGGTCGGGATAATTGCGATCTTCATAGGACAGCGACCCAGCGGCAACCGCCAGCTTCAGAGTGGCGGTGATGCGCATCACCGGGGATCCGCCCGCGCCGGGAGTGATGGCCAGTGCGGCGTCTTCGAAGCGCGGTAAAACGGTGCGTCCATCGTAGGCGAGCGTGAGGTTGCGTACCCATTCGCGGGCTTGGGCTTGGGCTTTCGCATCCAGCAGGTTGCGCGGGCTATCCACGCTCAATCCCCATTGCTGCAACAGTTGGAAACTGGGGATTTCGGCGAGGTCGAGCACATAACGGATTTCCGCGCCGCCGCCGCTTACCTCGATGTGGGCGTAGTGGCTTACGCTGAAGTTGCCCATGGGGTGGGCGCACAGCGTAACGGCGAGCACGAAAAGGAGCGGCCAGGCGCAAGGTTTCATTACAATGGTCTTTACGAATTTTACGACGGTTTTGGATTCATGCGCTGGGTGACCTCAGAAGATGTGCCGCGGTCCGGCGAGTTGCGCGTGCCGGCGGGGGCGATATTCACGCCCTCCGCGCGCGAGCTGGCGGAAGCGCGTGCGATTCGGATCATCGAGTTGTGCGAGGGCCAGACTGCACCCGCTACGCCGCCCGGGCGGATCGTGGCGCTGGGTGCAGACCATGGCGGATACCGTTTGAAGGAAGCTTTGAAGCCCTTGTTGGCGGGAATGGGGCTGGAGGTGCGCGACGTCGGCGTAGTGGACGAAAAGCCAGCCGACTACCCGGATATCGCGCAGAAGGTGGCCGAACTGGTGGCTCGCGGAGAAGCGCGGCGCGGGGTCATCATCGATGGCGCGGGCATCGGTTCGTCAATCGCGGCGAACAAGGTTTCCGGGATCCGGGCGGCGCTTTGTTACGATCGCGCATCGGCGCGCAATAGCCGCGAGCATAACGATTCCAATGTGCTGACGCTGGGCGCGCGGCTGCTGACGGGCGGCCAGGCGGAAGACGTTTTGCGCACGTGGCTGGAGACTCCGTTCGCGGGCGGCAGGCATGCGGCGCGCGTGGAGAAGATTGCGCGGATTGAGCGGGAGTATAGCCGGGGGGCGGAACCGCTCCCTGACGGTCGCGGCTCGGTAGGCGATGGTCGCGGCTCGGTAGGCGATGGTCGCGGCTCGGCAGCGGTTGCTGAGCCGCGCGTGTCAGCTAGCGGTGTCGCGTCGCTGATCGATCACACCATGCTGCGCCCGGAAGCGACACGCGCGGATATCGTCAAACTATGCGGCGAGGCGCGGCAATACGGCTTCACCACGGTTTGCATCAATCCTTATTGGGTGCCGCTGGCCGCGAACGAGTTGGCCGGAACGGCGGTGAAGGTTTGCACGGTGGCGGGGTTTCCGCTGGGCGCGACATCGACTGAAGCCAAGGTGGCCGAAGCGGCGGCGGCGTTGCGCGCGGGGGCGCGCGAGATCGACATGGTGATCAACGTTGGCGCTTTGCGGTCGGGCGATTTCGACACGGTGAAGCTGGATATCCAGGCGGTGACGCGGGTGTGCCACGAGGCAAACGCTATTGTAAAAGTCATTCTGGAGACGGCGCTGCTGGACGATGCGCAGAAGATCGCGGCCTGCGGACTGGCGCAGGGGGCCGGCGCCGACTTCGTGAAGACGTCGACGGGTTTCGGACCGGCGGGCGCGACGGTGCAGGATATCGTACTGATGCGGCACGCCGTGGGGCCGCGCATGGGTGTTAAGGCAGCGGGCGGCATTCGCACGCTGGACGATTTCCGCGCCATGGTGGCGGCCGGGGCTAGCCGCGTGGGCGCTAGCGCCAGCGTGAAGATTGTGGAGACAGCGGGAAAATGACTGCCACGCGCAAAGCCGTGCGGTTTCGCGAGCGATCCGAGCTTTTGGATTTTCTGCTGGAGGTGTCGACGGTCACTTCCCAGACGCTGGATCTGGACGAACTGCTAGCCAACGTTTCCGAGATCGTGAAGCGCGTGATCCCCGGCGAATTGCTGGCCATCCTGCTATACAGCGAGAAGCGCCGCGAACTGCGCATTCGCTACGCGCTGGGCCATCGCGAAGAGGTGGTGCAGAACTGGTCGATCCCGCTGGGCCAGGGCATTACCGGCGCAGCCGCGCTAACCCGCGAGCCGGTGCTGGTGGCGGACGTGCGCAGCGACCCGCGCTATCTTAACGCCGTGGAAGCGGTGCGCACGGAGCTGGCCGTGCCCATGATTGCGCGCCGCAAGCTGGTGGGCGTGATCGACATGCAGTCGACGCGGCCCAACGCCTATACGGAACACGACCGCGCCCTGTTGCGGCTGATCGCGGCGCGCGTGGCCATCTCCATCGATAACGCGCGGCTGTACTGGCGCGTCGAGCGGCAGAACCGCACGTTGAAGGCGCTGGCCTCCATCTCGCAGGAATTCTCGTCCATCCTGGACGTGGACGAGTTGCTGAATAAAATCGCCAGCACCGTGCGCGGCCTGATCAATTACGACGCGTTCAACATCCTGCTGGTGGACGCCGAACGCAGAGTGTTGCGGCATCGTTTCAGCATGCGCTACGACGAGCGCGTGGACCTGGATAACATCCCGTTGGGCAAAGGCATTACCGGCGCGGCCGTGGAACAGCGCGCGCCCGTACGCGTGCAGGATACCAACCAGGACGCGCGCTACATCGCTTCGCACCCCGGCATTCGCTCGGAGGTGGCGATTCCGCTGATGACGCTGGATCGGGTGTCGGGCGTGATGGACCTGGAAAGCGAGCATGTGGGCTTTTTCACCGACGATCATGTGCGCATGCTGATGCTGCTGGCGCCGCAGATCGCCAGCTCGGTCGAGAACGCGCGGCTGTACGAAGAGTTGGCCATCCGCGAGCGGCGCATGGAGGAAGACCTGCAGGCCGCGCGCGAGCTGCAGAGCGTGATGCTGCCCACCGGAGATCCCGGTTTCCAGGGCCTGGAGCTGGCCGCTGGATTGCGGCCGGCGCGCGGCATCAGCGGGGACATCTACGACTATTTCGAGGCGCAGGACCATCGCGCGGTGCTGGCCTTCGGCGACGTGAGCGGTAAGGGCGCGGCGGCGGCTCTCTACGGTGCGCTGGTGAGCGGATTGTTGCGATCGCTGGCGCCGCGGCGGACCGATCCGCGGCAACTGATGCGCGCGCTGAACGAGGCGCTGATCGAGCGCAAGGTGGAAGCGCGCTATGTGACGCTGCTGGTGATGCTGTGGAGCCCGGCTATCCGGCAGTTCGTGATGGCCAACGCGGGCAGCAATCCGCCACTGGTGTGCCGCAATCGCGAGATCCTGAAGCCGCGCGTGGAGGGGGTGCCGCTGGGCTTGCTGGACGAGCGCGAATACGAGGAGGTGGTGTTCCAGGCGCATCGCGGCGACACCATGGTGCTGTACTCCGATGGCGTGACCGATCACCTGAGTCCCGAGGGGCGCGATTATGGGCGGCATCGGCTCTCGCAGGTGGTGCTGCGTACATGCGACCAGCCCGCGGAGGCGATTGTGGCGGAGATTCTGGCGGATCTGGACCGGTTCAATACCTCGCCGTTCGACGACCAGACTTTGCTGGTGCTGAAGGTGAAATGACGCAGTCTGGGGAGGGCGGGCAATCCTGCCCGCGGCCGGCTCTGGCCGCCTAAGAGGCGGCTGCGGTCATAATTGGCCGCCCTCCGTCGAAAATATGTTCCACTACTCCAATCAGGATCTCTATTGCGAGAACGTGCCGCTGGCGGATATCGCGCAGCAGGCGGGCACGCCGGCGTACGTATATTCGAGCGCGGCCATTCTGGAAAATTACCACGCTTACGACGAAGCCCTGGGCGATCTGCCGCACACTGTCTGCTATGCCGTGAAAGCCAATTCGACGCTAGCCATTCTGGCGTTGCTCGCCAAGGCCGGGGCGGGGTTCGACATTGTCTCGGGCGGGGAACTGTACCGCGTGATGCAGGCGGGCGGCGACCCGGCGCGCGTCGTGTTTTCGGGCGTTGGCAAGACGGCCGGTGAGGTCGATTACGCGCTCGAAAGCGGCATCCACATGTTCAATTGCGAGTCCGAGCCGGAGCTGGTGCTGATCGATGCGCTGGCCGCGCGGCGCGGGGTGAAGGCCGGGTTCGCTGCGCGGGTGAATCCCGACGTGGACGCATCCACGCACCCGTACATTTCCACGGGCCTGCGCGAACACAAATTCGGCATCGACATTGGGGAGGCGGAATTTGTTTATGAGCGCGCGCGGGATTTGCCGAACCTGGCGGCGGAAGGCGTAAGCTGCCATATCGGATCGCAGTTGATGGACACCAACCCGATACTGGAAGCCATCGACCGCGTGCTGGCGCTGGTGGAACGGCTGCGTGCGCGGGGCTTCGACATAAGGCATTTCGACTTGGGCGGCGGGTTGGGCGTGGCGTATCAGGCGCATGAGCAGGCGCCCGAGATCCGCGGTTTCGTTGCGCAGGTGCGGGCGAAGCTGCAGGGGCGCGGATTGCGGGTGACGATCGAGCCAGGGCGCTCCATCGTGGGGCGCGCGGGCGTGCTGCTGACGCGCGTGCTGTACCGCAAGAAGAATGCGGGGAAGGAGTTCGTGATCGTGGACGCGGCCATGAACGACCTGATCCGGCCTGCGCTTTACCGTTCGCACCACGAGATCATTCCGCTACGCAAGACGGGCCGGCCGGAGATCGTCGCGGACGTGGTGGGGCCGGTCTGCGAGACGGGCGACTTTCTGGCGCGCGGACGCAAGATGGCGAACGCCGCCCCGGGCGATTATCTGGCGGTGGAGATGGCGGGGGCGTACGGATTCGTGCAGTCGTCGAATTACAACTCGCGGCCGCGCGCGCCGGAGATACTGGTCGAGGGCGATACGTTCCGCACCATACGGGCGCGGGAAACTTATGCGGACCTGGTGAGAGGGGAAGTGATATGACGCGGAGGGCCGTGATGGTCGCGGCGCTCGTCGTGGCGCCGGCAGCCTTCGCGCACGACACCATCACGACCAAGCTGCTGTGGACGCAGGAGATCTCGCGGATCGTGAACAGGCACTGCGTGATTTGCCATCGCGAAGGCGGCGCGGCCATGTCGCTCGAGACCTACGACGACGCAAGGCCGTGGGCCAAGGCCATCCGGGACGAGGTGCTGGCGCGCCGTATGCCGCCGTGGGGCGCCGTGAAAGGCGTGGGCGAGTTTCGCGGCGATCCTAGTTTGTCGCAGATCGAGATCGACATGATCGTGAATTGGGTGGAGGGCGGCGCGCCCAAGGGCGACGATATCTACTTGCCGGCGGCGCCGCATTTCAGCGCGGAGACGAAGCCGCAGCCGGTCGGCCGCGAACTGACTGTCACGAGTGGCGCGGCGCTGACGCTTTCGGCGCCCGCCGAATTGTCCGGCCTGCGTCCGGTGAGGCTGGTGGCGGGCGAGTCGCTCGAGGTCACGGCTTACGAGCCGGACGGCGCCGTGGAGCGGCTTATCTGGATTCGCAACTGGCGCCCGGAGTGGAAGCGGACTTACTACTTCTTGCATCCAGTGCGGCTGCCGAAGGGGACGCGGATCGCGGCTTATTCGGGCAAGGCAGCGGAAGCGGTGATGGTCTATTGAGGTTCCTAATATTTGAGCGGCTTCCGCAACAGTGATCATCACCGTCATGGGATCGACGGGGGAGGCAACAAAGCCGTATCTTTCGTAGAAGCGCTTCACTGTTTCCGAGATCGCGTGCACCAAGATCGTCCTGATGCCGGCGATATCCGCAGCCTGCATCGTGCGCTGCACGGCATCGCGCAGCAACCCGGTTCCGATACCCTGGCCCTGATGAGCTTTGTCGACCGCGAGGCGGCCAAGAACCATGGCAGGCACCGGGTCAGGCATATTCCGCCGGATGCGGCCGGGAGCTTCCACATGGGCGATAGCGCCGACAGCGAGGGTGTAGTAGCCGCCCACCCGCGCCCGACACATACAACATAGGTGCGCGATGCGCCGCTCTCCTCATTCTGACGCGCGCGGCGGCGGAGCCAGTCGTCCAGCACGGGTTCGCCGGAATCGAACGCGGATAAATCATGGTCCGCCGATAACTTTTCCGGTGGGTCAATCGCGCCAGTCGCGGACTTCATCGCTCCCACGGCGCTTTGGTTTCGAGCAGCCTCCGCAACCGCGGATTATTCTTCGGCGGACGATCGAGCATAGCCTTTTTCTTGAATGGGTCTGTGGACAGGGTAAAATAACGCCGGTCAAGCAGCACGGCTTCGGCCCCCCGGCACGCAGTTTCCAGCATGAAATCGGATCGGCTGCGGCCTAGCGCCCCGGCTGCCCGGTCGATCAGTTCTTTTTGCTTCGGCGTGGCGCGGAGATTGATGGTTTCGCCCCGCGGCGCTGCGCCGCGCGGTTGCGTGGAAGGCATATCGGCGTCCTCGTGTATAGGACCATTATATATGCTTGTGCCGCACGTTGTGCTTACGCCGAAATCGCCGGCCAAACTTACGCGGCCCTTAAGCTGCCAAAATACGGCGCAACAAAAAAGCCTCCGATTTCTCGGAGGCTTCTTGTTTTAAACCGGGCAACTTCCTACTCTCCCACACACTCGCGCGTGCAGTACAATCGGGCTGAGAGGCTTAACCGCCGTGTTCGGGATGGGAACGGGTGGGTCCCTCTCGCTATAATCACCCAGAAGATCGGGATTGAATATTTGACGGGCGGCGCTTCATGACAGGCTAAAGCCTGTCCTACTTTGTGCTTACTGCAAATTTTATGGTCAAGCCGAACGAGCAATTAGTAACGGTCAGCTCAACGCATTACTGCGCTTACACACCCGTCCTATCAAACTGGTAGTCTACCAGTGCTCTTATTACCTTTACGGTTGGGAGATCTCATCTTGAGGAAGGTTTCACGCTTATATGCATTCAGCGTTTATCCTACCGAGCTTCGCTACCCAGCTATGCCTCTGGCGCGACAACTGGAACATAAGAGGTTGGTTCGGGGCGCCTCTGCAACGAGCCGGCGATGAGCCGACATCGAGGTGCCAAACAGGAGCGTCGATGTGAACTCTTGACTCCGATCAGCCTGTTATCCCCGGCGTACCTTTTATCCGTTGAGCGATGGCCCTTCCATACAGAACCACCGGATCACTAAGGCCTGCTTTCGCATCTGCTCGACTTGTAGGTCTCGCAGTTAACCTGGCTTATGCCTTTGCACTCGACGGCGGATTTCCAAACCGCCTGAGCCAAGCTTCGCGCGCCTCCGTTACCGTTTAGGAGG